>JALVFK010000196.1 GCA_027030065.1 Desulfurococcales archaeon | reverse complement strand
GAGTTGTAGGACCCCGAAAAATAGATAGATTCCAGGTAATGGGTCTCCTCCAAGCAGCAAGATACTACTTGTTAACCGGAGACCTAGAGAAGGCTAAGAGCTTCGGCTACAATCGTGCAGTATTCTACGCTTGGGCTAAACACTATGGTAGAGGCTTTAGAACCTATAGAAGAATAGAAGAAAAAACACGATTAAGCACAATTGAGTCAAGCGAAGAAAAAACTTGGAAGCAGAAGGAAGTATTCGGAGAACCCGTAACAATATCTCCCCGCGGATGGTATGGTATGGGTGGAGAAGAACACACCCCAAAACACTTCGATGAACACATAGCCCGTAAAATAGAACTACAAGTCCCCTTCGAAGTAGCCTGGAAGGCAGCAGTAGAATACGTCAAAAAGTTTCCTAGAAAAATACTAGAAGACCAACAATTATTCTTCAAACAAGTATACCAGCCAGTTAGAGACAGCTTCATAGAAGACGTATTATTGAAACGCACTCCACCACAGCAAGCATTGTATACCAGTAAAACTAAAGAAACAACGATTCAGAAAAAAGAAGAAAGCACTAGAAAACCTAAGGCTAAACCGCCTATTACTACATTAGATCAATTCATAAAATATAACAGAAGGAATGGAGAAAAAGAATCCACTAGAGGCTGAAACACGTGCAGAATCGTAAAGGGTTTCCCGAAAAACTACATAGTGTTAGAGAAGTAGTTGAAGAAGTATTGAAGGCTTCAACTCTAAGAATAGGTGAGGAAGAAGTAACGGTGGGCATTGAGGCTATCGGGAGAATAGCTTCAAGAGACGTTAAGGCTAGAATAGATATACCAAGCTTTGATCGTACACTCCTCGATGGCTATGCAGCTAGATCAGAAGATATAGTATACGCCTCGCCAGAATCACCTGTATCACTAAGACTTGTTCCAAAGAATCTGGGTAAAATAGGGCCTGGAGAATGCATTGAATTGAATACTGGAGAACCAGTGCCCCTAGGAGCAGATGTACTAGTACCATACGAGTATACGAGTAGGCATGGTGGTATAGTATATGTTTATCGTAGCTTCCCATCAGGTTATGGTGTGGGGCTTAGAGGAGAAGACGTACAACGCGGAGAAATAATAATCCATAAAGGTGAGAGGATAAGGCCCTGGCACATGGCTCTTGTATCAAGTCAGGGTATACCAAGCATACACGTCTATAAGAAGATTAGAGCTGCAGTCTTCTCTACTGGTGAAGAAATACTAGAACCCGGTGAACCCTACGTTGAGGGTAAACTCTATGATTCTACGCGGAGACTAGTGTTAGCACAACTCCATGAAATGGGACTAGATGTAACCGATGCTGGTCTCCTAGGAGACGATGAAGACGAAATATACTCTAAGTTTAAGGAACTCCTAGAAAACTATGATATAGTCTTCTCTATAGGCGGTACGAGCATGGGGAGAAGAGACTATACAGTAAAAGCATTGAAACGATTAAAACCAGACCCCTTCTACCATGGCTTCGCGATAAAACCGGGTAGGCCCGGAGCTATAGGAGTAGTTAACGGAAAAATAGTGATGGCTTTAAGCGGGTTCCCAGTTGCAGCACTAGCTGAACTAGAACTAGTATTCAAGCCTATAATAGAGCGATTATATGGTACGAGGCTAGGTTATCCTAGAGTAAAGGCTAAGCTAGTTAAACGTATTCCAAGCCAGCCAGGTATACTCGAACTATACCGTGTTAGAGTATGGGTTGAAGACGACAACTACCTTGTAGAGCCTCTTAGACTAACTGGAAGCGGTGTACTGTCAACACTAATAAGAGGTAATGGATTATTAAGGATTCCAGAAGATTCTACAGGCTATGAGGTTGGAGACGAAGTATGGGTTGAAATACTGGATCCTCAGAAGATAACGGGTTCGTAGGATATAGTATGGCTTATTATCCGCTTAGCCAACTTTATTCTTGTATGGGAATGACTACGTAATGGTGAGCACTATTAGATTAGCCCTACTATTACTAGTAATGTTATTGACCTCATCTATCCTAGCAGTAACACTTACATCAGCACTCAACTACGTAGACTTATCGTCTTCAACTAGAATTTATCGTGTAAGAGAAGTATACATAGTATACAATAATGGCTCAAAGCCATTCAACTTATCTGATCTCGGTGAACCCTATCTTGATTATCCTCAACTAGATGTTAGGCAGAAAACACTAGAATACCACGTGTACATCAATGGCAGGCCAGCCAATTATACTGTACAGAAAATAATGGGGGGCCTCGGTATGCAAGCGATATTAAAGGACGATGCTGTAGTAGAGCCAGGGTCTTCTATCAATCTTACAGTAGAGTATAAAGTTGAACTCTTTCCACCACCACCCAATATAACTGTAAACGATATAGTAAGTGCTCCGTGGAGTAATGTTACAAGCCTAAAATACTATGAAAACCTCACTCATCAGACAGTACTTTGGAACTATACGAATCCTCTAGTAAAACTCTACGTTGACGCATTGTGGGAGCAGAGTAATGGGAATCTAGGAGAATACTTGTTAAACGCTATACGCTGGATAACCCATAACATAGAATACAAGTCACGTATACCAGCAAGACACCCCGTAGAGGTACTAGTTGAACGCAAGGGAGACTGTGATGACCAGGCAAACCTACTGATAACACTACTACGAGCAAAAGGTATCCCAGCATACATGGAAGCCGGACTCATCTATATACCGGGTTTTGATTCTACAGCAGAATTCGAGAACACTATAAAGTTCCGCGTAGTCAATGCTGGACCACATGGATGGGTTAAAGCATACGTACCCAGTATTGGTTGGATTCCAATAGACTTAACCTTCGCCTACACCGCTACCAATAGGCCAATAGACCACATAAACTATGGTGCATATAAGATGAACGACCTCATAATAATATCACGTACACTCGGAGGAGACTATGCTAGCGAAACAGTTAAACAAGTTGTTGAGCTAAAACAACTAGACGCCTACATGAACATACTAATAGAGATAAAACCCGAAGACTAAGAAGCCTTGGAAATAATTTCCAATGAGACTCTCTGAAACCCAGAGGATAGCCATAATTTATTAGTGTTATACGATAATTCTAGCCTAAGAAAAAAGGTGTACTTTATGAAAACGGGTAAACTCCTAACACTAGTATTGTTAACAACACTAATGTTATCGGTAATCAACCCTGTTGCCCAGTCGAATCCGAGCGGTAGTATAAGAGTAGTCATAAATGGCTATGATGATGGAGTAATAGTAGACTTATACGCTAACTTAACGGGTAATACGAGTACTAGCGCACAAAGTACATTCAAGCTAGTACTGAATGCTGAGACCACTATGCCCAGTGAGAAACAGTTGATAACTGATGGTACGTTAAACCTAACGGTAATCTCTGAAAAGTTAAGGGAAAACAAGGTAAACGCTAACATATGGCTCAAGTCCAAGAGTATTAAGGGTTACGGAGAACTATACTTGAAGGCAAAGGGCAACTACACTAATGTAAATGGTACATTAGAGTTCAACGTAGACTTAAACAGTAGTGGAGATGCAAATAATACTACTGTAAACCTCTACGCAAACATAACCATACCGTTAAACATGACGGGAGAAGAGACGGCAAACCAACTAGTAATGATGTCGGCCTTCTTAACCGAGCGTACTGTAAACCTATACCTAGAGCAACTAAATATGACATTTATAAAGTTCAAGACCCTGCAAATAGAAGCCAATATAGATAGGAAGAAAGGCATGGTATATCTTAACGCTAAAGCAGTATTCTATATCAACAGTACAGAAGCACTATTATATCGCGAGAAATACGGTGGAGCACCACCAATACCTGGTGCTAACGTGACTACGAGTGGTCCAGCATCATTGCCGCCTATCCAAACACTCTTCAATCCATCAAAAGAAACAAATACTTCATCAAGCCTAAACGTAACGATAAAGACTATAGATAATAAGCTGGATGTCAAAGCAGTATTCCATGGCAATAGTACGGGAGACTTTGAGAAAGCAGCAAAAGAAGCCCACGAGGAAATAATTAAAACCTTAAAGGAATCGAATGCCAGTATACCTCCAGGACTAGATGAGATATATCTGGCGCCCAATCCATCGAAAATCTACGTAGACATTGATGGAACAAACCCCGGGAAAGTAAACATAAACATAGTAGCTGAAGGTATTAGGCTAAAACACGCTAACCTAACTGGAACCGAGGCCCAAAAACGCGTAGCATCAATACTACTAGGATACCTCGCCGCGATACAATCATATCTACCCTCGACAATAAACCTCAACGTAGAATTAAACAATGTAGCTGGCGCAGAACCCGATAACAATGTTAAGGAGAAAGCTGCAAGCTACCTAGAAGGCTTCATGCACAGCATACCAATACCAGTGCAACCCGTAACATCAACGGCAACGCTAACTACAACACATATAACTAGTCCAATAACACCGACAACTAGCTCGCCAACAAAAACAACTACCACGAGCAGTCCAACGACTACTACAACAAAAACAACTCAAACCACTACACCTCCTCCACCAACACAAACGACACCGTCTACCACTGCATCCCCCACATCGACAATGAGTCCGCCACAGTCGTCAACAACTCCGACAACACAAACAGCGGTTAGTTCGAGTGGAGGAAACCTATGGACCTGGATAGGGGTCGCGACAATAATAATAGTAGTTATCGTAGCAGGTATACTCTATATCGTGTTAAAGAAGAGATAGGAAAAACACAGTTTTTTCTCTAAATCTATGGCGTACATATTTTTAGCGGACTCCGCTTATGCCTTGATTTCTCGTGGAGTTCTCTAACACGTTTAACTAATTGTAATGGTGCTCCAGTTTTCTCAACTATTTCCTCATCTTTCAATCCTTTTTCAAACATGTAGTATAGGATAGGGTCCAGGATATCATATTCTGCTCCGAGTTCATCCATAGCTTTTTGCCCGGGCCATAGATCGGGGCTACTAGGCTTCCACGCGATGTCCTCGGGTATCCCGAGGTACTCTGCTAGCATGCGTACCTGAGTCTTATAGAGGCCTAGTATTGGGTAGAAGTCTGCTGCCGCATCACCATACTTGGTAAAGTAGCCTAGAAGCCACTCACTCCTATCTCCACTCCCTACTACGAGCCTATTCTCCTTGTTAGCATAGTAGTAGAGTAGCACCATTCTAATCCTAGCCTTAACGTTGGCTTTAGGTATCCGTGGAGCACTATCATAGCTGTCCCCGCCCATACGGAGTATTGCTTCTACAGCTGGCGTTATATCAACACGTACGACATCACCTATACCTAGAACATCTATTACACGCTCTGCATCAATCATACTCTTCCTACTACTCTCCCTATCCGGCATCAATAATACCTTAACTCTCTCCGAGCCAAGAGCTTTAACAGATAAAGCGGCTATAGTAGCAGAATCCACGCCTCCACTCAACCCTAATACTACTCCACTCGCACCAGCGGTTTCCACGGTCTTCTTAACACATTCTATGAGCCTCTTCGATGTTGCTTCGAGATCTATTTTAAGAAAGCTTGGTGCCTCGTATTTAGGCATAGTTCTCTTTCCCTCCAAGCCTACTACAAGTCAGAATAATAAATAATAAGCTAAGAACCTTATCCTTAACGTGAGCGTGGGAAGCGTTTTGAGCGAGGCTCCTCTACTATCAATAATAGTGCCAACATATAATGAGAGAGAAAATCTACCAGTACTAGTGGACAGGATAGACAAGGCTCTAGGAGGAAAATATAGTTACGAGATAATAGTTGTAGACGATAACAGTCCCGATAAGACGTGGGAAGTAGCATTAGAACTCGCACGTAAAGGATACCCCATAGTCCTCGTCAAAAGACCCGGTAAACTGGGTTTAGGAACAGCTGTACTCGATGGGGTGAGAAAAGCTAGGGGAAAATACATTGTCGTAATGGACGCTGACCTACAGCATCCTCCAGAAGTACTACCAAAACTCCTAGAAGCAGCATTAAGCACGGGAGCCGATATAGTTGTAGCATCACGCTACACGAAGGGGGGAGGAGTAGAGGGATGGAGTACTATACGTAAAATAATATCCAAGGGAGCAACACTCATAGCGAAACTACTCTTACCGCAAGCAAGACTCACAACTGATCCTATGTCGGGGTTCTTCTTATTTAAACGAGAGATAATTAGTGGTGTCGAGTTAAATCCTCTAGGCTACAAGATCCTTCTAGAAATACTGGTAAAGGCAAAGTATAACAAAGTAGTAGACATACCCTATACCTTCAACCGCCGCCTCAGAGGTGAAAGCAAGCTTGGAGCGGGGGAGATGTGGAGATACATAAAACACGTGCTAAGGCTAAGCGAGTACCGCCCAATAAAATTCGCTATAGTTGGTGCAAGTGGAGTACTAGTAAACGAAGGAGTACTATACCTTGCATTAAACTCTGGAGTCAACCCCATGGTCTCCGGTCTAATAGCGATAGAAGCAAGTATTCTCAGTAACTTCACTTTAAACGACCTGTGGACTTTTCGTTCACGTAGAACGGGTAGTTTCCTATGGAGAATGCTGAAATATCATTTAAGTGTGGCACTAGGAGCAATCATAATGTATGCTACATATGCTGGCCTCATAAGCCTCTTGGGCTTCAACCCCTATTTAGCAATGCTTGTAGGAATAATACTAGGCTTTATAGCAAACTATTTGTTCAGCGAAACAATAGTATGGCGCTAGGAAAAATATAAAACAATAAATTGTTGAGAAAAAGAATTGATATATGATCTCATCAAACATCAAAGACTCTCTCTTATTGCGGTGGTGGGGGAGGAGCCTCAGGCGGTGGAGGAGTTGGTGGAGGGGGTGGTGCTGCAGTTGCTTTACTCAACTCCTTACCTAAGTTAACAATAATTATTATCAGGAACATTATTCCCGCAATCAAGGCCATGACCTCGGCAACTAGTATTAACCCTCCCACAGCTTTCAATGAGGCTGGAAAGAACGGAGACCCCAGAACATTTACACCGTCACGTATTCCGAGACCTCCACCTACTATTAATGCTATAGAGGCTAATAGGTAGCCTAAATTCAATATGAGCTTAATGATATTGCTACTGTGCTGCCCCGTAAACCCGACAATTATTAATCCTATGCCAATAAATATAACAGCTATACCAAGTATACCTGAATGCGCTAGAAACACGTTTGGACCACTACTTCCAGCTGAAATAAAACCAGCTACGCTTAGAAACACTCCCACTATTATAATGAATATTGAAAACAAGAGCATCATAGTAGGTGGTAGACCTCTATAACGGTACATCTGATATAGTATAACCAGTATGAGAAATAGTATACCGGCAACCGTTAACCCTATGCCTACAATAAGGTTTCCTCCAAAGAATCTTATACCCTTAAACAACATGTATAATGGTGCTAGATAGGTTATGAACTTCAACATGGGTTCATCGAGAAACAACTCGATGACGTTACCCTTGTATGAGAGGATATATTTTAGCCTCATGAACAATATTGCAGCTATACCAATCAATAATAGTCCTTCTAGTAGGGTCATAACAGTGAACAAGTTTGCTCTAAAGCTTATAAATGCTATATCACCTAAACCCCCGATAAAGAATCCTATGATAAGCAATATCATTCCTATAAACGTTAGTCTTTGTTTTAAAACCTCTGTAGAAATCTGTGGACCAGGCTGAGGCTGTGGTTGAATTGTTCCTTGTGTTTGACTCATATTTTAGTACACCTTTCTTTTATCAATAGATACGTGTGTATACTTGTTCAATAAAAGAGTTTCGTTTGAAATAGACCCTACAAACTAGTAGAGACTTAAACGAGAAGAAAGTGTATTATTAGTAACAGTTGACCTGGATACTTTTATATATTACATACACGAGATTCTTTAAACGTAAGAAGAAAAATACTAGGTACAAGAATATGCCTTCAACAATCTCTCGATCCCAGCTAATAGGCTTAAAAGTATATACTATGGATGCCAAGTATGTCGGTGTTATAAAAGACGTTGGTTTCGACTTAAACAATCCATCCAATATAATGTTAATCATAGAGACTGGTGCTGGTAAGATAGTAGAATTACCGATGAAGGCTATTTCAGCTGTAGGAGACATAGTATTACTATCAAAAGATGTCGAGATACCAGAGGCTAAGGAAACAGTCTCTGAGACCATGGTCTCAGCAACGAAACCAGTACAAGTGTCACCTACAACTCAAGTAACAGTCTCGCAACCGGCAAAACAAGCTACTCCAACAGCTCCAGTAACAACAACTACGCCTGTTCAGTGGGCTATACCGCGTTGTCCGAAGTGTGGTTCAGCACTAATATATTATCCACAGTATAGGAGATGGTATTGTCCCAAATGCCGTGAATACGTTAATGTTTCACCAGAGATTCTAGCAAGAGTACCGCGTTGCCCGACTTGTGGAAACTACCTATCATATATCGAACAATACGGTAAATGGTATTGTTATCAATGCCAGAAATACGTTAACGTCTAGTCAAGTATTTTTCCTCCCAATATCTTAACACATAAATATTTTCCAATACAATTATTCTCCAAGAGTGTTTCTAGATGCTGAATGCTAAAGACTATGAGCGGTGGATGAGAAGTGCTAAGCACACCTTAGAGTCTGCGAGAAGAGACTATGAGGCTGGAGACTACGTGTGGGCTTGTTTTAAAGCACACCAGGTGGGAGAGAAGACAATTAAAGCTCTCCTCTGGGGATTAGGGTCTCCCAGAATAGGTCATTCCATTACAAGGCTTTTGAAACACCTTGAAGCCCTAGGTATTAGTGTTCCAAGAGAAATCATTGATAAAGCTATGGTTTTAGACAAATACTATATCCCAACACGATACCCCGATGCCTGGAGTGAGGGGATACCAGAAGAATACTTTTCCGAAAAAGAAGCTAGAGAAGCATTAATGTATGCTGAAGAAATATTAAAATGGGTTGAAGATACGTGGCAGAAGCTATCATCAAAAAGAGGATGAGAAAATACAAGGAGGCCTTAGAGAAGGCTAGAAAATTCGCCTACTGTGTTAGAAGAGAACTTGACACGAATATTACGGCTGTATTGTTTGGTAGTTATGCTAGAGGAGACTTTCACGAAGAAAGCGATATAGACGTGCTAATAGTACTAGAAAAGGACTTACCCCCGATACCCCATAAGAGAATAGATCTTATCCTAAAATGTATGAAAGAATACCCTGAGGTAGAACCAGTCCTACTAACACTGAGAGAATTTAAAGAAAAATACACGTATAAGAACCCACTCATAGTAGAAGCAGTTGAGAAAGGTATAGTAATACTAGATGAACTAGGAATAGAAGAGGAAACTAGCTTACGGGCTCATAGACGAGGCCGAGTTTAGAAGCATAATCATAGGCTTCCCTCATCTCCCGCCAGCTTGGCCGACGAGCTATATCTGGCCAACGCTTAGGGTATTTTGCAACCAGGTGTTCGGGACGGTATTGTTCCATAATATTTACTAGAGCATGGGGTATGTTCTCGGAAATCCACTTCAATATAGGCTTAGTACAACACTCTACATGATTCGGTAATACCAGGTGTCTTATTATAACTGGATCCTTCCATTCCGCTATCATTTTAAGATTACGTGTAACAACCTCCCAGTAGCGTGGAGCAGCACTAAGCCTTACTGCACACTTATTATTACCGTACTTGAAGTCAGGTAACCATATGTCAATTACATCTCTTAA
>JALVFK010000195.1 GCA_027030065.1 Desulfurococcales archaeon | reverse complement strand
TCTATTTGTATTCCCTTTCTCCGGGCCCATTCTACGAAGTCTTCTAATAGACCACCGGAGATTATGAGGTCTAGTAGTTCTTGTTTATTTTTCATAGAAATAGTAGAGGGCATACTAGAGTCCCATAATACTAGTGTCTTTGGGGGAATATTAAGTTTTACAATATATTTTTACTTACATATGTATGTCTTTTCGTGAGCGTTTACTCGACTTTTAATACAACTTCTTCATTGTAGTCTACTATCACTCTAATGTAGCTTCTTAACTTCTCATCTACTTTGGGATCCCCTGTATCTATTCTGAGTCTTCTTATCTTTGATATTTTGTCTCGTGTAGCAATGACTATTATGTTGTTTTTACCTATTTTCTCTAGTATTTTAGGGCTTATCTGCTGGTTTCCTCGACCGAGTAGGAATCCTTGGCCTCCTATTGGTGTTAGAATAATCTTGGCTTTCTTATACTTGTCTATTAGTTCTAGTAGTTGTTTCTCGTTTAAGTCTTTTCCAATAAGTCTTCTATTATATACTGCATCTACTCCTAGTAGCGTTTTCTCGATACCTAGAAGGTCTGCTATGACTTTTACTGTTGTACCGGGGCCTAAAATGTAGAGAGTATTAGGCTCCATGTTCTCGATGACGTATTTGGCTATTGCTTCCTGATTCTCCCTTATACTAGGTGTTGTGGGGGTCGGTTCTTTTCCCGATTGTAATAGGTTAGGGACTTTTATTGTTAGAGCTGTTCCGTAGAGCTTTATTTTCAGTTGGTCTCTTCTAAAAGCTTCTTCATCTATGTCTAGTACTTCTACTTCTTCTATCCTATAGTTTCCTCTCACATAGTGTTCTAGTATTCTTGCTGCTGCTTCAGGTGTGACTGCGAATACTGGGCTGTACATTTTAACTCCACTGGGAACTCCTAGTATTGGAATCTCCTTGTCTATTGCTTCTATGATATCTCTTGCTGTTCCATCTCCTCCGACAAAAACTAATAGTTTTACCCCCCGGTTAACCATTGTTTGTGAGATAATCTTCGTGTCTTGAGCACTTGTTATACGTGATTTTAACTCCCCGGTTAACACATACGTGATACCTTCCTCTTCAACAAGTTTTGAGCCCATGGGATGGGGGGCAACGTATAGTTCAATATATCTTTCTAAACCTAGCCGCTTGTATTCTCGTAGAAACCGCCTTGCACGTAAGGGGGCAACGGGTTTTGCTCCGAGTTCTAAGGCTTTCTTGTAGGCTTCTCCATCTGTTCCCTTTAACCCTACTCTACCACCCATACCAGCTATAGGGTTTACGAGGAATCCTATCCTTATTTTAGCCATATTATTTTTCCTCGAGAACAGCGTCTTCTATTATGAAGTACCCGTATCCGGCTGGAAACCACGTCTTCCTACCCTTTCTTATCCTTACTTTTTTCCTCATAAGTGGTGAGTCTACTACAAAGGTTTCGAATTCTCCTCCCTCTCCCACGGGGCTTATATTGTATCTCTTACATGTTTTAAGGAATTCTTCTATGTTATCTCTTGTTATCTCTACTCCAAGCCATTTCTCGGTAAGACCGTAGGCTTGTACTGCAGTTATGATAAATCTCAGATTTTCTGCCTCCTTTCTAACGAGTTTCTCTTGGTTTTGTCCCCATAGAGGGGCTATGTGTTTTATACCGAGTTTTTCGGCTATCCTATCTACTCGTTTCTTCTGGTACATACTTGCTACTGCTCCCGTTATTATAGCGTCTATTCCTTCTCTTGATACTAGTGTTTCTAGGATCTTTCCTAGTTCTTCTACTTCTCTTTCCTTTATACCGCTCACATTATAGTATACTATTTTCTTATTCATTGCCTCTGCGTGGAGTTTTGTCCACTTAATATTTACTACGTGGAACATCCATGAGTCTTCTCTAGCTGGTATTGCTGTTAAGAGTAATTCTACGCTTACCCCTTGTCTGCTGGCCTCTATTATTGCATAGTGAGAATCCTTTCCACCTGTGTAAAGAGCGATAGCCCTCAATCTCTACACCACATTATTGTTCCCAACTAGTCTTCATTCTTTTAATACATATCTAGACGTTATTGTTCTAGTCTTGATAGTAGGTCTAATGCAACTTCTATCAATGCTTTCTCTGATTCACGTGGATTGGGGCTCCATGATACTAGAATTAGATCTCCGTTCTCTGCCTTGGTTTTTTCTGCTATCTGTTTTATTTCTTTTGAAGTATATTCTTCTACTCCAGCTAGCTTTGCAGTATTGTGTTCTACTACTATTATTAGTGCGGCTTTTGCTCCTCTCCTTATGAGCTCGTCTCTTATTTCCAGTACGTTTGTTTGCTCCAGTATGTGGCTAGCTTTTCTTAATACGGTTATCTTTGAGTTAGGCCATTCAGCTGTTTCATGTAGGTCTAATGTAATAGGGGGCATCATTTTTTCCGAAACTTTTTCTAGGATTTCTTTACCCTTTGATGTAAGATATGCTCCAGCTATGGGGTCTATGTCTACTATGTTGAGTTCTTTTAATCTACGCAGCATTGTCTTGATGCTCGCTTCGCCTAAGCCTAGTTTTTCAGCTATTTTTAGTCTCCCTAGAGGTCCCTCTTCTAGTAGTATTAGTAGTGTTTGATAGACATCAGCCCTACTATATCTCGGTTTTACTCCCCTTCTCTCGCTTGAAGCTTTTGAGAGTATGTCTAGGAATTCTCTTGTATTCGTCAAGGATTTAGCCCTATGATTGAAGAGTGTTTTCTAAAGTACTTATGGTTATCGTCTTGTACTTAAACCCTATATTTAAATGTTGGAGTACATGGTAATACTGTTTTGTCTTGCCTATGCTTAAAGAGATCATTACTCTCTAGATATCTTTGAGGATGTTAGATGACCGTCTATGTAGTAAATGATAGTTTATCGAGGCTACTCTACGAGGGTTTGAAGCTATCAAGTTTGATCTCATGTAGGAGGAGTAGGGATAGGCTCTCATTGTTTTGTCGACACGTTGATAGTGATACTGGTGTTAAAGTTGAAGTACTTGATAGATGGGATATTCGTATAGTCGTTGACGAAGAATTCGTGATATTGGGGAACTCATCGTATTATAGGATTATTGGAGGACCGGGCAAGGCTCTATTCTATGCATTGAAGACCTTAGCCAATATACCTTCTCATCGATCGCTTGGTGTGGGGTTTGCTCATAATGTTGAAGTGTTGGATTACGGGGATTTAATCATAGTTGTCTTAGAGGATGTTATGGCTGCTGTAGGTAGAGACGGCTATGTGAGCATCTCTAGCTTGTTCCTAACGCGTGAGGGGGATCCAATAGTTGTAGGTGAGTGGGAAAGGGATTTGAGTAGTGCCTAATAGGTAACATTGTGGTTGTTTTAGTATAATATCCGATATATTATTATGCTTGTATTATGATATTATGAACACGGTGATTACCGTATTGGAGTATAGGTCTTGGTCTTCTATCCGCAGCCTTAAAGGCAAGGATCTTCTATGGCTAGTAGACTATAAGCCTGAAGAACTTTGGAGTATTCTTGATACTGCTAGAATCTTTAAGGAGAGATTCTATGCTGGAGAAAGAGTTATCCCCGTACTACAGGGAAAAGTCTTAGCAATGATATTTCAGAAGCCCAGTACTCGTACAAGGATAAGCTTCGAAGTAGCTATGCTCCAACTAGGCGGCCACGCATTATACCTTGGGTGGCGCGACCTACAGCTAGGGCGTGGTGAGACTATAGCTGATACTGCTAGAGTCTTAAGCCGCTATGTTGACGGTATAATGGCCCGTGTATTTGCTCAAGAAACTATTGTTGAACTCGCAAAATACGCAGATGTACCAGTTATAAATGGATTAAGTGATCTAGTTCATCCTGTACAAGCTATTAGTGACATGTTTACTATATGGGAGAAGAAGGGTAAGTTGCAGGGTTTAAAGCTTACTTTTGTTGGAGACGGATCAGATAACGTATTGCATAGCCTCCTCCTCGCCTCCGCTAAACTGGGAGTAAATATTGCAGTAGCATCACCCAAGGAGCTTAGACCTAACAAGGAAATACTTCGTGCAGCAGAGGAGGCTGCAGAGTTTTCTGGTGCTACCATAGAATTCTATGAGGATCCCTACGAGGCTGTGAGGGGAGCCGATATAGTGTACACTGATGTATGGGTTAGTATGGGACAAGAAGAGGAGCGTGAAAAGAAGATAAAGATGCTAGAACCCTATAGGGTTACAGTAGATTTAATGAAGCATGCGGCAAGAGATGCTATATTCATGCACTGTCTCCCAGCTCATAGGGGAGAAGAAGTCGTAAATGAAGTGATAGACGGTCCCTGGAGTGTTGTATGGGATCAAGCTGAAAACAGGCTACATGTACAAAAAGCTATACTTGCTCTACTGCTTGCTTAGTCAGAGAAACGTTTTATTTTTACACCGAGTTCTCCTGCTTTCTTTAATACCTCTTCTGTAACTTTTGGTCCTCTACCCCATAGAGCTAGTACGGGTTTCGCGTTAATGGCTTTTGCTTTCTCAGCTATCTCTTCAATAATACTTACTGGTACGGGACCCGTTTTCTTGTAAACATCTATTGCATAGGTCTCCCCTTTTCTTGCAACAATATCTATTACTCCTCTACGCGTCTTAGTCTGTTTCACGCTCACCGTATAGCCTGCTTCAACGTATTTACCAGCTATCTTCCCTACTTCAGCATATTTTTCTTCGAGTCTTTTTTGAATGAAACGTATCTCTGCTAAACTCATTTTTACTCCTCCGAGAAGTGGGGGGTTGTTACCTAATAAAATATTTTTATGTTGTTATAAGATAAAACAAGTTATTAGATCTTCTTTAGTCTTCTTAGAATAGACTCTCCGATAACGAATAGTGGGCTATATACTTCGCTTACTCTCGGCATGTAACTTGTCTCGGTATATACTAGATCCTCTACAGTAGCCCTATTTCTTATCAACGCGGATAATAGGTCAACATATTTTGATGCATTGCACTTTCTACATGCTATTTGCCCTCCAAGTATTCTGCCATCACTTGGGTCATATACTATCTTAACATATGCTTTTTCCGCATCGGGCATGAAGTGTGGTTTATCCCACGCCTGTATCCTCATAGCTTTTACTTTGAGTCCCATCTTCTCGGCTCTAGTCTTAGTTAAGCCTACTCCCCCGACAGCAAGGTTTTCTAATTGTAGTATGAATGGTGCTAGAGTTCCAGGGTATTTTTTCTCGTATCCAGCTATGTTAAGACCCGCTATTCTTCCTTGATGGAAAGCTGGTGTTGCAAGCATGCTTACTGTTGGTTTTCCGGTCACGTAGTCTTTTGTTACTATTAAGTCTCCTACAGCATATATGTCTGGATCACTTGTCCTTAAGTAATCATCTACTTTAATAAAGCCTCTTTCATTTAATTCGAGCCCCGCTTCTGCTGCTAGTTGTGTATTAGGTTTCATACCAGTAGCCATTACTACGAAGTCCGCTTCTATTTTCTCCTCTTTTACCTCAACAACTAGTTTTCCATTACTCTCGGTTATACTCGACACTGGTGATTCTACAAACACTTTTACTCCGTGTTCTTCTATGATTTTGTGAGCGATCTTACCTACATCGGGGTCTAGTGCTCCTGGTAAGACCTCCTTTAACGCCTCAATTAGATATACTTCTAGTCCTAACTCGTGTAGTGCTAGTGCTGTCTCTATTCCTATTGCGCCAGCACCAACCACAACAGCTGTTTTCGAGTTTAACGCTTTTGTTCTAATAGCTACAGCATCTTCTGGCGTCTTAAGAGTATAAACATCATTCAATTCTAGGGCTTTTTTGAGAGGACCTGGAGCCCAGGGTATGGAGCCCATCGCTAGGACGAGATTATTGTACTCTACCTCTCCTTCACCGTTTGGTCCCTTATAGTATACCTTTTTCTTGTCTCTATCTATTCTCGTAACAGTTGTTGAGACGTGAAACTCTAATCCAGGTGTCATCGGCTCCTTTTCTATAATGTCCTCTGGCTTTAAATACCCTGATATAACGTCGGGTAAGGAGCATGGATGATATATGGGATAAGGTCTCTTCTCAAATACTATTACCTTGCATTCTCGACAATAATTTTTAACATATGCAGCTGCAGTCATACCTCCAGTTCCGTATCCTATTATAACTACTTTCTTTTCAGACATTTTTTAACCTCGTATTTTTATAATAGTTTTGATAACAAGGAAATAGTGGAATAAAAATAAAAATAAGTGTTTCTGACTTAGTGTTGAAATAAGGATAGGTGAATAGTGTCTCGAGCCCTTAAGCCGCTAAGCTTAGGCTTGTTTAATAAGAAACTTGTTTTAGAATATCTACGTGATTTAGATGAATGTGCTAGTATTGTTGAGAGAAGGAATTCGTTTAAACATTTGTTAGTTGAGGCAGAAGATCATGGGTCGTACTCATACTGTAGTGGTAATATTGTTAGAATTACTAGTAATGGCATTAGTATTGAATACTGGGTCTCTAGGAATGGTTTAGGACTATATGTGTTTAAACTAATCTTATGGGATAGTGGAGTAGCTGAAGAGTACTTGCTACTGGTTTTCGAGGGTAGAGGGGAGTCTTATCTTTCAGGTATTTGCGGAGGCAAACATATAGAATCATATATTGAAGATAAAGATTGCCTCATATTGTTGATGTTCAAGTATAGTGAAAAACTGTCTTGGGAGTGTATAGAGTAGGTCTTATTTCTTGTAAAAACCAATTATTTTCTCTAAGAGCTCCCGGCCTTTTGCTGTCTTCGGATATGTTACTCCTCTTACGGGTTCGGGGAAGGGATGTTCTTCTAGATATTTTCTAGGTTTCTCTGGCCAGTTCTCCGGGTCAAATCCGTGTTGTGCTAGAAATGATATAACCCATCTCTCTGTTCCGAAACCTGAACATGCCGTCCAGAGTGTTTCACCTTTATTGTGTTTGATTTTGAAAGGTTCTGTAAACTTTGTTCCATGGATTGATATGTTTCCTATTTCTAGCCAGTTCTTTCTCTCTTCTCTAGGCCCCCTATAGGGTAGCCATGCTTCAAAATCTATTGTTCCGGGTCTGTTTATGTCTAGTTTTCTTTCCTCTTCTTTCTCTACTATTCCTGCTTGCTCATAGTACCATGGGGTTACCCAGGCCCACCGCCATTCTAAGTCGAATACTTTGTCCATTAGATACTCGTATCCCTCTAATAACTTGTTGCGTATCTCTATTACTTGTTGTGGTTTACCAAGCCATACTATCTCTACGCGGTGGAACTCTATTACGCGTTCCACCCCATGGAGTCCACCAGCCTCCCATCTAAATGATGGACCGCTGTGATCATACATTTTTATGGGTAGGTTTTTGTCCTCTAATACTTCTCTTGAAAAGAACTGGTAGAAAGGCTCGCATTGAGCGAAGCATAGGAAGTATGATGGTGGTTTCACGTATTTTTGTAGTTCTTCTGGTGGGATACTGTCGGTTACATACATGTAGTCTATTAGTTCCTCGTATACACTTATATCATATGATATGGGTAGTGATGCAAATACCATTGCATTTATAGTGCCCTTAAGGTGTCCGGTCTTTAATCCTACTTCTAACGGATACATTTTCGGGAATATGGCTTCAACGAATCCAAGGGGTTTGACTACTTCCTCTAGCAGGAAGTGTTTTGCCATGTTTATGAAGTAGGTGAAAGCTGGGGTATAGAACCATTGTCCTATTGCAAACCTCTTAATGAATCCTATTTCTTCAAGCACTTTGTTAGGATCTTCGGTATAGGGTGGTGGTGTAAGCTTTATCTTGCTCTCTTTTATTAGCTCCCAGTGCTCTGCTTTTCCACCCCACTTAGCTCTTACCTCTTTTTCACGTAGGAGCTTTAATAATCGATCAATATATGGTTTCTTGAGCTCGCTTTCACTGATAGTATCCAGGTAGACTATAGTTAACCCGTTCTTGAACTCAAGGTTTTTCACAAATGGGAGTTTTAATGAGACTTTATACTCGCCTTCGAGTTCTATTCGCGCATTTACTAATAATATATTTCTTATACCTAAACGGTACTTGGGTCCAAGTGTTCGGGCAAGGTGGTTCTTTACTCTGAGGGCTGCATTATGTATTCTTACCTGTCTACCTGCTTCAATTTCCAATTGCAGTTTATTTTCAATGGCTTTGTAATTTATTATCTTGCTTGCCTCTTCAACATTCCTTACACCCTTTACTAGCACTTTATTGTTGAGTTCTTCTATTATCTCTGCAAGTCTTTCAATTACTTCCTTTGGTAATTCTCTATTGAACTCTATTATAACAATACCCTTAAAGCGCATAAAGAGGCACCACTTCCAGTATTTACTCTAAGTTATGTTAATTTAAGCTGTTACTAAGAGATATTAAGTATTAATGTTCTTTTGACTTACCTATCTCTCTTAATAACAAGTACGTGTAGTAGGCTGTTTTCGCCTTTATTAAGGAATACTCTTTTAATAGATCGTATAAGCGTTGTTTTTCCATTTTAGTCTTCTGCAGTTCTCTTGTAATTTTATTGAGAATATAGCTTATCTTAGTCTTACTGGCAATGCCGAATATTTCTGCTAAATCTCCTAGTGCTATGGGCTTACTTGTTTTCAAGGTCTTTCTCAACTCATGTAGTACGTCAATAAACTTTCCTCTTCCTCTTAGTTCATTAAAGAATGAGCGTAGCAGAATGTTTGTGCGTGCTATCTTGTTTAATTCTTCTTCGTCACCTATGAAGGCTAGGATCCACTCCTTTTCCATGTAGTATTTATTTAAGGTTTCCGTCATCTTTAATGATATAGAAGCACGGCTATCAACCCCCCTAATATCGCTTTGAATAAATGTGTTTTCTTCTCCGTCGTAAAATGAGACTACGATATGGTACTCATCATTAATATTTAGTGTTGCTACTCCCAGCCCAAGTATCCCTAATTCTCGTGACGGTTTCTTTAATTCAATAACCTCCTTATCAAGGCCTAGCTCCTTTAATGATATAATGCGTGTACCCTTTAGATAGTATAAAACATCTCTAACCAATCGTCTTACATCTTCCCATGTATATCCCTCTAAGGCATACCATTGTGCGGCATCATAGTCAACAGCCCATAGTAATGGCTCAAAGAGTTTATGCTCCTTCATATTACTTATTTTCTCCTCAACATCGCTCCAATTAACTGATGGTAAGAAACCAGAGGCGGAATCCTCCCATAGTATAAAGTATTTTATCGTACCAATACTTACTACAACATACCTTAACGTCTGGAGAGGTAGACGATAGTCTTCTAGCAGCCTCAAGAAGACTATAAGGGATGCGAGACCCAGTCTTATATTGTCAGCATTGGCTCCCGGTTCAAGTTCATATAAGTACCCATAAGTATAGTCCTCATAATGTCCACTAGTATTTGCGTTAACTATTATTTTATCATATCTGTACGTAGTTCTGATCTTCTTATCTGTTCTAATGATTTTAGGGGTACGTGACTCTATACGCCATGTGACTCTATGAGGCTCTATTATTATCTTGTCAAATCCATTACGTGGAGGTGAAATCAATAATTCAATAATTGAAGAGATTTTACCCGCGTTTATATCCGATAGAATATTTGGTTCTTCGTCCCAATGGTATTTTATGTATATATATTGTTGTACTGCTTCAGCTAGAAATTCGTAGTTGCGTAATGCGTTAATAATGGGTTCCTCTACAACCATTCTTTCTAGTACTTTTACAACTATAGCATCATTTCCTAAGTCAAATGAGCCAGCTTGAAATTTTTCGACAAGATCTCGGT
>JALVFK010000194.1 GCA_027030065.1 Desulfurococcales archaeon | reverse complement strand
GAGGGGATACTTCGCAGACCTAATAGCTCTCGATGAAAACCCCTGGAGTCTCAGCGAATACGATATCGCGGGTATAAGGCCTAGGCTCGTCATGGTTGGAGGTAGAATAATATATGAATACTAGAATGATAGAAAGAATAATCGGAGTATCAGCAATAATATTACTAATATTATTACAAGTAGTTCCAGGTGCTCAACAACATGTTATGGAAATAGTAGACTTACTCAAAGAGAGAGCACTACACATTGTAGTTGAAGGTGACAGTCATGTTGATCCCGGAGACTATAGACTACAAGTAGATGAAGTAATCATAGGGTTATGGAAGAGAGTCTACGGCTACGGCTACGTAAACGTTACGGATAAAGGAGTTCGCGTAAAAGCTGCTTTTAGTAGGGCAAGCATGGGGATGGCAGGAGTCTATTTAAAATTTACTAGAAGACCCCTTAGCTTTAAAGCACTGCTTAGACTTAGCATTGAAGAAGATCTAGGCGGAGTAATTGGAGTAATACTCCACAAGACATGGTATAATGGTAGCGGAGGAGACAAACCCGGTTCCCCACTAACACAGATAATAGTTTACCCGAAATACGGTTTAGCATTGATAGGTAGTATTCAGAGAAGTATTGGTAAAACAAAGACTCTCAACATAGAATTATCATATAATGAAAGCCTAACAATATTAGCGGTGAACGGGTTTACAGCTAAGCTAAACATTACGAGCCCACCCACATATATCACATTAATGGCTCTCTCGACAGACCCTGGACTCAACATAACCTTCACATTAGAGTCCTTCAACATAACATATAGCCTACAAGAACCAACAACTCCACCAACAGTAACAGGAGTAAACGAGACTACCTCTACACCTCTCCAAACAACTACGCATACATGTACTACCAGTACTCCAGAAATAGCATCCATAAGTTTCAACATTACATCACAAACCACAGAGACGATAACTTCAAGTCAGCAGACAAAGACTTCCAATACAATAAGTACAACGAGTACAACAGAGCCTAGAGTCAAGGTAGCGAGTACTATTGTATCTAATGCAACGATAACAATAGTCTACCCCAATGGTAGTACTTTCACATCAATAGTACCCGTTACTAGAAAACAAGTTGGTGGAGGTCCCTTTGAAACACCCATGCTCAGCTCATCAACACCTGGGACTACTAGCAGTGTTGAAAGTAGAGTATTCAGTACAACATTCTACTTGATAATATTAGTTGCAGTAATAGTTGTTATCGTTGCCTCAATAGTTTTCTCTAGGAAACGCTAAGTCGTCTAGGAGAATAGATTAGGTTGCCTTTAAAGAAGACAGCTAAAACATGTTCTCCACCACCACGTTTAACAATACTAGCTAGCGAATTATGGGAGAACCGGAACCCCATGCTCTCAGAATCTAATACGATAAATGACGCCTCATAGCCTTCTCCTACAACACCATAGTCTTCTAGGCCTAGTAGGCTCGCTGCCTCATAGGTTACAATACTTAGTAGTCTCTTGGGATCTACTCTAAAATGTTTTAGTCTAAGAATATTCCACGTGTATTCTAGTTCACGCCATAAGTCGGGTTTAATCCACCCAGCATTATCTGTTCCCAGCCCAGTCTTCAAGTCATACTCGAGTACGGTGTCGGCTGGTGGTATTCCTACAGCAAACCATGAGTTAGCTCTCGGGCAAAGTATTATCCCTTTATCTTTCTCCGCGAGCTCCTCTATATGTTCGCGTTTCAAGTGTGTTCCATGTACTATGAAGTCTGCATCCAGTACCTCTACTGCTAGCCTGAATTCTCTTTCAGCATACTCTGCTAGCTCGCCGACGTGAGTAGCTATTCTCTTATCGCGAACGCTCTCTCGTATGTGTCTAAGATATTCTTTGCTAAAACCTAGAGGCGTCGGCAAACCTATACCATGGGCATATTCTACTAGTTTCCTGGGATCTTCCTCTCCTCTACTTGGGCGGGCAAAGACTAGGTAGTGTACTGGTAGTCCTTTACTCGCCTCTAAGCCTAACTGTACGCCTTCTAACCCATTTTCTCTAAAATCAGCTAACACTAATACACCAATTCGAATACTGTATTCAAGTACACTCCTTATACCGTTGATAATCCTCTGCTTCGGCAGCGTCCTCAATAATCTATGTTTAAGGCTATCAGGTGAGCCAACGACCTCCTCGAAACCTAGCTCTAATCCAGCCTCCTGAAAACTATAATCTCCAGTATGAATATGCGCGTTTACTAGTCCCGGTAGAACTATGCCCTTAGGAAAATGGTAGTCTGGATCACTTGCCCAGCCCCTCTCTATAGCTAATATTCTATCTCTTCTTATCACTATGTGTGCTCTCTCTATTACATCGAATTCCTTACCCCTTAAAACGTAGCCAGCATTAACTATTATTTCCCGATCTCTCGCCAAATCTCTTAACACCTTAGACTCTACTTTACAATGATATACTTAGTGTTTATATTCTTTGAAACCACTAAATAAGATTAGAGGAAGGGAGGAAGGTAAAGCTGTAGCAATGTTGTTCCATAAGAATCCAGAGGAATATTTGAGGAAGGCTTCTCTAGAATTATTTAGAGCAAAAATAGAGTTATATGCAGCTATAAAACTTGATGAAGACGAGAAGAATAAGAGAAGGTTCTTCCTGGAAGTAACGGTTAGTACTGTTTTAGCGAGTAGTGGAACATTTATCTTAACACCAGATGTTATGGTTAGAATGTATGTTAATGGTGCATTAAAGAGGGTTAAGAAGTCAGTAAAGCTGTTGGACAAGTACTTGAAGTCTACTAGGAGTGGTAGTCAATTCCTAATAGAGGATGTAAAGAATATCCTACTAGAATGCATTGATACAAGTGATTATAGGGAGATGTATGAAAAAGTTTCTCAAGCACTATCAATGCTTCAATCTATTTCTCAGCCACTACGCTTTCTCCAGTGATCCCATGTCGCCTCCTTATAGTTTACTCCTAAGTATTTTCTTAGAATTCTCATAGCTGTACTTGGATGTATACCGAATTCTCTTGCTATCCTATTAACGCTTCTCTCCTCTATTGGGGTGTTTAGCCATTTTTCTACTAATAGTCTATCCCTCTCCTCTTTTTGTAGGGGTTTCTCGTTGTTTTTCAATGTTTCAATTGTTTTCTTTAACTCGTTCAACTCTTTCTCAAGCCTATCTATGGTTCTAGCACGTGACGATATACCCGTTAACGCTATCTCTAGCTTCTCTAAGCGCGTCTTCAAGGAATCTAATTCTGTTTTAACTACAGTATATTCTCCTAGGATCTTGTTCTCGGTTTCAGCCATATTATTTAGCTTCTTCTCGGTAATGGATTGGCTGTCTTCGATTCTATTTATACGTGATTCAAGGAACTCTATGCGACTGGAAAGTTCTTCTAGTTGTCTTGAGATACTCTTTAATTCCTTCTTATTTGCTGATATTTCGCTGACTTGACCTCTCAATACTTCGATTTTCTCCTTATAGTCTACTAGACTTCTCCTCAACTCTCGGTTCATGTAAAATGTATAGGCGGCGATACCAGCAGCTACTATGGATGTTACTAATGCTATCTCGTACACTATGCCGTACACCTAATAGGAGAAATATAGTCTTATTAGACGCTTAAAATAGTTCCTCCCTATACTTTACCCGTTATGAGTATTCTTTCAAGCCACTTGTAGTACTTCTCCTCTATGCCGAGAGAGTGGAGCTTTCTCAAAGTCTCTTCTATGGGGTACTTTACCCTATACACAGTGAATTCTCCTTTATCAGTGTCTAGGATGGCGAAGGAAGCTCTATTATCTCCATCGCGTGGTTGTCCAACACTACCCGGATTAACTACCCTAGTATTGTCTACTCTTAGGTTTAAGACTATATGAGTATGGCCTACTACTACATAATCAGCCCTAACCACGCGGGGCCTTACAGCCAACATTGAGGGCGTGAGATAGAGCTTTAAGAGATCTTCTTCTAGGTCTGGGTACAAGTAGCCGTAGAGAGGGTTTCTAGGAGACCCGTGGACAACATATAGTTTCAAGCCATTAAGTTCTACTATCCTCTTAGTCGGAATCGTTTTAAGCCAATTGATTTGCTCCTTCGATAAGAGCTTGTAAGATATATTCTCCCTAGTATAAACGCTTAGTTCATGTGTTTTAGGAGAACATAGACAATCAGTATTAAATGCTACCGCGTGGTCGTGGTTTCCCCGAACAATAACCTCTGGGCTAATGTCACGTATCATATCAACTACTACATGGGGTTCCGGGCCATAGTCAACTAGGTCTCCCAACACCCATACCGCATCATGTCTCGGAGCATTCTCTAACACTTGTTTTAATGCATCGCTATTTCCATGTATATCGGATAAGAGTAGAATACGCATCATTCTACCCCTAGCTATGCAGGAAGAGGTATATTTTTGAGATTTTTAAGGTATTTCTTGTTTCTAAGGTTTTTAATGGGTGGGTGATAAAGCTTAGTACAAGGCGAAGACGTGAGGAGTACGGGTTAGCCCTCTATTATCATCGGGTGTATTATGCGTGAGTACTCGTTTACTCGTTAGGGTAATAAATTATTTGAGAAAACATGGAGTAGATGTAATGGGTGAGATTAAGCGGGGGGTTGAACAACGAGTATTTTACGAACATCACGGATTGTTTACTATGATTACATCGACTAAGAAGATCCTAGTTCCATTATGGCTTGTTAGACAATTGGATCCACATAGCCCTGGTTTCCAGGAGGGCCTTGATATACCTGTATCAATGAATAGAGTTTATAAGGAATGGGGTCTTCTAGGGTCACGCGAACATGATAAAGAAGCCATAGTTTCACCAGATGGAATATTAATGGTCTCGCCTTGGAGCCCCGGTTTCTGGTTCTATGTTGAAAAGGATGGAGAGCTAATCCATGGTTCTAATTCGGAGCTAGAGTACGGTTATGTGGATGATTATTCTCCAGTATTCTATTCAAAGTTTAAAAAAGACGATGTTATTGGTGAGACATTATTCTGGTATGATCATAATATGGGTGGGGTAATCGTAGAGTTACGGGCATTCAATGTTGATTCAGCCTATATTGCTGTTAGGCCACCGAATCCTATGGGAGTAGCTTTTATTGAAAACGTTGAGTTAACAAATAGAGTGATTAGGGTACGAAGCCCCGATAATGGAGCTGTCTTCAATATAATTGCTAGTAGGGAGGCTGATGAGAAGGGTGCTTATACTTTAGAAGAAGAGGGAGATGTAACAGAGTATACAATGTTAAATAATAAGAGTAATGCTCTATCAAAGATAGGATGGGCTACGGGGGCGTTACGTTTTAAAGCAGTAGATAAAGCTGTAAGACTTAGAGCATTTATCCCATTAGTAGCATTAGAGTCTCCCTTTACAGTAGATTTTAACGAGGTAGACGCTAATGATGTTAGAGGCTATTGGAGGAGGATTATTGATAGGGGGCTGGTCTTTGAGGCTGGTGATAAGAGAGTTGAATCAAGGTATTGGCGTAGTATTATAACCCTACAGATACTATTAGATAAGGATAGAATAACGCCCGGTCCAACAATATACCATCACTTCTGGATACGTGATTCAGCGTATATGGTTAAAGCATTAGCTGATGCAGGCTATGTTAGAGAGGCTAAGAATGTTATATCATTGATGCTCAAATGTATGCGGGAGGATGGTTTAATAGGTGCAATTGACTGTAAGCCCGAGCCATTTGAAGCTGATAGTCAGGGACAGTTGATCTGGACTATACACCAATACTACAATGCTACTCGTGACCAAGAGTTATTAGAGCTGGCTTACCCTAAGCTTAAGAAGACTGCTTACTACATAGTTAAGATGTTTGATGATGGAATAGAGAAAGGATGGCTTCACCCCCCAAGCGTTAGTGCTGAAGACCTAGGACCATCTGACTACTATTACTGGGACGTATATTGGAGCCTAGCTGGTTTATGGAGTATAGCTGATATAGCGTGGATATTGAATGAGAAGAAGGATGCAGAAGAATATGCTAGCTTAGCAGCAGACTACGAAGACATAGCATGGAGGAATCTTGGAGAAGTCAGCAGTAAGGCTGGATTCTTCCATCCAACAACTCCTAGTAGATTATTCCTTGACAGCGGTATTGGTAGAAGCCTCGTAGCACTATGGCCTCTACGCCTCCTACCAGAAGATACCGAGCTGGCAAGAGAACTAGTATACAATGCTTGGAAATTCACGTTGAATGGCGGCTTCCTCCACAGTGTTCTATGGAGGGCTCTTGGATCCTATATAACAATGCATTTAGCGGATTCCCTCCTACTAATAGGAGATCGTGAAAAATACTTGAAAAGCCATGAATGGCTCATAAGAGTCTCTGAGCCTTTGGGCCAGTGGTGTGAAGCTCATAGTCCTAGAACCCTTAAGGGTACTGTAGGTGATTTCCCGCATGGATGGGCTAGTGCCGACTACATAATGCTTACTCGAAACGCTATAGTTCATGAGGATTATTCTTTAACAAAACTATATTTGCTTAAGGGTGTGTGGGAGAAATGGGCTGGACACATAGCTCTTGAGGCTAGGACTAGTAGGGGTAGAATCCTGGTAGAGTCGGCAAAAACTGAGACAAATACTATTAAGGTGAAAACCGTTCTTCCGGCATATGATGTAGTAGTACTGTATTCGCCGATAAACACTATTATAGAGAGAGTTGAAGCAAACGCAACATATGAGGTGGAAGACGACCACTTGTTAATCTATGAGCCACCGAGAAAACTAGAAGTATTGTTAAGGTATAGGAGGCTAGAAGAATAATGCTGGTAGAGTTATAGCTAACACTATTATTCCCGCAGCTATGGAGAAATAATACAATGGAAGCTTCCGTGAAAGCAAGTACATGACCGTTATCCCTAAAAGACCGGATAGAAAGGCAGTTGAAAGTGCTACAAGACCAGTAGGCTCGAATATTAGGTGCTCGCTGAACCCGGTGTAGAGGCTAGCCAGGAATATTACTGGTATAGATGCTAGAAAACTCGTACGTACAGCCTCCCAGGAAGAAAAACCACTCAGCAATAGGACTAGTATTGTTAAACCACTTCTCGAAACGCCTGGTAGGACGGCTATACCTTGAGCTAATCCTAAGACTAAGTAGTCTTTTCCACTCATTTTATCAAGGCTTTTCTCTCCAAAAGCCCTAACCTTCTTCATAAATAAGCCTAAGCCCACTAGAGATATCCCTATAATAGCTGAGATTACGTCTAGGTTTAATTCACCAACTATTTTATTATAAGTGAAATATATTGGTATCCCTATTAGCAGACTATATATGGTGCCATAGATCCAGAGCTTTGCAACGGGATCGAGTTTAAAACGGAAAAGCCTTGCTAATGCTACATAAATATCGCGGTAGAAGAATACGAGAGCAGAAATTAGTGTACCAAAGTGTAAAAACAAGGACATACGATAGGCTTCCCCAATACTATACCCAAATAATCCGGCTAGAAATAGAGTTACCTGGCCACTACTACTAACTGGAAGCCACTCAAGCAAGCCCTGTATTAGTCCAGCTACAACAGCATCTAGAAGGGAGGGCATTACCAGTCATCTACGCGCTTGTAGTTCTTCTTAGGTATTAAATCTTAGCTTATAGGGTTTATGAATGAATTATTAATATACCTGGGATAACAAATTATATTCCACAAAAAGGGTTTACGGGTGAATAAGAGTCTTGACAGATTTTGAGTGGTATCTAGACTTTGTCGATAAAAACTATGAGCCTAAGCCAACTGATCTAATAGTAGTATTTAGGATAACGCCAGCTAAAGGATTTAGTATAGAGGAGGCAGCTGGGAGAGTTGCATCAGAGAGTAGTGTTGGTACGTGGACCACGCTATCGGTTCTACCGCCGCGAATAAAGGAGTTAATGGCTAAGGCCTACTGGTTTAAGGATCTAGGTGATGGTAGCTGGCTTGTAAGGGTAGCGTATCCTATAGACTTGTTCGAGGAGGGTAGCTTACCTAATCTTGCGAGCTCTGTTCTAGGCAATATCTTTGGCATGAAGGCTGTCAAGGGATTGAGGGTAGAGGACATATACTTACCAAAAGAATATGTCCAGTACTTTAAGGGCCCCGTAAAAGGCATACAAGGCGTACGTGAAAGCCTAAAAGTATATGATAGACCTGTTCTCGCAACAGTTCCAAAGCCTAAGGTAGGATATGATCCAGACGAATACGCACAAGTAGCCTACGAGTTCCTATCAGGTGGAGTAGACCTTGTAAAAGACGATGAAAACCTAGCTAGCCAGAAATTCTGTCGCTTCGAGAAGAGATTAGAAAAAGTAATGAAGACTATAGATCGCGTTGAAAAGGAAACAGGTGAACGTAAAGGATGGCTAGCTAACGTTACCGCACCAATGGAGGAGATGAAGCGGCGTATAAGACTAGTAGCAGACTATGGTAACCCATTCATAATGGTGGACTTCGTAATAATAGGGTGGAGCGCTCTCCACGAGGTAAGAGAACTTGCAGAAGACTATAAGCTCGCAATACATGCTCACAGAGCATTCCATGCAGCCTTTACGAGGAACCCGTATCACGGTGTATCAATGTTCGTGTTAGCAAAACTAGCAAGACTCGTGGGCGTAGATCATATCCATATAGGGACTCCTGGTGTAGGAAAACTAGAAGCGAAGACAAGAGATGTAGAAAACATGGCAAACCTACTGAGAAGCCAGGAGTACAAGCCAGCAGAAGACGACTTATTCCACCTACCACAGCCATGGTATGGTCTAAAACCAGTTTTCCCAGTAAGTAGTGGAGGCCTACACCCAGGTACATTACCAGAAGTAATCAAGCACTTGGGAGTAGATCTTGTAATCCAAGTTGGTGGAGGAGTACTCGGCCATCCAGACGGACCCTATGCTGGTGCAAAGGCTGTAAGACAAGCAATAGAGGCTGCACTAAAAGGAATACCTCTTGAAGAATACGCTGAACAACACAAAGAGCTTAAGAGAGCACTAGAGAAATGGGGTGTTGTAAGACCCGCTTAAATAATGACTCTATTAAACAATGTTTTTACTTCCAACCAAGACTATTCTTTTCTAAAACCTGTTCTCGTAGTCTACCCTGGATTTACCATGATGTTTTTAAACTTTTAGACTAAACTCCAATATTTACGAAGAAAGGAAGAAGGTTGAAGCACATCTATACAATTGTGCACGGAGGGATGCATGGATGCCTTCAATGATAATAGTATTAATGGGTCCAGCTGGTTCCGGTAAGACTACTCTTGCTTCAGCTCTAGGAAAATGGATAGAAGAAAACCAGGAATATAGTGTGGGTTACGTGAACCTTGATCCAGGTGCAAGGATACTACCATATAAGCCAGACTTTGATGTCCGCGAATGGTTTACTATAGATAAGATAATGGAGAAAGAAGGACTAGGGCCCAATGGCGCTATGATTAAGGCCTCGGAACTCCTAGCCGAGCGTAGAAGGGATTTACGTAAAATCATAAGGGGGATGAAGAAAGAAGTAGTAATCATTGATACACCGGGGCAGAGCGAGATATTTATCTTCCGTAAAGCAGGCCCCAAGATAACTGATGCCCTTAAATTCATAGCAACAACTATAGGAGTATACCTAGTTGACCCTACTATAACTTCCCTCATAAGCGAGCTGGCAACAAGCTTGTTCATGGGCCTCATAATACAGTTAAGACTAGACATACCCGTCGTTCCAGCTATAACCAAGGCAGACCTAGTAAAGCTAGACCTAGGAGAAACCTTCTACATAGGACTCGAAAAAG
>JALVFK010000193.1 GCA_027030065.1 Desulfurococcales archaeon | reverse complement strand
GAGGCAGCTGTTCAATCAGTTATAAATACAAACTACTTTATAGCGAAGATGAGAGAAGTTGAAGGCTATACTCTCCCCTACGACCCCAGTAGACCGAGGAAGCATGAGGTAGTATATAGTGCTAAACCCTTAACCCGCGAATACGGGATAACAGCAGAAGACGTAGCTAAGAACCTATTAGACCGCGGCTTACATGCACCTACGATATATTTCCCACTAATAGTAGAGGAAGCATTAATGATAGAGTTCACCGATACTGAGACCAAAGAGAACATAGACACCTATGCTAAGGTACTAAGAGAGATAGCGGAGCGTGGAAAAGAGAACCCGGATGAGGTAAAGGCTTCGCCAAAGAATACTAGTGTGCGTAGGCTAGACTTAGTTAAGGCTAATCATCCAAAACATGTAACGCCTACTTATAGGGTTCTAAGGCTTAGGAGAGAAGGTAAGATAAAGACTCTTTAATACAAATAGTGTTTACAGAGTATATTCGGGGTATGAAGAAAGTCATGCCAACTGAAGAAGTGATGTACTATAACCCTGGGGTATCGGACCCCGATGTCCCTATAATGCCTTAAACTTTTCATACCATCTCATATATGCGTCAAGCATTGATGAATCAATACTGGGTCTCCTTATCTTTAATACCTCCATGAAGTCCTCCATACCCACGGGTCTAGGTTCTCCTTCCCCTCCTTGCTCGAAGAATTCTCTTACTGTTCTCATATAGGCTGCTTGCACTATGTCTCTAATATCGCTTGCACTGTATCCCTCTGTTCTCTCTGCTAGCTCATAGAGGTCTACGTCTTCTGCTAATTTTATCTTAGAGGTATACATTTTGAATAACTCGAGCCTTGCCTCAAGATTTGGCGGAGGTATATAGATTCTCTTCTGGAATCTACGGATAAAGGCCTCATCTAGTCTCCAGGGCTTATTCGTTGCCCCTATAACGTATACATGGTAGTTGAAGGCCTTATCTAGTAATCCATCCATTTCCTTAAGGAACTGGTTCCTAACACGTACTTCACCACCCACCTCGGTCTGGAATACCCCTAGAAGAGCATCTACTTCATCAATAAATATTATTGCTGGCTTACCATCACTAGCTATTTCACGAGCTTTCCTGAAAATCTTTGCAACATTCCTCTCTGCCTCACCCAGCCACTTAGACATTATCGTAGCCGCATCTATATGGAAGAATACACCGTCAACCTCATTTGCAACTGCTGCAGCAATCATAGTCTTACCACACCCCGGAGGCCCGAACAACAGTATGCCTCTAGGCCAGCCCAAGGGAAAGAGATCAGGTCTCCTAACTGGGTACACTATAGCCTCCTTTATTGCCTGCTTAGCCTCCTCCAAGTCAACTATATCGTTAAAGGTTACGGGAGGCTTTTTAGCTAATATAATGTTCTCAAAGTCTTCTTCATCCTCTTCTTCACCACCAACCGCAATTGCCTTAACCTTCTTTTCAGCTAGTTTCTTCAAATAATCGCTTCGCTCACGGTATCCCTTAATCATCTTAATATAAGTTAACTTGAATGGTACATCTGGGTAAAGCTTTATGAGTTTCTCTAAAAACTCGGCAGCTTTATCATAGAATTTAGCTGCGAGCTCATAGTCTCCTTCTTGATCAGCCTTTACGGCTTTTGTAGCATATTTTCGGGCTTCTTCCTCTAAGTATACCGCTATACTCAACCCAGTCACACCTTGAACACGTATGTGTGAGTGTAAGTATATGTTAGCGTAACCATATAGAATTCTAAGACATTGACGAGGGGCTAAAAACGATATGCCTCGTAACGATTAACGAAAGTATAAGAAAACCTTTATCTAACAAGCTTGATTCTTCCTTCACGTATGAGTTCTTCTAATGCTTTACGTACTTGTGAGGGTTCAACACCTATCTTACGTGCGCAATCAACTATGTCTAGGAATCCTTGAGTGGACTTAATATAATCGAGTACTCTCTCTTTTACCTCCTCCATAGAGAGCTTACGCGTGAATACTATGGTTTGAACTGGTATCCTGGGTTTCTCTCTTAGTTTTTCCTGAACTTCCTTTTCTATTTTCTCAACGTATTTACGAACCTCTATATTAGTACTCGGGAATTCGGGGGGTCTTGCATAGGTTTTATAGAATTCTTTATCTGCTTCTCTTTGAGCTTCTTCTAAGATTTTCACGGCATCAGCTGATTGAGGTATATTTATCATTGTTCTCTCAGGTAAGTTGCTTGAAACTGTTACGAGTTCCTGCATGCTGTTTAATGCTTCATCTAGGTGCATTGATACTTCTGGTATCAGCTGAGAAGCCCAGTCTTTAATATTCTTCACAACGGTTATCAAGGGTATTAGGCTTAAACCAATATCCTCTAACTCTTGTATTGTTTCCAGTCTAATCTTAACCTTCTCTATCGCGTACTTAACGGTAGTTAATGTTTTAATAATTCTCCTGATCTCAGCTATTTCCCCAGCATATATACTTGCCTTAACATCATCGTTTCTTGTGAGAGCTTTAACAGCATTAGCAAATAACTCTGTATCCCTACTCTTAAGCCTATTTATTGCTTCTTCTACTTTCTGCAACGTCTCCTCTAGTCTCACTTTCGCCGCTATTAGTCTTCGTTTCACCTCTCTATTAGAATCACGTGGACCGAATAATCCTCTAAATACTCTCAACCACCCACTCGCCCCACTACTAGTGCCTACTTCTGCTACTATATTCACTCTTCTTCACCATTGATGGGTTGAAATATATTTTGGTTCTACGAGGAATAGAGGAAAACATCTTTAGATCTACTAAAAACTCTCTAGCCTTCAACCACCTGTACTAGTATTGGTGCTTCCGGTATACTTGCCTCGGATTTTTCTGTAGGTGCTTCGGTTATTGTTTTACGCATTGTTGATATTATCTCAGCTGGCCCCGATTCAAGTTTCTCTATTTTCTCCTTAATCTTCTTTATATCTTCTTTTTCTTCACTAGCCTTGTCCTTAGCTTGTCTGAGAGCCTCAATTGCAGCTTTATAGCCTTTCTCAGTTATTTCTCCTGCTAGGTAGCTCATCCGTATAGCTGCCATTGCACGCTCTATTTGTAGTATAGTGTCTTCTAGGTCATGTGTTCTCCTCCTAAGCTTTGCCTTTACTTCACGTGCCTTTACTTTGAGCGACTTGAGGCTCTCCTCTACTCTCTTCTTGAACTCGTCGTAGGCATGACGTGGTATCTCGTTTCTCGAGTATAGGTCGTCTAATGCTTTTGCTCTCTTCTTAGCTCTATCGAGTTGCTTGATTATCTCGAGTGCTTCGGCCTTCCATTCGGGTATTATGTGTAGTTCTCCATCCTCTGTTATCTGAATCCTATTGGCTCTTATGGTTGTGAAGGTATCCTCGTTTACCTCGAGTTCTATACCAGTTACGCTTCCATCTACTTCACTATAAACTGCTACGAT
>JALVFK010000192.1 GCA_027030065.1 Desulfurococcales archaeon | reverse complement strand
CACTGGATTGCAGAGGCTTCTAGGAAGGCTTTCTGTATTAAGTCTAGTTCACCATCTTTTGCTAGACCCTCTATTGTTGTAACGGTTTTACCGTCAACGTCTACTGCTAGGGTTAGACATGAGAGTACTGGTTCTCCATCAACTAGTACTGTACAAGCACCACATTCCCCTATACCGCAAGCATATTTTGGTCCAAGTACTCCCAGTTTTTCTCTCAACACGTTTAATAGGAGCTCGTTGGGTTCTACTTCTACTGTAACTCTTCTACCATTGAGTATGAAGGATATTGTGCGAGGCATGGCTTGGTTCACCTCCCCTTAATCCTATTATATGCTCTAATCAAGGCGTCACGTACGATTACCTTGGATACTTCTCGGCGATACTCTGCAGTGGAACGGATATCGGTTATCGGGCTTATATCGTTGACAACGAGTTTTGATGCCTCTTCAATTGTTTCTAGCTTGAACTCTTTTCCTTCTAGAGCCTTCTCTACGCTAGGTGCTCTAACAGGGGTTGGCGCTACTGATCCTAGTGCTACTCTAATCCATTCTATCACATTGTTGTCGTCTACTCTCAAAGCTACTGCAACGTTAACTTTTGCTAGATCCATTGCCGTTCTAGCTATCTTTATGAAAGCTGAACCAGTATTGGGTGGGTGATATGGTATTATTATTTCGGCTAGGAGTTCATCTGGTTCGAGGACGGTCTTCTTAACCCATTTGAAGAACTTCTCTACTGGTACTATTCTCTCTCCACGAGGCCCTACTATCTTGACCTTAGCCTCATAGACGATTAGTGGTGGTGCTGTATCGGCTGCTGGGGAGGCGTTACAGAGGTTTCCACCTATTGTGGCCATGTTTCTTATCTGGGTTCCAGCCATTGCTTTAACTGCTTCATAGAGTGCTGGGAACCTCTCCTTGACTATCGGGTTCTTCTCTATTTCTCTAAGTCTTGTCGTAGCCCCTATTGCTAGGTAGTCTCCACGGTCCTCAATGAATCTTAGTTCTTTTATCTTCTTGATGTTGATTATTATTTTTGGCTCAACGAGTCGCTGTTTCATTGCTACGAGGAGATCGGTTCCACCTGCAAGGATTTTTGCTTCTCCCTTATACTTTGCTAAGAGTTCTACTGCTTCCTCTATGGTCTTTGGCTCATAGTATTCGAATCTTACTGGTATGATGTGGGTGTTTATCTTGTTTATATAGTGGGCTGCTTTAACCTTGAACTCAACCATTCCTCTCACCTCTTCTCCTTCTCTTTCAATGCTTTGAGGATCTTCTCAGGTGTAATGGGTAGCTCGTAGAAACGCACGCCTATTGCATTATAGATGGCGTTGGCTACAGCAGCGGCAACAGGGTTCTTTGCAGCTTCTCCCAGCCCCTTTGCTCCAAAGGGTCCCGTTGGCTCGTATGTTTCAGCAAATATTACCTTGAAGTCTTCTAGTTTTGGCATGTCTGGAGCTGTAACTATCTTGTAGTCTGTTATGAAGCCCTTGTTTCTCAAATCACCAGTCTCGGGGTCATAGGTTGTGTCTTCTAGTACCGCCATACCCCATCCCTGAGCAAATCCTCCGTGAAGCTGACCTGCTGCTAGTGACGGATTTATTACCGTTCCCATATCTGCTCCAGCTACAACTCTTACTGGTCTAACAATACCGGTTTCAGTGTCTACTTCTACTTCTACAAAGTATACTGTGAAGGTTGGTGGAGCGGCTGGTGCACGATAGCTTACTACTGCTGCTATGCTTCCCCAATTCTTCTGCCATGCTATTCTAGCGACTTCTCCAACAGTTATCCTTTTATCGGGACTGCCTTCAACATAGATTACTCCTTGTCCAAGCTCTTCGTCTGGTTCTATTCTTAGTCCTTCTGGCGTAGCTATGTCTCCTAGGATCCGGGCCGCGTATTCTAGTAGTTTCTTTTTCACTATCCTAGCTGCTCTTCTAGCTGCTTCTCCTCCAACATAGGTTCCACGTGATGCATGGGTACATACGTCGTAGACTGTTGTCTGGGCATCACTCCACACTATGTTTACTTTCTCTAATGGTATTCCTAGTTCTTCTGCTATGATCTTGGCGTGTGCGTCTAGTGTGCCTCCGCCATGGTCTTGGAGTGCGGTTATATAGTCTACGCTTCCGTCTTCGTTTACCTTGAGTATTGCTCCAGTATAATCTATTGTTTCACCAGATAATGGTCCTCCAGCACCACTTGTATGGAATCCTCTTGCTACACCAATACCCCTCCTATACCTTCCTTTCTGGGAACCCGGTTTGGGCCTATTCTTCCATCCTATGAGTTCTGCTCCTTTTCTCAGTAGCTCTGGTACGCCGTCGCTACGTATGACTGATTTTACTGTTGGTCCCTGGCCCCAGAATATGTCTCCTCTTCCCACATAGTTCTTTAACCGGAACTCTATTGGATCTATTCCAAGCTTCTCGGCGAGCTCGTCTATTACTGTTTCTACAGCCCATGTTACCTGGGGGTTGCCATAGCCTCTAAAGGCACATGTTGGAACCTTATTGGTGTAGACTGCTATACCCTTGTATCTAATATTCTTCCACTTGTAGAGAGATACAAACCATCCAAGAGCTGTCCCGAGTAGCGGGTATGCCTGGATTTGATGGGCTCCTATATCCATAATGTTTTCTAGTTCACCTGCAATAATTGTTCCATCTTTTTTAACTCCAACTTTTAGTCTTAGAACCATCTGGTATGATGCATGATCCCTCATGTCTTCTTCTCTTGTGAGAGCTATTCTTACTGGTCTCTTAGCCTTTAACGCTAGGGCAACTGCTACTAGGGTTACAAGGTTTGTCTGAATGCTTGATCCAAAAGCTCCTCCTATGGGTAGCTTGATTACGTTTACCTTGCTCATCGGGATATCGAATACTTGTGATATCAGTATTCTCGTATTATGTATTGTTTGAGTTGTTGTCCAAACAGTTACTCCGCCATCTGGTTCTGGTTTAGCGACCGCGACTTTGGGTTCTAGTTGCATATGGTATCTTCTATTAGTCTTAAAGACGCGTTCAATAACTATGTCTGCCTCTTTAAATGCTCGGTCTGGGTCTCCTTCAATGTATTCCTTTGTACATGCTATATTGTTCTTTACCTCTATCTCCTTCTGACCAAACAATATCTTATCATGTATCTTTGGTTTACCCGGGGTCATCGACTCGAAGGGATCTAGTATGGGCTCGTATACCTCTTCCCACTCAACCTTTATTGCCTCTAAGGCTTTCTGGGCAAGCTCTTCTGTTTCAGCTGCTACAGCTGCAATATATTCTCCAACAAATCTCGGATGATCTGTTAGGACTTCCCAATCCTTATAGTTGACTTCATCGACGCTTACTAGTCTAATATTGAACTTCTTCCTCGGAACGTCCTTGAAGGTTATTACTACTGCCCCCATTTTCTCTGCTTCACTTGTATCAATGTCTTTTATCTTGGCGTGAGCATAGGGGCTTTTAAGTAT
>JALVFK010000191.1 GCA_027030065.1 Desulfurococcales archaeon | reverse complement strand
GGAATACTATTCGTAATAGGCCTAGGACTAACAATAGGAATGTTCGTAAGAAGAACCTCAGCAGCATCTACAATATCATTCATAATAGCCTTCCCAGCAATGTTCACAACAGGAGTATGGTGGCCACCAAAAGAATTCCTACCAGGATTCATGAAAATCCTAGCAACCTACTCACCCCTAACCCAAGCACTCGATGGAGCAAGACAAATACTAGTCTACGGAGCAACAGGAAGCGAAGCCCTAGCACCCCTACCCTACACAATACTAGCAGCAATAGTAATGTATGCTATAGGAGTACAAGCATTCAAAATATCACTAAAGAAAAACCTACTACAATAACAATACTTTCCATTGAAACCTATCTTACAAGCCGCATTTTTAATCAGTAAGGAAATACGTGATAGACACCTAATACCATTTATCAAGCTATAGTCTTGACCCTACTTATTTTGGTTTACCGGATAAATAGTTGAGTGGTAGCAATATAAGTTTCATATATTAACGTATATTTGGTATTAGGTGCTCCAGAGTTGTCAGTTGTCGTAGTTGATAAATATGGTAGGATTAAAATCCCAAAGAAATACTTGGAGGAGCTAAAGGCTAGGAGATTTCTAGTTAAGAAGAGTGGAGACAGTATAGTCTTAGTACCGTTAAAGGAAAGAGATCTAACCAAGTACTTTGACTCTGTAGAAGTAGATGTTGAACCCGATGCCTGGGAAGATTATAATACTTTAAAGAAGGCTCTCTTAGGAGATTAGGTCTTGCGCTTTATCGATTCCTCTGTCTTCCTCTACGCCTATCTTAAGCCACGTAAGAGTATACCAGATAAGATCAAGACTTGGAAGAAAAGAGCTAAGAGAATTATTGAAAGAATTAATATGGGAGAAGAAGTAGCTACGAGTATAGTTCATGTCTCCGAGATAGCTAATATACTAGAGGCTTGAGCAAGCATTATTGTATCTCTAGAGATTATTGAAGCTCTATTAAGTAAAAATAATAT
>JALVFK010000190.1 GCA_027030065.1 Desulfurococcales archaeon | reverse complement strand
TACGCCGCCCCGGGGACGGGCAACTACAACGCGTCGAAGGTGTTCATAGTCGGCGTCGACCCCCGCCACGTGCTCTCCGCGCCGGCAGTGTTCGAGCCAAACACGAGCGTTCAGGCAAGGCTGTGGAGTGACGAGCCGCTCCTAGCGCTTATAGCAGCAGCGTCGCTGGCCTTCGCCGCCCTGGTGCCCGTGGGTAGGAGGGATGACAAGGATACTGGCGACTGGTAGGGGGGCGCGGGCCGCCCTGGCCGCGGCCCTGTTGGCGCTGGCCGTGCTCGTGCCCGCCGCTCTGGGTCAGGGCGGCCTGCCGGGGACGCTCACGTATAGGAGCTTGGAGGCTAGGCTGCTGCTCGGCCAAGGGGGCGTGGAGTTCGTGCTTCACGGCGTCCTGGCCAACGGCATGGACAGGGAGGTTGTCCCCGGCTACGGGTACGTGAGGATAAGCGCTGTGAGGCAGAAGACCCTGCTAGGCCTGATCCCCTGGGGCGTGGAGGAGGCAAGGCTCAGGGTGAGCGGGGTCAAGGTGCTCGTGGACGGGAAGCCTGTCGACTACAAGGTCGTCGAGGAGGGGGGCGGCGTCACGGTGAAGTACAACGTGTGGCGCCCAATACCTCCCGGCGGCACCGTTGACGTCGAGCTGCGCTTCACCGTTGAGGGGCTCGTGGGGGACGGCCTCCTCTTCAGGGAGTACAGCGTGACGCTGGGCTTCCCCCACGAGTCCGTGGAGCGCCTGCGGGTGGAGCTGGAGCCCCGCGGTGGGTGGCTGTGCTACGCCTCCCCGGCGTCCTCGCTCACATATGAGGGGTTGAAGCCGGGGGCCTCTGTGAGGGTGGAGGCCGAGGTCTCAAAGTACCTTCCCCTCCCACTCCTGCCGCTCAGGGGGAGCATTGTTTTTTGGCTGTCCCTGGCCGTCCTGGGGGGCGCCGCGGTGCTGGCCTATAGGCGGCACAGGTAGGTGGCGGCGATGCGCGGCTGGCGCGTGGCACTGGCTGTAGCCGTGCTG
>JALVFK010000189.1 GCA_027030065.1 Desulfurococcales archaeon | reverse complement strand
CTCTGCAGCGGCCTGGCCGCGGCGGTAGACATCGGCTCCTCCAAGATAGCCGCCGTGCTCGTCGACACGGAGACAGGCTCCAACGCCGCGGAGGGCTTCACAGTCAACCCCCAGGCGGCATGGGGCCTAGACGTGGTCTCCAGGATCTCACGCGTCATGAGGGACAGGCGCGAGCTGGGCAGGATGAGGGAAGCGACGATGAGGGAGGTGAACCGCCTCCTAGCCCGCCTCTCCAGGGACAGGGGGAGGCCGCGGTGCACAGTCTTCACGGGCAACGCCGCCGCGCTGCCAATAGCCTTCGGCGTCGACCCGAGCCCCCTCGGCGCGTACCCCTACGAGAACCCCCTCTCAGAGACGCTCGTGCTAGACGGGGGCGAGGCCGGCCTAGACACGGGCGAAGCCTACGTCCTGCCAGCGATAAAGTCCTTCGTAGGCAGCGACGCCTCCACAGCAATCCTCGCCACAATGCTACACGGCCTCACAAGGAGGACGCTCATGCTGGACATAGGCGTGAACACCGAGGAAGCCTACATAGTGGAGCCCGGCGAGATACTAGTGGCCTCCGCGCCCGCAGGCCCGGCGATAGAGGGCGGCCAGCTGAGCTGCGGGGCAACCGCGCTGCGGGGCGGCGCCGTCTACGCGAGCTACGACCCAGGCACGGGCCGCTTCAAGTTCCACCCCCCAGGCTCGGAGCGCGCCGGCCTCACGGGCTCGGCCATAGTGTCCCTCCTCGCAAGCCTCCTCGAGAACGGCTTCCTGGACGAGACCGGCCGGATAAGGCGCGCGCACGGGCGGGAAGGCGGGGTGGACTACATCTCCCTCAGCGAGGGGCTAAGGCTGACCCAGCTGGACATAAGGGAGTTCCAGAAGGCAAAGGCCGCGATATCCGCGGCGGCCGCGATGCTCATAGAGGAGGCTGCCGCGAAGCCCCTGGCACTCATGCTCGCCGGGAGCATGGGGAGCGGCGTCGACGTGGAGTCCGCCTTCAGGATAGGCCTCCTCCCCA
>JALVFK010000188.1 GCA_027030065.1 Desulfurococcales archaeon | reverse complement strand
TAGGCGTGGAGCATCTGTGCGGCGAGCATTGAGCCGAGGGCGTATGTGGGGAAGTAGCCTATGAGGCCGAGGCTCCAGTGGACGTCTTGGAGGACGCCGTGGGCGTCGTCGGGCGGCTCTATGTGGAGCAGCTCCTCCATGAGGCTGTTCCAGAGCTGTGGGAGCTCGTCGACGGGCAGGTCTCCGTCTATGAGCTGCTTCTCCACGCGGTAGCGGAGCACTATGTGTAGGGGGTACTGGACCTCGTCGGCCTCGATCCTTATCGTCTCGGGCCTGACCATTGCTATGTAGCGGTAGAACTCCTCGGGGGTGTAGCGCCTCGCAGCTGGGACCAGGGCGGCTATGGAGGGGTAGAAGCGCCGGGTGAACTCGGGGGTGCGCCAGACGATGTTCTCCCAGAAGCGGCTCTGCCCCTCGTGGACTCCGAGGCTCACGCCCGTGCCTATGGGCGTCCCGGCGAGTGCCTCGTCGACTTGGAGCTCGTAGAGGGCGTGGCCGAACTCGTGGGCGGTGCCGCCGAGGGTGCGCCTGATGTCGCGGCCGTGGTAGCTGGTGGTCACGCGTACGTCGTCGTGGCCGATGGCCTGGGTGAATGGGTGCGCGGTCTCGTCGAGGCGGCCGCGGTCGAAGGGGTAGCCGAGCTGGCCTAGGAGGAGCATGTTGAGGCTCCTCGCAGCCTCCTTCTCGTATGGCTCCTTCTCCAGGGGGTGGCTGCGGGGCCACACGCCGGACTCGAGGATCCTCGCGTATAGCCTTGAGAGGCGGGGCGCGAGGTCGCCGAAGAGCCTGTCGAGCTGAGTGGAGGTGAGGCCTTCCTCGAAGAGGTCGAGGAGGGCGTCGTAGAGGGTGCCGCCGGGCTTTGCGAGGAGCTCCGCCTTCCTCTTCGCTACGTCGACTATGCGTTCGAGGTGGGGCTTGAAGAGGCTGAAGTCGGACTTCGCCCTGGCCCTCTCCCAGGCGACCCTTGCCTCGGCGACCGCCCTGGCCTCCTCGGCGATGAGCTGGGGCGG
>JALVFK010000187.1 GCA_027030065.1 Desulfurococcales archaeon | reverse complement strand
AGTGTCTACTACGAATCTTAGATCATCTGTACTCGTCACTTGCAGCATCCTATTTATGCTAAAATGGGTATGGGGATATAAAAACAGTAGTGTAATGTTAGCCTAGTGTTGCAACATATTCTGTTAGATCCGTTAAAGTTACGACTCCTACTGGCTTTTCATCATTGTCTACTATTATTGCACCACGATACTCTTTGTCTAGCATTTCTCTTACAACTTCGCCTAGAGGAGCTGTGGGTGGAACTTTGGGTGGACGTAGCCTCATTACATCGGATACTAGAAGATGCATTATCCTTTCCTTTCTATGTTTTGTCGGTACAATGTCGTGGAAAGCGAATAGTGCGTCAGCTACCTCGTCTATTGATATTGCTCCTATAACTCTACCATCAGTATCTACTACGGGGATAAATGTTAGATTATTTGATAGCATGAGTTGACGGGCATGCAGTACTCTATCGGTTAGCTTTAGTACAGTCATCGTAGACGACATTACATCTCTAACAGGTATTTCAATGTCTTCTAATAGTTTTGCTATATTCTTTTTCGTTACAAGTCCTACGAGATCTTCTCCTTCGAGTACTGGTAGGCTACTTATCTCCTTATCAACCATTATTTTAGCCGCCTTAACCACTAGCTCTTCCGGACTAATCGTTAATGGATTGGGAGTCATAAAGCTCGATACATGCATTCGGCTTGGTGTAACATTTCTTGTCCTCTGAGTGCCTAGCTTCATTATGATGTCTTTCTTTGTCGCTATTCCAACAATTTTTCCGTGCTCAACAACTACTACTCTATCATAACCGTACTTGTCCATTATCTTAACTGCATGGTATAGGGTATCGTTCTTATCTACCTTGGGGAAATCTGTTTCCATTATTTCCTTTACTTTAATTGAAGGTATTTTCTCGTATTCCACCATTTCCACTCACCTATATTTTAGGATACATACTATGTTCTGGTGAGAGCCTTAGCTATCTCTATCTTAGTGACTATTCCAGCTAAGTTCTCATCGCGGTCTATTACTGGTAGAGCACTAATATTGTTTTTTATCATTGTATCGGCTGCTAGGGCTAGATCTTCCTCTAAGCCTATAGTTAATAGATCCGATGTCATTATGTCTCCTGCAATCGGGATAGTATATATTCTAACTGCTGTTGACCTCCCCTTCTCCGAGCTAAACCGTCTAACATATTTCATGTTCCGGTATCCTAAGAGGAAGGGGTTTATGAAAGCTATATCCGACTTAGTTATGATTCCAACAGGCTTAGAGCCGTCAACAACTACTATTTTCCCCGCCTCGTCTCTAGAGATTAGTTCTGCTACATAGAATATGCTATGGGATCTATGGACTGTTGGTACGTTAGTCCTCATAGCGTCTTTAACAAGCATTCTACCAGGATAGCGTTCAGCATATGCTCTTGTTATATCGGTTAACGTGATTATACCGACTAAGTCTCCATCCTTTGATGTGACTGGTAGACCGCTAACACCTTTTCTAACCATGAGCTTCGCCGCCGCTTTTATACTACGGTTCTCGTCTACTGTTATGAGGTCACGTGTCATTACTTCTTCTGCTTTTATCTCTTCTAATGGTTTAGTAAAGCGGCGTCTAGAGAAGAGTGCTCGGATGAAGTCGCTTTTAGTTATGATCCCCACGGGCTTGTTTCCTTCAACTATTACTATTCTACCTATATGGTGTCTTATCATAAGCTTCCTAATGTGTGCGAGATTATCGTAGGGTGATGCAGCTATTACTGGTGTTGACATATAGGTTGAGACTTTAGGTGCCATAATTCTCAAACCCCTCTTTACTCTGCCTTCGCTTTTACAAGCATGCCGTACAATATATCTCGTTCGGTTATGATTCCCTGAAGTACTTCGTCTACTACTACGAGTAGACTGCTAACGCCTTTCTCCATCATGTATCGGGCTGCTTGAGCTATGTCTTCCTCGGGCCCTATGGTATATGCTATCTTGCTCATAACCTCTGAAACAGGAGTTGAGAGGGCCTCCTCAACTTTACCTGAGGGGGCTTTCTCGAAGACTCTATGGTCTCCTATGAATCTCACGATATCTTTTGATGTTAGCATTCCAGCTATCTTGCCGTTTTCTACTACTGGTAGGCGGCGGAACCCTAGTTTTACCATGGTTTCCGCTGCTTTCTTTAGATTAGCTGAAATATCTATTGTTACTACATCCTTGGTCATCACGTCTTTTACTTTGACATTGGTTTCTGGTTTCTCGGAGAAATATTCTACTAGGTCTCGCTCTGTTATTATACCGTAGAGCTTGTTATCAAGATCTAGTACTGGGACTACTCCTATACCCTCAGTAACCATTATCTTTAACAGTTCTGTTATCTTGCTTGAAACGTTAACCGTTATGGGTTCTCTAATCATTATGGATTCTGCGGGCTCCTTTAACGCACTATAAATATTGCCTTGATGCCTCTCAACAACTATGTTGTATAGTTCTCCTCCACCAAAATAGTTGACTATATTCATTGATAGAACTAGTCCCTCTAGCTCTAATTTACTGTTAACTATTGGTATGCTCCTAATGTTGTTATAGGACATTGTTTCAGCAAGCTCTAGTACGGGTGTAACGGGTGAAGCTGTCTTCAACTCCTTCTTAGCTACGAGGACTACGTCTCCCTCTTTTCGGTAAACGTGGTCTGCGAAATTAGGTGTTCCATCGCTTCTAAGCCATCTTTGTCCTTCTATTCTAGTTTTTCTTGGCCTACGAGTACCTGGTCTATACATGGTTTACACCTCTATGTAAGCATGTTTTGAGTTAGGAGAAGGTGGACTAGTCTCTTAACGGATAGTTTAGGTATGTGCGGACTATATCCTCCCTATCAATTATGCCTTTGAGCTCTTTTTTATCGTTTACTACGATGACTCTCCCTATATCGTGTTTAATCATGAGTTCTGCTGCTTTTCTAAGCTTCTCGCCTACTCTAACTGTTATGGGTGGAGTAGACATTATCTCCCTTATACGTGGTCCAGATCTTGGGGGACTCTCTGATCTCAACTCTATTCTAGTGAACCCATAGCGTATTAGATCGTATTGTGTTACTACTCCTAGAAGCCTACCCTTGCTGTCAACTACTGGGAATCCAGCGTAGTTGTATTTCATCATTTTTCTCCAGAGGCTTGCCACATTGTCTTCTGCTTCTATTGTCTCGATATTCGTGCTCATGGCTTCCTCTACGGGTTTTTCGAGACATGGGTGTTTATCCTTTAGGAGTTTCTCTATTATTTTCTCTAACCCGAAGACCCCTATGAAGCGGTTACTCGTATCAACTATTGGAGCATACCATTCATCTACTTCGAGCATCTTCTCTAAAGCAGATTTTACGTCCTCGTCTAACCCTATTGTAACTGCTGGCTCACTAGCAATATCTATTGCTCTTAGGTTTGAGCGAGTAGAAGTTATACTTAGTACTCCAAGCCTACTAATAATGCCTTGAAGCCTATGATCCTCGACTACTGGTAGTATTCTAACACCCGTGT
>JALVFK010000186.1 GCA_027030065.1 Desulfurococcales archaeon | reverse complement strand
TCGCATATTCTGTTGAAGATCCATTATATACTTCTATTGCATCCCATTCATAATTATATATGTCTTCGCCAACACTATTCCTTTGATCATCAAAAGGATGCGCTGGTATTACGAGACAATTATTTTCGTGTGCTACATCTATGAGCTCACCTATTTCTCTAGGAGTATTTATAGGTGAATCACATAGTAACAATACATCTCCTTTTACACTACTAACCTCGCATCCTATTATAACTAATAGATCTAAACTACCTACATACCGCTGAGCCATTAGTGCCCCTTGAAAAGTATCATGGTCTGTTATAGCTATAACGTTTAAACCTTTATAGAATGCTGCTAAGACTACTTCTTTTGGACTATTTAAACCATCACTTGCTGTCGTATGGATATGTAAATCAGCGCTTACGATCATTATCTAGTCCACCAGTTCCTGGGATTATTATTGTGTACAAAGTAATATTATTAACATGTTTTGGCTAGTCTATTTTCCGAAGGCGTGGGAGTTGAAGCCCCAAGTAATAGTTGTTGAAGAGAAATGTAATGGGTGTAGTTTATGTGTTAAGCTATGTCCTGGTGAGGTTTTTGAATTAGTTAATGGAAAGGCGAGAGTAGTTCGTGAAGAGAATTGCGTTCTATGCTATGGATGTGTTGTTTTATGTGATCCTAAGGCTATAATAGTTAGAGATCTAGATCCATAGCGGCATACTATGGTATTATACTGGAGGCTCTTTTACAGAATTCCTTTACTAAGAATTCCCCCAGTCTAGCATTTGCTTTATCAGGAGACCCGTAAGCTATTAGTGCTTGGTCTCTTTCTATCGATGCGTATGTTTCAATTCCTTTTCCACTTTGCCATGGAAGCCTACTATTTTTCACAATATATTTCTCTATTCTTCTAATATCTTCTTCTCTAATAATACCCCAGTATAAGAGAAGACTTATTTCAATTTCATCACTATGCAGAAACATACCAGTAGATGAATACTTTTCTATTATATCACTAACAAGTCTCCACCAATCAATTACTATTATCTCTACATCAACGTTTCTTAAAGCTATTTCCCTTGATACAACTCTTATTATTTCGCTATTTCCTCCATGCCCATTCAATATTATTATCTTTTTGAATCCCATTTCTATAAGTGATGTGACTATGTCGGTTAGTAGATACATTATCGTTAACGGAGATAGAGTTACAGTTGCACCACTTTTCTTCCATTCAATACTTAAGCCATAGCCTATGGTTGGAGCTATTATTGAACACTTCCCGTTCCGATGTAATTCTCTTGACAGCTCAATGGATAGTCTCTCGGCAATTATTTTATCTGTTCCCAAGGGAAAGAATTCTGTGTGCGGCTCAATACTACCTAATGGTATGATTACTCTATCACATCCATCTATTTTTGATAATAGTTCTTTTACATTCATATATTCTAGGAGAAGTATTGATTTGCTATCAGCCAGGCCGGTTTCTCTCATCCCGATCACCTGTAGGGTCGAAGAAGAGAAGATTCATCATGATTAATTTAAATCTCATTCTATAAATCTATATTCACTTCCACCGTGGAGGTAGACTACTCCTTCCTCTATCAGCTTTTTTAGTAATAGTATCTCATTACTGTTCAGTTTCTTTATTTCTGAGACTTTTAAGGGGAATTTTTTCTTAAAAGTCTCAAAGTATCCTCTATCTATTATCATGTTACCTATAACTGATACGTAATTATTTACGACATAGTAGTCGAGAGATTTACTCATATATTGTCTGGCTTCTTCTATAGACATTATCTTTTTCTGTTTTATTAATGCTATGAATTTATCTCCTTTCCCTATTTTGTTCTTTCCCTCTATAGCATCTAATCTAGTCTTAATGTTTGCTATTTCTTTTTCTATAACGTTTATTTTTCTGTTCAATTCATTTATACTCTTCATTATATTTGATATTATTTCTGAAAGCCATTTCGAATCTATATCTTGTTTATCCGGTCTATTTATAGATTGTATTGAAGATTGAGATGTGATATTATTTTCTTGTTGAGATCTTGTTCTCTCTTCCTCATATTGTTTTCTTGCTAGCCTTGACTTTACTACTACATAGCCTTGTCCACTTCTTGCAATAATCCCCTTGTCTCTTAATATATATAGTATCTTTCTGACTCTGGTTAAGCTCTCACCTATACCGTCTGCTATTTGTCTAGGCTTTGCTCCGGGATTTTCAAGTAGATAATTGATTACTTTCTCGTATATTGACGTCATTAGAGCTACCTTTACTTTATCCTGTATTAAATATTTTATTTAAAGACTTTTAAACTCTAGGTTGTTGATATATTGTTTGAGGAACTCCAATAATGGTTAATATAGATGCATTGAAGAGAAAAGTAATTGAATTAATTGATGAGAGCCATAACCAGTGGGCTAAGATGGCTTTCTACGGAGACCCCGAGGTCTCAGCTATATTAGAGGTTGTATATGATAGGTGGGAAAAAGCAGGTAATACAGGTTATCCTATAGATCATGCTACTCGAGAGGAATTAGAGGTTCTTGCATCAAAAGCAGAGAGATACAGAAATGCTGGACCAGAGGTAGCTTACGTTATAGTTTACGGTGAAAGAGGAGGAGAAGAAAAGGAGGAGAAGAAAAAATCTAAATCTTTCATTAGGAGACTACTGGGAATCTAATAATGAATACCGCCACTGCTTATGTTGAGATAATTCGACCAGTAAATTCAATTATGAATGGTGTAGCTGTTATTGTTGGATACATTATAGCTTGTGGATGTTTAAGTATAAATATAAATATAATATTTGGCTTCCTTGTAGGTTTTTTCTTGACGGCTTCATCGATGGTTATAAATGATTACTTTGATAGGCATATCGATGCAGTAAATGCTCCTCAAAGACCAATACCGAGTGGTCGTATTAGTGAAAGAACTGCTAAGATTTACGGGGTCTTTTTAGGAATTATAGGGTTGGCTGTTGCCTCATATCTGGGTATAATCTTCTTCACAATTGCATTTATTTCTTATATGATATCATTATTATATAATTGGAGAATGAAGAAGACAGGTTTTATAGGAAATCTTATGGTGAGTTATTGTGTAGCGATACCGTTTATTTATGGCGCATTACTGGCTCCTACGGAAGACTTAACATCTGCAGCAATATTTGCCCTGATAGCATTTCTAGCTAACACGGGACGCGAAATTACCAAGGGAATAGTTGACGTAATAGGTGATAGTTCACGTGGTATAAAGACAATTGCAGTAAAATACGGTTCGTCACACGCTGCTATTATAGCAGCATTATTCTATATAGCTGCCGTTATTTTAAGTGCAATTCCATTATATAAAGGATTAGTTAACATTTTGTATGTTCCATTAATAATTGTAACAGACGTAGGAATATTATGGAATACGATCAAGATGCTGAAATCGCCTACACGAGATGAGGCGTACAAGGTTAAGAATAGAATACTCATGTTTATGATGGTAGGCTTGCTAGCTTTCACTATAGGTAGGTTGCCATTAACATTTTAAAATCTTTTGAAACAATCTATTCTACTAATATCATTTTATTACCATTAAATATTATGATACCATCATTGTACATATCCATTAATAAATTATATATGTTATTACCATATATTTCCTTCAATTCTTTTACATCAATACCTCTTTTTAATTCATTGTATAGTTCTTTTTTAATAATATATTTTTTCTTCCTTCCAAAGACTACTATACTATCATTTCTATGATTCCTACTTACCTTATTACTGTTTTCGTTAGCATTTATAACATCAATATAATATATGTCATTTATATCATACTTTGTATTGGATTTTACATTAGATTTATTGAGAAGAGACATGATTTCATCTACGTCTATTATGTTTAAGTCTGCTTCTTTAACATTACCTATATACTTTAAATGAACGCATTTTTCTAACATGCTTTCCTTTATAATTTTAATAATATTGCTGATGCTGGGACCAGGATGTTTCTCTATTAGTAAAACGATTTTCATTCTAGATCCGCAAAGAGACCTAAAAAGTCTTACTATATTCTCATTAGGATATTTTAATAATGATTTAGCCAACATATACACTCTATTGTGATCCTCCGTATTGTTTCTCTTTTCAAATAGAGGAACATTTATTTTCTCATAATCATCTAATATTTCCGTGTTTACCGTTATCTTTACTCTTATTATACTATTCTTACCTTTTAAATATCTAATTAAGGCTAAAGCCGCTAGAAGACCTATCAGTATGTAGAAATGGTCAATTATATAACGTATAATACCTTGTATTCCATTGTAAACTGTATGTTCACGCACTAAGAACTTTATAACCGTGTAACCATTTCTCGTAATTGTTTGAGTAGTTATATTGAATTGATTATTTTTACTTGTATTACTTTCCAACATAACTATTATGACTATAAAGGTTATTATGAATATTAACACTAATATTATCTTTAACCTTATAGTTATCCCTATATCTTTTTCGCTACTTATAAAAAGTATAAGTATGTTCTATTTATTATAATGTTGCTCCCAATACTCTACTATATCGTACCCGAAGATAGTTTTAAACATCTCCCTACCTTCGGGAGTCATACGTTTCGGGGTCCAAGGAGGTTCCCATACTAGTTCTACATCCACACTTTTAACACCTTCAACTCTCGATACAACATCCTTTACTTGTTCAACTATCATATATGCTACCGGGCATCCCGGTGCAGTTAGAGTCATTTTTATTCTAACGTTTCCCTCTTGGTCAATATTTAACTCGTAGATTAAGCCTAAATCCCATACATTTATAGGTATTTCAGGATCGTGTACCTTACGTAGCTCTTGTATAATCTTCTTCCTTAATTCTTCCACATTAACCAAATTCTTCACCTTTAACAGTGTTAATTTCTAGCTCCTCTACTCTCCCTCCAAGCTTTAAAAATTCTTCCACTAGCTCCCTATAGGCCTTCTCCACTACTTCCTTCGCTTCTTCTACATTATTTAGACTTGAAGCAACTATGTATAAATGTATTACTGGACTTCCTAATTCGCTGCCACGAGGATGAGACTTCACATAAACAGTTCTGTATTTCTTTACAACTTTATCTATGATAGGTGCAAGAGAGGATTCTGGAATACCAGTAACTTTAATCCATTTCTCAAAACGATATACTCTTGGAGCCCTTTGTTTCAAAAACTCTTCAACATACTCTTCATAAATAGCCTTCATTTCCTTTGGTACCCCTGGTAAAGCAATAATAACTGTTTTATTAGCTTCAACCAGAATTGCTGGAGCAGTACCTACAGGATTGGGTATAGGTTTAGCTCCCTCAGGCATTAAAGCCATTTTTACCCGATGTTCAGTCAAGGGTAGACCCTTAACGGCATATTTTTCTTCAACAAGCTTTAATGCCTCGTCATTAACAATAAGCTTCTTTCCAATAGCTTTTGCCAGGAATTCACTAGTCCTATCATCATATGTGGGTCCAAGACCCCCAGTACTAATCACTACATCTACCGATTTACTTATAGCATCCCTAAACACTTCTACAACTTCTTCCTCTAAATCTGGGACAGCGATAATTCTCCTAACATCGAATCCGAGAACTACTAATCTCTTAGCCAGCCAAGCACCATTTGTATTTACTATTTGCCCACTAACTACCTCATTACCTATACTAACAATCCATGCCTTAGGTAACATTAATAATCCCATCTTATTAGAGTGAAAAAGAGCTTTATAACTGTTAGAACCATATTCTAGAAATGCGCGCCGCCCGGTGGACACCCCGCAACGGGTAGGGATGAAACCGTGGGACTTGCTCCCCCCGCATCTTCTTTTATATTACCATAAAAGTGGAAGTTTTTCTGATACTTTTATATTATCATAGTTTACTTCGAAAGCATAGTGTATTTTCATAAACCTTTTTCTAAATTCTACTACTTTTCTTCTTATCTCTACTGAATCGTGTTTATCTATTATCAGCTCTCTCATTAAACTGGCAAGTTCCTGGAAGTCTTGTTCCTTCATACCCCATCGGGTCATCTCTTGCACGCCTATACGTATACCACTGGGATTCTTAATTGCGGTTGGAGGATCCTTTGGTAGCAAGTTCTTGTTGACTACTATATTTGCATCCTCTAATCTCTGTGCAACAGATGCGCCACCTCCTAAATCCGCGACATCAAGTACAACTTGATGACTTCTAGTATATCCCTTATGTTCTCCTAGAACTTTGAATCCCTCTGAAGCCAGTGCCTCTGCGAAAGCCTGTGCATTTTTTATTACTTGTTCAGCGTATCTCTCGCCAAAGTATTTCATTTCATACGTGGTTACTAGTGTAGCTGGAAGTCTATGAAGATGATGATTGCTAACAAATACTGGAAAAACAACTTTGGCAACTGCCTTATAGATCTCCTTGATATTTGTTAAAATTACTCCACCTTGAGGTCCAGGAAATGTTTTATGTGTTGACGCCGTTACAATATCTGCCCCATGTTTTAGTGGGTTACGCCATTTCTTACCAGCTATTAGACCTAGAACATGTGCAGCATCATAAACAACTTTAGCATCAACATTATGTGCCGCTTCTGCGATTTCCTTGACTGGGTGAGGGAATAAGTAAACACTACCTCCAAGTACAACAAACTTTGGTTTTACTTCTTCTATCATTTTTAATGCCTTATCCACGTCGATATTCATTTCTTCCGGGTCGTAAGGTAGTTCTATGTGTTCTATTCCTAATGCTCCTAGAACACCAAATTTTGTATGACTTACATGTGCACCAGCTTGGACAGGTGCTATGAGGGCTTTATCACCATATCCACCTAATACTTTAAATACCGTTGCATTTGCAATGGTACCACTTATAGCTCTCGGTTCAACATACTCTACATTAAATAACTCTCCCATAGCTTTCATCAACATTAACTCTATTTCATCAACGTATCTGAGGCCCTGATAATACCTTTTCTTAGGCTTTCCCTCAGCATATCTATGCATCATATCAGTAACATACAGCATCTCCGCAAGAGGGCTCATAACGTTTTCACTTGCTATTAGATTAATTGTTTCAAAACGACGCCATCTATTATGATTATATGTTATCTCCACTACATCGTATACCTCGCTCGGCAAAATATTCTTGAAGAGAGATAAATCTACAACCAAAGCTTTAACCCCCACATCTATGAAATACAAGAGATGATTATAAATTCATTATATAATACGTGAGGATAAAAGAGGTCAGAGATGGGACTATCTGTCATATAATAGTCTATCCATGGAGCCCCCAGTTCATCATCCCTATAGTAATATAGCGGGACATATCTATAAGTACCGCTACTTGTCTACAATTATAAGGTGGCGGATGAGGAGCACCCGCGACAAGCATAAGGTTTCCGATGTAGAAGGAAGAGCCGAACCGACGCCTCAAAACTATATAGATCTCGAGAACCCGGTGTCAGTATTTTGAATAAGCTCTGGCGAGACATAATAATAGCGTCAATAATAATAGTAGTTGCAGCTGTCATAGTATGGAATTACTATGATATAACAATATTTACTAATTGGATAAAAATATATAATGAAATAGGACTCCTAAACCTATACACAATGTACCGCTACAACGAGTCTTATAGAGTTGTCTATTTCCCACTAGCACCACTAACCTTTATAGCATTCTACAACCTAGGTGAAACCACTGTTGAAACCCTAGTTAATACTACTGGTATAAGTGCTAACTCTACACAACTAGAAGTTATAACAACGACCATACTCAGAATAATATCAAAGATTCCCTTGATATTATCAGTATACCTAACTGCTTATATTCTATACAAGAAGGAAGGTCCAGATGTTACACGATGGTGGTTTTACAGTATACCATTAATTATCGCAGTAGCCACGTATCAGTTTGATCCACTTATGATACTCTTCTTATTAGCCGGAAGTTATTGGCTAGTTGAAAAGAAGTGGCTTAGAGCCGGGATAGCGTGGGGTCTTGGCACGGCAATAAAGTATGTTCCAATAATTCTTGTTCCAGTAGCGTTTATGGCATCTGAAAAGAAAAGAGACTTCATTAAATTCTTAACAGCATTTGTAGGTGTGGTTCTTGCTGTTACTTTACCGTTCTTAATAATTGATCCAGAAGGATTTTACATGAACGTCTTCGAGTTTCACTCAGATAGACCACCACAATATTTATCTATATTTAATGTACCTGTACTATTGTCTAATAGAGATCCAGTTATCACGCATATCGTGACACAGATATGGCCCTATATCTTTGCCGCAATCTATATAATTACATTACTCATAATAAAACCAAAACCCGGTGATAAGGACTCTATCTTTATCTCTATTCTTGCACTTCTCTTAGTCTTCACTATCTTCAATAAAGTAATAAATCCTAACTATTTGCTATGGTCTTATCCTTATATTATATACGTACTAGTTAAGCGCAGAAGAAAGCTTGGATTAAACTTACTAGTCGTAGCATCAATCACTGCAATGCTTTGGCCTGGCCTATATCTTTACGTACCAGCCATACTAAATAAGCCTACGTACATAGAAGAGGAAATGAGATACTATAATGCAAGACTTCTCGTAGAAAAATCATTTCAGGGTAGTGGTAAAATTGTTTTACAATTACTTTTCCTCATAGGAGGTTTCTTCAAGCCTATATTATCAATAATATATGATAACATAAACTTACTAGGAGTTATAATGATATTAACATATTTCTTATCACTAATGTATATTGCAGTACACGAAATAGGCGAAGTAAAAGATAAAGATGATTTAAAACGAGTTATAAAACAAATACACACTCGCATATACACTATACTTTTATATTCTATAAAAACAATGAAGATGCTATTTAAACATTAGCAAGTAGTCCAAGAGGTTAAAAGTGAAATACTAGAAGCAAGGATATTTTCGCTCCTAGAGAGGTGCAGTAAGTTAACGATACAAAATCTCGACAAGTTACTAACAAAAGCTACAATATCACCGAGAGGTGCTATCTTACTAGGTAAACATATAGCAGTAGACGGACATCATGATAACCGTATAGTGAGAATAATAACTCACGCCCATAGTGATCATACAATAGGCTTAAGAGAGAGCCTAAGGAAAATGGATCTCATCGTATCAACACCGATAACCCTTGATATACTTAGGGCTATGGGTCTCTGCCCGAGAAGATACTCTAAGAAATGCCTAGGCCTAGATTATAACATTACTATAGACATAGAGGAAGAGAAACTAACTTTAAAGAAAGCAGAGCACATACCAGGTGCAGCACAAGTCCTTGTCGAAGACGAGGAAGGTTACCGAGTAGCATATACAGGTGATTTTAAGAATCCTGGACGTGGAACACCGATTATAAGGGATCTCGATATATTAGTCATAGAATCTACTTATGGTAGACCCGAATGGATTAGGCCGTTCAAAAGTGAAGTAGAATACCTATTTGTGGACCTCGTTAAGGATCTACTGGTTGAGGGACCTGTATTAATATACGGATTTCATGGAAAAATACAAGAAGTAATGCTTCTACTCAGAAGTAATGGTATTGATACACCATTTATCGCTTCACCAATGGTTTATAGGATTACAAGAGCCCTAATGAAACATGGTTTCATAATAAAAGATTTATTTAATATACAAAGTATTGAAGCTAAGGAGATTATAAGAGATAAATGGTTCATAGGATTCCTCCATGCAAATAGTAATAGCAAAATAGAAGAATATGGGATCAATAAGTACAACAAGATTATCCTTACAGGATGGGAGTTTAAAGAACCATATAGACGTGTTAATTATAAGACATGGATTGTCGCTCTAAGCGATCATGCTGATTTTGAACAACTATTACAATATGTTGAAGAATCAAACCCCAAGATAGTCATTGTTGACACATATAGACAGGGTGCAGGAGAAGTATTTGCAAGGGAAATTAGAAGGCGTCTAGGTATCCCGGCTCTACCACGCCCTCATGGAAGTAACAATATGCCATTACT
>JALVFK010000185.1 GCA_027030065.1 Desulfurococcales archaeon | reverse complement strand
CGCCCTCCATTCCCATAAATCCTCGTAGGTCTAGGAGTCCTTTTGCCTCTACTTCTATCTCATCTATTTGGATCTTCTTTTTATTTGCATGGAACCTTAATGCTATGGATAAACATGATGCTAGAGCTGCTAACAAGTATTCTATTGGGTTTGCTCCCTTATCTGTTCCTCCCAGTTCTTTTGGCTCGTCAACTACTAGTTTATGCTGCCTTGCTTCTACGTCTACTTTGAATCCTTTTTCTTTTGAAAATGCTTTTACTTGGAATGTGTGTTCGAATTCCATGTTATAACACCGTTTTACAATATTAACAGTGTTCAAGTATCTAATAAGCTTTTCTGGAAAAATACGGTTTTTTCCAGAAAAATGAGAAAAACTAAGAGGTTATAGGGATAAACCACGTCTTAACAACACCGCGAGTCTTTCTAAGCTTAGCCAACATATCCCTTATACTAGTCCACGGAGACTCTACTACAGCTATATTAAGACACCACTTCTCCTCAAGTATCTGGTGGTAGAAGCTTGTAATAATAGACTGGTACTCATGGATTATACTTATAACTTTCTCATCAACTCTATGCCCCTGCTCATGATCTGTTAGAGCTACTAGTATCCCCTTTATAGGCTTCTTCTCCTCTAATACCCATTGCTTAGATTCTATGAATTCTCTTATAGCCTCCCTAATGAGCTCTGATCTACCAGTATAACCGTATCTTATTGTGAACTCGTCTATTTTTTCTAGAAGCTTATCTGGTATCGAGATACTCACAATAGGCATGTCTTGAACCCCTCTTCTGCTCGTGATATATTATTTCTCTAAGTACTAGTATATTAAGCCTCATATAATAACTTATCCTATAACATAATAATAAGACTTAATATATTGGGAGATGCATCAATGCTTGGAGGAGTAAAAGTGGCTGAGAGACTGTTTAGTGAAAGAGAGTTTTGGAGTATTATAGCTCTAGCTGGCTTCATAGGGGTGGTAGCGTCTACTCTAATCCATGGAGCCCCCTTAG
>JALVFK010000184.1 GCA_027030065.1 Desulfurococcales archaeon | reverse complement strand
AGAAAGGTATAAAAGGATCCGAAGCGGATAAGCGCCGCCGTGATTTTTTGCACAAGGCAGCGTATGCCACTCCGGTACTTATGGTGATGGGGCAGTTAACCCGTCCGACGAAAACAGAAGCGGGGTTTGGGCCACCTCCGAGCCAGCCATCCGGCCAGTAGGAAGGAGGGATGATGAAAACAGTTACTTTTATAAAGTCTGCAACAACATGGAAGAGAGTGTTGTTTGCCGCAATGGTATTGGGAGGAGGATGGGCATTTGCCGCAACCCTTACGAAGAGCAATATAAATTCTCAGAGCGGGGGATTTAACGGAAGCTATGTCAGTGTTTCCGGATTGGCTGCGGACACTGATGGCGACGGGGCGGAAGACAATGTTGATATCGACAGTGATAACGACGGTATCCCGGATGTTAATGAGTGCCGCCATACCGACTACTATTGGACAAAACCTCCGATTTTTTCAGGCAATACTGTTACAGGAACGGTCAATGGGGTCGGGTATACCCTTACCTCTACTGTTAACAATGGAGCCACAAGCTGGCTATATGGGCATTCTACCTTTCCTGCCATATTCCATGTGCCAAACCAGCGTTCAATAAAGATCAAATATGCACAGACCTCTACCATTACATTTGATACACCGGTTACCAATCCTGTGATGCTGTTTGCCTCAATCGGATCTACCCGCAGAACCGTACCGGTTAGTTTCACCGATCCGATCGAATTTTTATTTGCATTGAACGTAACACCCATCTCGTCCACGGAGATTAACGGTACCGAGGCGGCTACAATAGTCAAATTTAACGGTACCTTTACTTCTATTGGTTTTGAGTATAAAAGATCGGAAAATTATGCCAACTTTGTAATCGGTATGGAAGTGGATACCTCTTGTGATACCGATAATGACGGCGTCCCCAATTATCTGGACCTCGACAGCGACAACGACGGCATTCCGGACAATGTAGAGGCGCAGAATACAAACGGCTATACGCAACCTTCCGGAACCGACAGTGACAATG
>JALVFK010000183.1 GCA_027030065.1 Desulfurococcales archaeon | reverse complement strand
CTTATTTCTTCTGAATAGTTTATTCCGAGCTTCTCTATTTCTTCTTTGAGCCTCTTAGGTATTCTCACACCTATTACTACGCTCACGTTAACGTCTCCGTGTTAACAATATATTGTTAACAATTTAAAGTTAACGCAGACTATGGTCTCGGATATATTGTTTCCTGGGTTTTCTTGTCGAAGAAGTATAGTTTCTTGGGGTCTGGCTTCCAGTATATCTTCATACCTAAGCTTATGCTCTCTATGTTCTTAGTTACAGCTACATAGTCTCTTCCATCATTAATACTGAAGTGTACATGTATTTCTGTTCCCAGGGGCTCGTATCCTATTATCTTTGCTGGGTAGGCATCTCTTCTCTCTGATAGGGTTATCTCTATGTCTTGGGGTCTAACTCCTAGTACTATTTCCTTACCCACGTAGGGTTGCAGTATATCATAGTATTCCCTTGGAATTCTTAGAACATAGGGTCCAAGATCTAGAGCTAATCCGCTACCAGTATCTACTAGTGAACCCTCCATAAAGTTCATTGGCGGTACACCTATGAAGCCCGCTACAAACATGTTTGCTGGCTTCTCGAATACTTCTTTAGGCGAACCAACCTGCTGTATTCTACCCTTATTCATAACCGCTATACGGTCAGCCATAGTCATAGCCTCCACTTGGTCGTGAGTAACATAGATCGTTGTTACACCGAGCTCATCGTGTAATAGTCTCCTCAACTCAAACCTCATCTTAATCCGTAGCTTTGCGTCAAGATTGCTTAGAGGCTCGTCGAGGAGAAAGACCTGGGGTTCACGGACAATAGCTCTAGCCAAAGCAACACGCTGTTGCTGACCACCACTAAGCTGTCTCGGATAACGATTGAGGAGATCCGAGATACCGAGAAACCTAGCCACCTCTACTACGCGTCTATGTCTCTCATTCTTTGGTACACCAGCCATCTTCAACGGGAACTCAATGTTCTGGTAAACAGTCATATGCGGGTAGAGAGCATAGCTTTGAAAAACCATAGCAACATTACGTTCAGT
>JALVFK010000182.1 GCA_027030065.1 Desulfurococcales archaeon | reverse complement strand
CCCCACGTGTAGTAGTACGCTACGCCGTCCTCCACCTTGTCGGGGAAGAGCGTGACGCTCCGCCGCTCGCTCCTAGGCCCGTAGCTCAGGGCTAGCACGCCGTTGCCCCGGTGCTCGACCACCGCGTCTGTTAGGCCAGCGTAGCTCGTGTACCTGCCGGAGAGCTCCTCGCCGAGCCTCTCCCGCGCCGCGAAGGGCAGCTCCCAGTAGTCGAGGCCGAGCGCCTCCGAGAGGGCGTGGAGGCCTATGCTTATTGTGGGCGCCTCCCCGCCGGCCAGGACCGCGGCTGCCAGCCCCTCGCCCGGGAGGTAGCCTACCCAGGCCGTGTGGACGCCGACGGAGCCGGCGTGGTGGACGAGCCTTCGGCCGTGGAAGCGGTCGGTTATGAGCCAGCCGTAGCCGTACCTGTCGTCGCCGAATGTCCTGCCGGGTACGTGGATCCGGGGCGCCGCGGCCTCTCTCAGGGCCTCAGCTATCTCTCGGGGCGCGGGGCCGCCGAGGGCTGCGCGGAGGTAGCGGCCGAGGTCGCGGATGTTGCTCCAGAGGCCGCCGTCGGAGTATATGCCCCAGGGGAACCTCGTCTCCCGTGGGGCGCCGTGCCTGGATATGTAGGCCTTGCTGTAGTCCCCGTCCCCCTCCACATCCTCCCTGGAGAAGTAGCTCCTCTTCATCCCGAGGGGGGCGAGGATCTCGCGCCTCACGAGTTCGGGGTAGGGCTTCCCGGCTACGCGTTCGAGTATGCAGCCGAGGAGGAAGTATCCCTCGTTGAGGTACCAGAACCTCTCGCCGGGCCTGGCCTCCGCCCACTCTGGGGCTCCGCGGAGCCAGGCGTACATGTCGTCGCAGTCGGCGATGGGGGCCCATGTCTCGCCCGTGGAGGTGACGCCCCTGATCATTGCCTCGGCGTAGCTCATCGCCGGTATGCCGCTCGTGTGGGTGAGGAGGTGCCTGATGCGCACGGGCTCGCCCATGGCCTCCAGCTTCACTGGCACGTGGTCGCCCACGGGGTCGTCGAGGCTCAGGAGGCCCC
>JALVFK010000181.1 GCA_027030065.1 Desulfurococcales archaeon | reverse complement strand
GAGGAAGCTAGTTTCTCTCCCTTCGATGACCTCCTAGTATTACCTGTTGGCTGGAACTCCTTTTATCAAATAGACTATGTGAAGGGAATACTTGTTGGTAGAAGAGCCTACAGCGATACTGGTGCTGTTAGTATAAGTTATTCTCCGGGTAAAGTAGTATATGGTTATAAAGACGTTATCACAACCGTTAATCCAAGCCTACAAGTAGTTTCCAGAATAGAAGCCGAGGATGTAGTCGACGCCGCTATAAGTCCTAAGGGAGATCTACTAGCCGTAATCCAGAGCAATGAGTCCAAGGAAAAACTACTAGTATACAGTATTGTTAATCAAAGCCTTGTTTACACAACACCCCTACCCGGTAGAGCCTTCTACCTCGCATGGTCCGGTAATGGCAGTGAAATAGCAATATTTACGGATAGATCCCATTTAACTGTAATAGAAGTGGGGAGCTGGAAGATAAGAGAATATCCGAAGAGAGTATTCTTAGGGGTCTGGCGCTCTTCGCTCAAGCCCCACGGAGTTTTCTCTAAAATCCTATGGAGCCCTAATAACGAGTATATAGCTCTCACTTCTTTTACGGAAATAGAGATAGCTCGTACTAGTATGGGGAGAACAGTTGTACTCAACGTGGGCTTTGAGATAAGAGATGCTGAGTGGATAAATGATAGCTCTCTAGCAGTAGTAGGGTCTCTCGGAGTAGACGTATATAATCTAGCAAAGCTATTCGACGTTGAAGAAAAGATAGTGTATAATGGTGTTAGCTACAACTATAGAAGAGGACTATTTAGAGGAAATACAACAGCTATCATAGTTGGTTTTGATAAAATAGTTGGAATAGACTTAGAGGAAAACAATACCTTAATCATAGAGAAACCTTATCCGAGAATAACAGGGTCTCCTCAAACAAGAGAACTATACGTTAACCTTGGAGATGTTGCATATAAGACTACGCTCCTCTTAGAACCCTTGACACCCTTATACTTTGACGTCAATAAAGGAGGATCCTATATATGGGATATAGTTCCCTCTAGGAGCGA
>JALVFK010000180.1 GCA_027030065.1 Desulfurococcales archaeon | reverse complement strand
TATATGTTACAACCATATCACCATTCTCGTCTAAGCCTATCCTAGAATGAGTGAATAATGCATCAAAGCTTAGCTTACGCATAATCTTCTCCTCTAAGTCCAATAACCTCCACAGAGAGATAGTAGCTCCCTCTATAACTGGTCTCAACTTGAAAACTACTCGTATCTCATCATCACCCCTCCTAATATCTACACGAGTTATACGGTACTCTTTACTAACAGACAACATAAGCTCCCTCAACAATCCCAGTACTGGGTCCTCCATAATACCTTCAAGACCTGGCACAACGCTCCCCCTACAAGCTACCTGTTAATGATCTAACCGTTTCCTCTAATCTCTAGTATACTGTATTGATGGAAGGAGGCCTAAATAAGCTAGGCTAACAATTCTCTATTAAGTGTTGTCTAATATGTTAGCTCTACTAGTAGTGATAAGAAGCTTATAAAGAATATCCATGAAGCCATTACCAGGATTGAAGCTGCACCACCTATAATAACCGATAAAGCCATAGTTAGAGCTGATCCAATAGACATGATAAAAGAGGTTCTCTTCAAGACTATTCTCGGATGACCAGACCTTGAGAGAAACCTTAGAATACGGGCACCAAAGTGGTTGCGGTATTTTACATAGTCTGGTAGCTTGTGGTATACCTTTAACCCGTCTTCAGTAAGCTTGTAATATACTTCCCTCTTTTTGAACAAGAATCCCCTAGTTATAATTGTCCTTCGAAGCAATTTGAAGGGTGGTGAAACATAGGTTTTCAGATAATCGTCTAATACCTCAGCACTCACCTTAGATATTGCTGCTAGAGTACTTAGGGGTAGCTCGTAGTTCTTCGAGGAACCTAACGCTATTATTGCATCATATAGGTAGAAGGACTTGGATAGATCACGTGGAATATCATGTATTATCCGTGGATCCCTATACCTCCGATATCGATAAGATAGGCTTCCCCCACCATTGTTCTCTAAACCTATAGTAGAAGAAATAGTCTCGTAGAGGATTTTCCCCTTCTCAGACAATCTTATCCTTCCATTATCTACTTCTATAAGTCTCTTATTCTTCATCTTACGTAGAGCATCCAGTACAGCCTTCCTACGCTCCCTCAAAACCCTAACAAGATCGTTTACATCTATATCGCCGTAGAAGCCTAGGGCTAGAAGAATCCTAAACTGCAGCCAACCTCTAGCAATATCGATGGCGGAATCAACTTCTCTTAAAGTACTAATCCTCTTCAAGACCTCATCGAAGATTTCTACGCTCAACAAACCACCACGCTAGAGATACGCTGTAACCACCGGGATTCTCTAAAGAGACTACATTGTCATCAATTTCTTTCAAACTATATAAAAACTGGTTCCTTAACCCTAGTTGCTGATTACAGTGGTTTCCTAAAACCCCTAAACGGTTTATTGAAGTCTACGCCCACTAGTCGAATTAGTCAATTAGAAAACTTATCCAACTATTTCGCCCAGCAGTCGAAAAATATCTCAGACCTTAAAGCCCGCCTAGGCCGCCATCATCCCACGGTGGTCCCAAAGTGAGAAAACCAAGAATTAAAGGAAGAAAATCCAGGAAAGGTATCGTTGGTATAGAAGCAGCAATAGTCCTAATAGCGTTCGTACTAGTTGCTAGTGCTCTAGCATTCGTTGTACTAAACATGGGTATGTTTACTACTCAGAAGAGTAAGGAGGTTATTGCTAGAGCTTATGAGGAGTCTACTAGAGCACTAGACGTAGCAGGCAGCGTAATAGCAAAAGTAGACACCAATAATAAACTCGTAGACTTCATAGCAGTACCAATAAAGCTTACAGCTGGAGCCAGACCAATAGACCTCAACAAAACAGTAGTATCACTCACAATAATCAACCCCGATGGAACCTCCAAGCACTACGATAATGCATTGAATACCGAAACAACAATAACATATACAATAGTACAAGCAGGCCAGGACCTAAGTAGCATCGTAGGTAACAGTCTAACTGCCTTCCAAGCAACATGGCTCTACACTAGAACAGATGAAACAACGGGAGACAACCTACTAGAGCCTGGTGAGATCGTCCTACTAGTAGCAAAGGTATCAGAGGGAACAAATGGAGGATTCAATACAACAGCCTACAGTAGAATAATAGTAGAAATCAAGCCACCAGCTGGCAGCGTGCTAACAATAGAGAGAGTAGTACCACCCAAGCTAGACACCGACTACGTTAACCTAGACGTAGGGTGAAAGCCATGGCAAGGAAACCTAGGATTAGAGGAAAGAAGTCTAGAAAGGGTATCGTCGGCATTGAGGCTGCTATTGTACTAATAGCCTTTGTCCTCGTAGCAAGCGCACTAGCGTTTGTAGTGCTCAACATGGGTATGTTTACTACTCAGAAGAGTAAGGAGGTTATTGCTAGAGCTTATGAGGAGTCTACTAGAGCACTAGACGTAGCAGGCAGCGTTATGGCCTATGTACAAGGATACACTGATCCATCAACAGCCTATGTTGACAGCATAGTAGTACCAATAAAGCTTACAGCTGGAGCTAGAGCAATAGACCTCAACAAGACCGCTATCAGAATGACAATAATATTACCCGATGGGACGGCAAAGCAAATAGACAACGCCTTCGTGTTCGAGAAAGCAGACTATACGGTAAGCGGTACAACATATACTGGTGTACAGAGAACCTATGTAATAGCAAGTAACCTATCAAACAGTGATCTAAGCAGTCTAGTAGGCTTTGCAAACCTAGGATCCTTCCAGGCAACATGGCTATACTCGCTAGCAGGTGAGGAAATAGTAAAGTCGTACTCAACAAACACTTCAACACTAAAGCTAGCCTATGGTGATAACCTACTAGAGCCTGGTGAGATCGTCCTACTAGTAGCAAAGGTGTCAAACTCCACAGCAAACTTCACCGTAGGAGCATATAGTAGGATAATAATAGAGATACAGCCACCTGAGGGCAGTACTCTCACAATAGAGAGAGTAGTGCCAGCATCACTAACAAGCGAGTACGTCAACCTAGACATAGGTTAGAGATAAAGGAGGGCAATGAGAAATAGTTTTTAGGTGAAATAAATGAAAAATCTTTTTTCCCATCACTCAAATCTTTTTTCTAAAGCAATTTCCCAGGAATCAGCTATAGTATTATTAGCCTTTATCTCAACTACTCTTGTATTCGGATTCATAGTTTATAATTATATCTCATCTCTACCAAATTATGAAAACGTGGGAATTGCTGCTAACTCGGTATTTTTATACTATTATGATGGACGTATCTGGAGGATAACAATACCCTTACAAGTATTGGGTAATAATAGAGTTGACCTTAAAGCAGATAAAGTTAAGGTAACCTTGAATATAGGTGATGGTATTTCAGCAGACTTCATCAATATTAGTGGAACAAGCGAGTACACTACGTATGATAATATAGTTGTTATGGGGGGCTTAGAGAAGAGCTTGCAATCATGTATAATAAGAGTAAAATATCATGATGAGAACGGGGTAATAAGAGATCAGAAAGTTAATGTACACGTCTACCTTGATGAAGAGGGTAGGGTTCACGTAATAGTAGACAACGATGATGACGGGATAATAGACTCTAGCTACCTAGTAGAATTCGTTGACAAGCCCATTAGGCCAGCCGTGTCATTGAACTTAGAAGATACTAGTGTATTAGAAATCGAAGAAAACAGTGTTCTCCCAATAAGCTACCTAGAATACATTGTAGCTAAATCAATCAAACCAGATGCTCAGATACGCGTAGTATCAGGGAACGGTTATTATACTATAAGTGTGGCAAGCCTAGTACAAGCATTGACGAAACCAGTAATATTAACGAGTATAAGTGAAGGAAATAGTGACCATTACCTTGATCGAGGTGAAACTGGTTCAATCATAATCCTTGTCCCAGGCTTCCTAGAGCTAAGTGGAGGAGAGAAGATAGGGATATCAATTTATCTATTAAATACCCCAACTATTAAAGGCGAGATAACTATTCCTTCAACTACTAGAGGAACAGGCCTACTAGTCTTATCGGGGTTAGAAAACGTTGGCGAGAAGTAGGGAGAGACAAATAATAGTACTATACACAGTACTAGGAGCACTATTAGCAATCATTGGATTCTACTTACTCTGGGCAACCAATATGGGAGTACTGGGAGATGAAATATACATTAGGTACGGGTTAATGGGTTTAGGCTTATTCCTCTTAATAATAGGATCTCACCTAACGATAGTGGGAGTCAATAGTTTGAGGGGAAGCTAATAAGTAATACTATGGGTATAATTGAGTAATACGCCATGAAAGGATTTTGAGAAGGAATAGGAGGGCTATAAATATTTTTTGTTCTATCCCACTCCCAGTTATTACCATTGCTATATATTTAGAATAAAAGACTATCCCATCTTATGTAAGGGAAACTAGTTGACCTGGAAATGTAACTGCCCTCTCTGCCGAATCTTCGTGCACCCAGTGCTCAATAGAGTTTCAGGTAAAAGTGAAGGTAGTGTAGAGACTCTTCCTCAAGAAAACGTTGAGGAGAAAATAAGTGAAGTAGAAGAAAAAGAAGAACTACTTGCACCAATAGCTAAGCCAGAGAAACCAGGGGGAGGCGGGGAAGGGGAAGAAGAAAGCGAACTCATACCACCAGTACCTCTCCCACAATCAACACCTACAACCCCTAATACACCACAAGCAACGGCACCCCAAGCACCGCTTCCACCCATAGCTACGCCTACGCCAAGTAGTGGTGAAGCAGGAGAATCTGTAGCTGCTACCCCACCAGCTTCTATTGAGGTCCAGATACCCAAGGAATTTGCTGAGAGAATAGACCAGCTCGAAGAAGAGATAGGAAAGCTTAGAAAAGAGCTCTCCACTATAAATGAGAGTTTAAAGGGGGTAATACTTGAGGTAAAAGAGGTTTTAGCTGAAGCTTCATCTCCCTTTGCTCTACTCCGAACACCATTAGAGGAGCATGGAAAGAAAGAAAAAGAGTTCAACGGTGGTAAAAAGAAGATCAAGGAGACGAGTCAGCCAACAGTACTTGCAAGCAAGGTTTCCCTACCTCCAAGTAAGTTCGTCTACTTGACTAAACTAGCATCAGATATGTTGAAGAAGATGGGTAAGGAGAAAGCCGTTGAACTAGTTAAAGGATACATTGAAACCGGGGTATTGGACAAGAAGACTGGTGAGACTCTAGTAAAAATAATTGAGCTTGTAGACAAGATGCGCTCCTACGGCTTATCCGTAGAAGAACAATTACCCTTCCTCTATTCTCTAGCGAAAACCCTCGGTATAGAGGATCCCGAGCTAGAAAAGATTGTCTTAAAAGAATTATTGGTGAGAAAGCCTTGAGGGGGAGAATACGTAGAGGTGTTGCCGGGCCTTTATCGGAGGCATTGCTCATAGTTGTGGGTATAATAGTTACCCTTCTCCTAGCCTCTACGGTTTTCTCTAAGATATCCCTATTCCAAAGCAAGATAGATGTATTGTCATCACAGTTATCTCAAGCCATGAACGAGAAGTTCACCTATGTCTACGCTACTTTTAATGAAAGCGACTCCTCCTTCATAATATATCTTAAGAATACCGGGGAATACCCAATATATTCTTTGGATAAGTTTACAGTAGTCTTTGGTAGCGTGGGGAGCGCATTATATTACCCATACAATGAGTCTGCTTCAACTAATTCTAGTTCGTGGAGATATGTTGAGCTAGGCAATAAGAATGGTGTATGGGATCCCGGAGAGACCCTTGAGATAATAGTGTATAATTCAACTACTATTAATCCTCCATTCTTCTTCAAGCTAACTACAGCCAACGGGAATAGTGTGCAGGTCGAGTTCTCATTGACGCCAAGGTGAAGTCTCAATGGCTTTTTCAATATCTATCATATCGTTTATAATAGTAGGCTTAATGTTCATAGTACTATTAATGGTAGCTCAGAAAATCTTCATCTACGCCAACATGGTCTCCCACTACCTTAAACAGCAGTCATCTAGAGAAAACTATGAGCAGACAAGCATAGTAATAGACAATGCATCGCAAGTAAACTCTACATGCATAAACTTCACCCTCGAGAACCATGGACCCAACCCAGTAATCCTAGACTCATCTAGCAATGTGATAGTAGACTACTATGAGAACACTAGCCTAAAACACGTTGTAGAAGAACTAGAATTCAATAAGACATGGTATACAACCCTACTGATAGTAGATCAAAGAAACTACACTATACCAAGAGGCTATGTGTTAGAATTAAAGCCGGGGCAAAAAGCAGTCATTGAAGCATGCGTTTCCAACACTATTTCTCCCCAGAAATCAGTCGTCATAGTATTCAGTACACGTGAAGGGGTGAGAGCAGAATATGTCTTCGTCCCCTGAAAACCCAGTGTCATCAAGGCTCACAGTTCTCAGCACGGGGAACGAGGAACTTGATACTAGGCTTGGAGGAGGTCTCCCATATCCATCTCTAATAGTAATTGAAGGAGACAATGGTACTGGGAAAACAGTTCTATGCACGCAATTCGCTTATGGCATCTTGGAGAGCGGTAGGAGAGTCCAATACATTACAACAGAGAATAGCGTGAGAGGATTATTAGAACAGTCACGTAATATAAGCCTTGACTTAACGGACTACTTCCTCAAAGGCTTCTTAGCAATAACTCCAGCACACATGGAGAACATTAGGTGGAATAAGGTTTTAGTTAAACTAGTAGCAGATGCTATCGTAAACTTCATTAAGTATAGGAGTAGAAAATACGATGTATTCATCATAGACTCTCTAAGCATTCTCGCATCCTATCTAACTAAGGAAATCCTACACCGCCTACTATCTGAGTTTAAGAGTATTGTTAAGAAGGGTAAGATGATAATTATAACCCTACACTCATCTATCATAAGAGAAGATGTTATGAAGGAATTCGCTGCAACAGCTGACGTATACCTTAAGCTATCTCTAGCAGAAGTAGGTGGAAGATCAGTTAAAGCAATGAGTATTGTTAAGATAAGAGGAGCTCCATCAATCGCTGAGACCTTGATAGCCTTTGACGTAGATCCCGCTTTCGGTATAAAGATAGTACCAGTAGCATTAGCTAAAGCATAGAGGAGGGGGTGATGGTAGTGGCGATGCAGAAACAAATAGTTGTCGAAGGACTATCAGACCTCATAGCGGCAGCTCGAAGATATCCCTATCTAGCAAGGTATATTAGAAGAATTGCTAGTGAGGTCGGATTCCCAGCATACTATACAAAAGACTTGCCAAGTAAGTTGAAGAAGGCGGCGGAAGTAAACGTAATGTATCCTGTAGATGATGGCGTGTTTATTCACATATACATGCCTCCTGGTGGAACAGTTTCGGGTTATCGTAAATATGTTATAATTGAGCCTCCCAGACCCCCAGCAGAATTATTCAAGATAATTGAGGTGAAGATAGCCGAGGTTATCACGGAGAAAGACGTTGCAGTTGACATGGAGGAGAAGAAACGCATACTCCTACGAATACTCGATAAGGTTGTAATTCGGGTCGGAAATAGAGTTGACTATAAGAGTATATTGAACTCGAAGAAAATACCACGCCGTATCCCAGTTTATCATAGAGACTTCGAAGTACTCAAATATTACTTGATAAGAGATAAGGTTGGACTAGGAGTACTAGACCCCCTACTAAAAGACAAGTACATCGAGGATATCTCATGTACTGGAGTAGGATACATCTACATAGTCCACAAGATATTCGGCCCCCTTGAAACAAACATAAAATTCGATACACCCGAGGAGCTAGACAAGTTTGTCATAGAGCTAAGCGAGAGGATAGGTAAGCCGGTAAGCCATGCGAGACCAATAGTAGACGCCTCACTTCCAGACGGTAGCCGTATCAACATAGTCTTTGGAGGAGACGTTAGCTTAAAGGGAAGCAACTTCACTATAAGAAAGTTCAGCAAAGTACCCATAAGCATTATCCAGATAATAGACTGGGGCACTATGGATGAACTAGTAGCAGCCTACCTATGGATACTATTACTTGAAGGAATGAGCGGGTTCATATCAGGAGAAACAGCTTCAGGTAAAACAACAACACTAAACGCTATAATAGCCTTCATAAGACCAACAGCCAAAATAGTATCAATAGAAGACACAGCTGAAATACAAGTACCCCACGAAAACTGGGTCAGAGAATTAACCAGAGACACCGGAAGCATAGAAACAAGCGTAACCATGTTCGACCTACTAAAAGCAGCACTAAGACAAAGACCAAACTACATAATAGTAGGCGAGATAAGAGGAGCCGAAGGAAACGTAGCCTTCCAAGCCATGCAGAGCGTGTCCTGGGACACACCAGTTCTAATAAAAGATGCAAGGACAAGTGAAGTACGATTAGTCAACATAGGAGAGTTCGTTGACAGCTTCTACTCCTCCAACGAGGAGAGGATACCGAAGCCAGTTAACAACTACCTCGTGTTATCAATGAATCGAGACGGTACCGTGAAATGGTCTAAAATAAAGTATGTACTCCGCCACAAGGCTTCTAAGATCTATGAGATAACATATGAGGGCAAGGGAACCCTAAAAGCAACGGGTTCGCACAGCGTCTTTGTACTAGATGAGGAAACCCTAGAAGTAAGACCAAAGCCTGTAAGCTGGTTGAAGAGAGGGGATCTACTTGTATCATTCGTTAAGAGACATGTAGAGAAGATTAAGCCAGTAGCTATCAAAGCATACGAACTAGTGAGTAAGCATGGTAGGACAAGAGAAGTTGAGGAGGAATACTTTAGGATAAGAGGGAGTAGAAAACTAAGTAAACAATTGGTTCTCGACGAAAACCTAGCTTTCCTACTAGGAGCCTACTTAGCAGATGGATATATTGAACACAAGAATGGTAAAAACCCCGTACTTGTTCTCTCCATGGGTACTAGAGAGTCCGCTATAGCTGGGAAGGCTATTGCCGTAGCTAAGAGATATGATACTACTATATCAGTAAGGAATAGAGGAACATACAATATTATTAGAGTGTACAATGCTCCACTAGCCTACATGATCTCAAACCTCATGGGCGAGGACTTATCCAAGAAACACATACCAAGCGAGTTATGGGACTCGCCACCTAACGTGATCAAGAAGTTCTTCAAGGGCTACATGGCGGATACTAGTAGAACTAGTATTAGGGGAGGAATAGTTGTATACACTACAAAGAACAAGAGACTTGCAATACAACTAGTATGGCTGGCAAGGCTTGCTGGACTCGAGTCAAAGGTATTTGAGATCAGTGACAAGAGATACTGTAAATACTATGACATTCATGTGAGATTATTCAAGAGACGGGGTATTAGGGTTTGGAGTGAGAGATTCCCGCTAAAACCATTAATTAATATAATGGAAAAGAATGGCTTGGTAACAAAGCTCCCATTAAATCTAACCTATATTGTGCGCAGATATAGGCTAGGGAAACAGAGATACGTCTTAAGGAAAACAGCGAGAAAGATAATAGAATTCATAGAAAAATACGAGAACAAACTCGATGATAAATCAAGGAGTCTCCTGGATAGAGCGAGGAAGCTATTAGACAGCGATATAGCTGTCCTAGAAGTAATTGACGTGAGAGAAAAAGAGTACAACGGCTACGTATACGATATATCCGTACCAGAAACAGAGCTATTCATTGGCGGAGAAGTTCCTATAGCACTCCACAATACTGGTCATCCCGTTCTAGCTACTTTTCATGCTGCTTCTGTTGAGAGACTTGTTCAGAGGATTACTTCGCCGCCGATAAATGTTCCGAAGACTCAGCTTGATAACTTGAACTTTGTTGTTATTCAGAGTGCTGTGTATAAGGAGGGTGTTATGCTTAGGAGAGTTCTAAGTGTTAATGAGATTATAGGGTATGATCCGAAGGCGGACTCTATTATATTCATACCGATATTTACTTGGGATCCCGTTAGGGATAGGTTCACGTTTAGAGGCAAGGGTACAAGCTACTTGTTGGAGGAGAAAATAGGTACTATGAGGGGTTTGTCAAGGAGGAATATGACGCTAATATATGAGGAATTGAATCTACGAGCAAAGATTCTCCGAGAACTAGTGAACAAGAAAGTCTACAACTACTACGATGTATTCAGAACTATTGTGAGAATATATAATCTAGTAGACGAGAAGGCTAAGAAGTCTTCCAAAGAAGAAGCTCCCTATGCTATAATTGAGGGATTAAATGAAGCATTGAAGAGGATTAGGAGAGGTGAGCTTATAAAATAATTGAGTAGAGATGATGGGTCTTGGAGCAAGTATCGGCTAAGAAGAAGCTTAAGGACAAGTATTTTCTCGCATCAGTAGTGGCTAGTATCGTTATGATAATAGTGCTTAGAACACCTACATCCTATCTATTATTAATGGTTCCCGTAGCAGTAGCATTGCTTAGAATAGTCTTACCAGTACTTAGAGCCCGTATGAAGTCAGCCTATATTGACCAGGATCTACTCTTCCTCATAGCCCATATGTATGCTGTATCAACAGGTAAACCCATGCGTAAAAGACTCTTCGACTTAAAATGTATTGCTGGAGGCTATGGCGAGTACGAGAGCATCTTGAAGAGAATAGCTGTATTAGCAGTTGAATGGAGCTACGGCTTTGTAACCGCTATAAGGATGATAGCCGATAAGGTGAGGAATCTAACATTCCGCGACTTCCTCTTAAGATTCAGTGAGGTATTGAGGACTGGCGAGGAACCAGAAAGATTTCTTGACGTAGAGTATAGGGCTTTGAGGAGAAACTTCCAGACCCAGTATTATAGAGCAATGGATGTTATGAGGATAGTATTAGGGCTCTATACAACTCTCATGAGCTCAGCAGCCTTCGTGGTAACAGTTATGACAGTGCTAATGCTCTTTACTGGAGCCGATATAAGCATCTACGTAATGACGATTATCGGGACCTCAATACTAGTAGTAATGTTCACGGTAATAGTATACGTTGTCGTACCCAAGGAGAGGCTTACACCAAAACTAAGGCCCAAACCATCTAAGCTCTATCGGAAATACAATATATCGACAATAATTGCTCTCGTACTCGCAGTAATAGTAGGATACTACGCGTATAATAGTATTGGTAGACTGGAATTCGCTTTAGCAGCAGCAAGCCTACCACTATTGCTCCCTGGGTTTGTTGCGAGAAGAATAGAAAAGAAGATTAAGAGAATAGAATCATTCTACCCAATATTTATTAGAAGCTTCGGTCTCACCTTCGCAATTATTCCTCATCAGACAAAAACAATGCAGTCTATACTAATGAGCGACTTCGGCCCACTCAACGATGCCTTGAGGAGAGTTTACGCTAGGCTAACTAATGGAGTAGACCCACATGTAGCCTGGCGCTACTTCATAAACGATACTTGGAGCGACCTGATAACAAGGTCTACTAACATCATAATAGATACAATAGATGCGGGAGGAAATACTCAGGAAACAGGAGTTATGCTTAGCGACACCTTTACCAGAATACTCGATCTAAGGAATCTCAGAGAACGTACTGCTAGAACCTTTGAGGCAACAATATATCTCTTACAAATGCTTGTTACAGCAATAGCTACGACAATGTTATTCCTATTACAATTATTCATAAAGTATATTCAAGCAGTATCAACAACTACTGGGACAACTAGTATAGCCAGCCTCTTCCCATTCTTCTCCGCCTCCCCCAACCTATCCTTCATAACCAATATAACAATAATCTTCCTAGCCTTCCTAACCGTAGTTAATGCTCTTGCAATAAAAGTATCCTATGGCGGAATGATGGAGACCTTCTGGATACAATTCTCAACCCTACTAATGCTTACAAGTGGAACAGTGGCAGCCATGAGGCTCATGGTTAACTCCCTCTTCGGGCAAGTCTTCGCAATCCCCCTCCCCCCTACATAAACCAAGTGGAGGTGTACGTGTATGAGAGAATACATGTATAGGAATAGAATAAGAATAACCACGTATACATTATTCATAATATTATTGATACTAGTTTCCATCTCAACGAGTATAAGGGGATACGCACAACCCTATAGTCCGCCTAGCACCAAATGGCATACCATAACATGGGTTAGCGGAAACAATACCTGGATCATAGATGTTGTAGCATATTCCAACATGCCTTGGAGCATTGGTAGTGTAGCAGAACTCCACGTTAAATTAGAGTTAAAGTACTCGTCCACTAAAGAACCATTACACATTATAGTCAAGGTCTATAGGGGTGAAGAAGAACTCGGATCCCAGTATATTGGATCGCTGTCAGTAGAGAATAATCGAGTTGAGAAAACCTTCTACATATACCTACCATACATGGAATACGCTAATATTAGTGCAGGCGAACTAGTACCAGACAATATTAGAATAGAAGTAGAAGGCTATACCGGAAACCACACGTTCACAGACTCCTTCGACTACCCCATAACACTCTACTTAAGCCCATCGATAATTAGAGCCGAGTTATACATAAACTCCCACCCATACTACTATGCTCTCGAAGAATCCCTCAAGAAAACAAACATTAGTGTTAAACTCTACAATATGGGTCCAAGCAATGCTTCAAGCATAAAAATAGAACTATACATAGACAACGAACTACAAAGCCAGCAATGGCTTGAAAAACTAGGAGTAGGAGAAGAGAAAACCGTCTCCTTTACAATATTCACTTACATCAAGTCCGGAATACACGTTGTAAGAGCAATAATATCCTACAGACTCCCCGATGGAACCCAGCTCGTCTCATCAGCGCAGGGATTGATAGAAGCCTATCCCCCAACAAACATAGTGTTCGAGGCAGACAAGACCATAGTCTTAGAGGGCTCAACCATAAGATTCTATGGAAGAGTTACTCCAGCAAACAATACTAGAATAGTATTCCTAGAAATGCTCGTAGGAGATACATGGCAAGTAGTAAATACCACGACAACCAATAGTCAAGGATCCTTTAACTTCACTTGGAGAGCACCAAGCATACCCATCTACGAGGACTTTAAGCAATACTTGTTTAGAGTCAGGGTTCCAGTTTCATCAATAAACGAGAACATTAGTATTACAAGCAATAACATAATGATTACAGTCTACTCGGAGAAGAGAGTAGTAGACCTAATAGCAGATATATCATTATCGTTGACGCCCGCTAGAGTATTCGTTGACCAAGCAGTTAATGTAAACGTGTCGTTGAAGCCCGCTCTACCAGTCTGTATTCCAGTAAAAATACTATACTATGATGAAGACGTTATGCAATGGGTTCTCCTAGATAAACTAGAAGCATGTAATGGGTTTGGAAACAAGACTATACGGGTAAACCTTGATCCAGGCAAGTATATGGTCAAGGCCAGGGTATCCTCAAGCTATAGGAATATTGATAGCGGGGCTAGAATACTAGAAGTACTATCAGTACCATCAATAATAATTGAATTACCCCACAATATCTTAGCTGGTAGGGCTTTCAATATAACAGTCTCCTTAAAACCAAGTATTAAGGAAACCTTGAACGGAGAATTAATGATATACTCGAATAACACGACAGTCTATACTAGTAAAATAGAACTAGTAAACAGTACGGCGACGATAAGCGTAGAGGGTCTTAAGGAGGGACTCTACACTATAACTACTACCGTATACCTGGATGGACAGGAAATAAACAGCTCGAAGACCATAAGGGTTGTAAAGCCTTCCCTAACAATACAGCCAAAGGAGCAAACAGTTGAAGTTGGCTCCCAAACAGAATATACTATAACAGTATCCCCACCGATAACTGGGGAATTGACAGTCAGTATACTGAAGGATAACAAGCTGATAAACAAGACAGTAGTAGACGTAAATGAGAATGGAGTGGGCGTCCTTAGGTTAAAGGCGCCTCAAGAACCTGGAAAGTACACAGTACTAGTTATGTCAAGAGAGTTCAACATGAATGCTACAGCAGTATTAAATGTCATAGAGGTTGTGAGAGGATTAAAACTAGTATTATTGAACAAGACTGTAGAGCCTGGAGGAAAAGTCTACGCCCAAGTAAACGTAACACCCCTACCATCACAAGCCCTCCAAGTACACATACTATTAAATATTAGCGGGAAATGGACACCTGTAGCCTTTGGAGTAATAGATACAAGTGGCTCCACGACACTCACTTTCACAGCACCTGATGAGAAAGGAGAATACCAGGTTAAGGCAGAGCTACCTGGAACAAGTATTGAAAGCAATATTGAGACACTAATAGTAGGGGAAACACCGACAACTCGTACACTCCTGCCGAGAGAGGCAATGTATGGAGTAGTAGCTGCTGCAGTCATAATTGGGGCTTCACTATACATGGTTGGTAGGAGGAGAAGGATATAGGAATGCCTTCGCCAATAGACGAGCTGGTTAAAGCCTTCGAACCACTCATGCATAACATAGTCTTGTTACTGGTAGCTGTAACTATAATTGTAGTAGTATCAATAGTAGCACTAGCCTATACAGCTACAACTAGGACTGGAGTAGAAGCATCCCAGGAGAGAATCTTTGAATCACTAGTCTCCGAGGAAGAAGCTCCGAGAACACGTAGAAGACGAGGCGGTATAGGCGGGTTAGGTGAAAGAGATGTCTCATTACTAAAAATGCTTGAGTCACGTGAAAGTCTCCCAGTAGATACTCTTAAGGAGGAATCCGAAGAATCTCCCCGTGTTCTCTCTGAGAGGCTTTCAAAACTACGTGATGAGGGATTAGTAGAGGTTTCTGGAGGTGTTGTTACTCTTACGAGGCGTGGTAAACGTTTAGTTGAACTCATGAGGGAGAAATACTGGTATAGAGAGTTGGAAAAGAAGCGTAAACATTAGATTCTACTATGTTATAGGCTATGCGGCCTTATAGGGTGTTATATGGTATTCACAGAACTCGTGCCCCAAAGCCTCACACGCGGGTTCTCTAGCAATCATTTGCTTGTTAAATATACCTGAAATATAACCTGCCAGTAACCCCATCATGAAGTAGCAGTTAGCCTTAATGTTTAGGTTCCTATGCGCTCTTGACTCAATATTTTCCTTCACCCTTATAACTACTTCTAGGGGCTCGTCTTGGAATTTTACTACCTCGTAGTCACGGATCCATCCAAGTACTTTGAGTGCTTCCCCGGCAAGCTGTATTAGCTTTAATGGGTCATTCGTTTTGGCTTTATTCATCCACCACTTAGATATCATGTAGCCAGCTACATAGGCTGTCTGGTAGAGGAATACTTCACCACTCTCCTTGAAGTATCTCGCTATGCCTCCAAAGAACGTGGTAAACCATGTTGTACGCCAAACAGCTACGTTCTCATTGTGGAAGACTAGTTTGAAATCAAAAGCAGGGAATCCTAGTTCTCCGAGAACCTTTATCCCATAGTCAACTTTTATTACTTCGGGCATCTTAGCTAGCTTGCTTGCTAGCTCACTTGGCTCTACCTTACTCTTAGTGAAGTCAGTTAATAGTACCCAGTCGGCGTGTCCACCTTCAGCTATAGTATGTACTCCATTCAAGATATTCACGTTTGCTTTAGCGAATACACCGCTAACTTTTGATAGCACTCCTGGCTCGTTTCTAAGTCTTAAGGCGAAGAACCAGTATTTACCCTTCATCTCGGCTACAAGCGGAAGCTGTAGGATGTATGTCAATTCTACTCCCTATGCTAGGGAAACTATAGGGCTTAGGGATAATAAAGATTGGTGTAATAAGTGTTCCCCCATGATGGAGGATATATTCAATAACAAGCTTACCGGGTATACTCATCGATTATACCGTATTAATACTTATTTTAAAATCTATGGCGGATAATTTTACTTTTTGTTACATAACAAGGTTATTAACGCGGTTAATCCGTGGTCTTACTTTTCTAAGGGAGATTACTCTTAGAAAACAGACAAAATATTTTTCTACTAGCATGCTAAAAGATTAACTGTGGAGGTAAGAAGCCTTGACCTCAGGAGCACCATATGAAAACGAACCAGTTTATCAAAACGCTGTAAAACAACTAAAAGAGGCTGCATCCCTCCTCGGCTTACCCGACGATGTAGTTGAGGTTTTGAGGCACCCCGAGAGAGTTCTCCAAGTCAAAATACCTGTAAGATTAGACAATGGTAAAATAGCTGTATTCATTGGTTGGAGAAGCCAGCACAATAGTGCTCTCGGACCCTACAAAGGTGGCATCCGCTACCACCCCAATGTAACTATCGGTGAAGTAGTAACTCTATCCATGTGGATGACCTGGAAGAATGCTCTCGCGGGAATACCCTATGGTGGAGGTAAGGGTGGAATAAAAGTAGACCCCAAGAAACTAAGTCCACGCGAACTAGAAGAATTATCTAGGAAATACTTTGCAGCAATAGCTGACATCGTTGGAGAAGACATAGACATACCAGCACCAGACGTATACACGAACCCACAGATAATGGCATGGTTCTTCGATGAGTACAGTAAGATAAAGAGGTATCCAGCGTGGGGTGTAGTAACAGCAAAGCCCCCTATAATAGGAGGACTCAGGCCAAGAGAAGTATCAACAGGTTATGGTACAGCACTAGTAGCTAGAGAAGCAGCTAAACTAGCTCTCGGAGGATTCGAGGGCAAAACCGTAGCTATCCAGGGCTTCGGTAACTGTGGTAGATATGCAGCTCTCTATAGCGTAAAGTGGGGTGCCAAGGTAGTAGCTGTAAGTGATAGCAAGGGAGGAATATACGATCCCAACGGCCTAGACGTAGAGAAGTTGTTTGAAGTAAAAGACAAGACTGGTAGCGTAATCAATTATCCAGGAGCCAAGAGGATAACCAATGAGGAGCTCCTCGAACTAGACGTAGACATACTCATGCCGGCGGCACTAGAGAACGTTATAACAGAGAAGAATGCTCCAAACATTAAGGCAAAGATAATATCAGAGTGTGCAAACGGTCCAACAACACCCGAAGCAGACCACATACTCCACCAGAAAGGCGTAATCGTAATACCAGACATCTTAGCCAATGCGGGAGGAGTAATGATGAGCTGGATAGAGTGGAGCCACAATAGGATGGGATGCTGGCTAACAGACGAGGAAGCATTAGACAGGCTAGATAAGAAGATGACCCACAACTTCCACGAAGTATACAATGAGTGGCAAAAGAAGTACAGCGATCATCCAATGAGAGCGGCAGCCTATGCTATTGCAGTAGATAGAGTAGTAAGAGCAATGAAGCTAAGAGGATGGATCTAACAATAAATAAAGAATTAATTAAATCCTTTCCCTGTCTCACCTCTATTCTTTTTATAATTTTCTCGTAGATAAGGAGTCCGTGAGGCTGATCCCTCCCTAATCCCTCGCTACTTTCTATAATAATATATTTAAGATTCTACTTTTCCTAGTATCTACTCGTCAAAAATAGGATTAAAATAATAAACAAGTGCAGTACAGCTATCTCTACATAGTATTGGGGAGATGAGGTAGTGTATAGGAATACTAAGAGGTATATTGCGTCTATTACGGCGTCTCTTATAGTATTATTAGCGGCTATAGCCTTTGTGCTCGTATACTATATTCTTGGAATAGATTATCCAATTATGATCCACTACTTGTTTACTATTCTGGTATCACTTGTAGCCGTAGATACAATATCATTGGTTTTTCTCGCTATGTGGATTATAGAATTAGTTGAAGGCTTAGACGCCTATATTAAGAAGTGTATGAGCATAGAGGAATGTAGTATTGATTTAAGAGCTAGTAGAGCAAAGATTATTGAAATAGTAGATTATCCTGTATGGTATATGATATTATATGTGGTGAGTGTAACCTTTGTTACCTCGGCAGCCTATATAGTTGTTGTTCTCGTAAAATACAGTCTTCATCTAAGTATATGGTTCTCGTATAGTGAGGGTGTATTTGCCAGTAACCTACTCTATGCTCTAGGCTTTGTTCTCGGAGCAATAGCTTCACTCGTAGTAATGTTTTCTCTAGTTAGGCTCGGAGACTATATGGGTGTAGACTCAATGTATTATTCCGGGCTCATATTCTCCATAAAATACTTGGTTGATCTCGCAACCCTTGTATTCAATATAGCTCTTCCTATGAGCTTCTTAGGCCTAGTGCTAACGATGCTAGCCATTTACTATACTATAAGAATGGATAAAGAAGTTGCCGTTAAAATCGAAAACCTGTTGACCTCCATAGGATAATCTTATTACTTAGATTATTCTCTACTACGTCGTGTTAAAACAATTATTGCTGATACAATTGCTATAATTGATAAGACTATGAGGGCTCCAAACATATAGGTTATCCATGAAGGAATTTTCTCAACAACTATAGTAGTTGTTACAGTTTCTTCTTTTAAAATAGTCTCGGTAATAGTGTTTGTAATCGTTTCCAAAGCTACTGAGGTCGTAGTCTCAGTCGCCGTTATTGTCTTGGTTGTCGTCTCTAAGAGGCTTATGGTAACTGTATGGTTTCTCTCATAGGTAACGGTTTCAGTCTCGGTAACGGTAATTGTTTTCGTGGTGCTGGTATGGGCTTGTTGTTTAATGTAAGCTTCTACTAGAATACTTAATGCTCCATTGCTTCCCAGGCACTTGTCCATAGATAATAGTTTCTCAGCACTATTGACAACGTCTTCGTATTCTTTTCTATCCTTCAATAACCCTATAATGTCTAGGGCATGGTATCTACACAAGCTCTTTGCGTCATAGGTGAATATTCCTCTATTCCATCCGGCTAGTGTTGGGGCATAGCTCATAGGGCTGGCTATGTAATCGTATAACCATATCATAGACTCGTTACCTGTGACGGGGTCGTAGCCTTCGAAGGGGTGAGTTAATCCTATCATGTGGCCTATCTCATGTGCTATAACCATGCCCATGCCTTCTTCGAGTATTCGGTAATAGTATCCTGGATATGATATTATGATTGCTACGTGGGGTATGGCTGCACCAGTAAAGTTCAATTGTCTATTATATTCAAAGTGTAACGGCTTCTCGGCTACAAAGATATAGACTGGAATAGTAGTCTTATTTTCCATGACCGTGACAACAGGGTAATGACCCGATATTAGTAGTACGGTGCTCAAGTAGTCTAATACTATCCACGTCTTATTGTCTTCTACTGTTCTACTAGAGTTATCTAACAGTTTCTTAAAGAGACTTGAGCTATTCCCCGGAACCCTAACTATGTTTATCCTCCACTTAGCGTAGGGTGTTAGAGCGTGTAGGTATTCTTCTAGGAGGGTCTTGTTGAAGACACTCATAACTCTTCCATAACCTGACCCATTGGTGTAGTCTATTATGCTTATATTCACATAGTATTCATGCGTCCACGGTATCCTATCGCTAAACAATCTCCTTAAAACAAGGAATCCGAGATAATCTAATATGTATTTCCTAATAACCCGTGCCTTCTCCTCCATTGAACTCATATCCCATAATGGGTGGAAGGTATCAATGCTTACGGGTATACCGTAGCCGTATAGGGGTTGTGTCTTATCTGGATGAGTTACTGGTATCGATGAGAAGTCTATGAAGAATAATGGGGTGTTTCCGCCAAAGGCTACGAGTCCGGTATAGTTTCTAGTTGAATGTATCTCCCAGAAGTATTTTTCAATATAATATGTTCTCAGACACTTGTCTTGGGGATAGTATAGTAGGAATAATACGTAGTTATATGAGGTGTTATTGTAGGTTCTCGTCACAGTATCGTATAGGTATTGTTCCATTATATCTGCTCGAACATAGCATCCAGTAGTGATATTCCATTCGGAGTGATAGCGCTCCAAGTATTCTTTCATGAACATGGCTAAGCTCATGTGCTTAGAGTTCTCATCTATGAACCGTGTGAGGTTCTCGTATAGTCTCTTAGGCAGTATCTCTTCTTCGAGGTATATGTTGAGGACGCTATTATTGGTTAACTTAAACAGATAGGATGGCTCCAAGTTTATACTATCTACGATACTCTCGTTGATTCCAGCGTATACTATGAGTACTCTAGTATTGATTACTGTTCTAGGTGTTGTAGGGTTTACTGGAGCATAAGCTAAGACACTATTATTCAACACGTTAACTGGTAATAATATGCTAGCAACTACTAGTATAGCGAGGATTCTATGGATTCCAAGTATATGGTATGACAAGTTCTAGTCAACTCTCCTCTAAGCGGCTAGCTTAGTATTCTTCTAACACTTTCTTTTAAGTCCTCAACACTTATTCCGAGGAGCACGGTGTCTTTTAAGTACTCTTCTATAGTCTTCAATGCCTCCTCTAATCCCAGGCCCCGTAGCTTTTCCTCAAGGTTTACGATAGAGTCTTCGGGGTAGGCGAAGTAGTCTCCTCCAAACACTATTTCCTCAAGTCTCCCATTGTTTACCTTAGCATATACTGTAAGGGTCTTCCCCTTCGCTGATCTAATGACTACGCGTTTCTCCTCCATTCCTTTTTTCACCTCTTATAGTTCCATTCAATGCTACGATATTTCTCCGCGTATTTCTCCGCTAGCTTCTCCTCGCTGGGGGAGGGTTTTTCTTCTATAAGCTGGGCTCCAAGAGCCTTACGGAATCCTTCTATAAGATATGGTATCATTTCTTCAGGGCTAAGGGTCTTCCCTAATTCTATTGAAACAGTTGTAACTCTCTCCCTAATACTGCTAACCCTATGGCTCTCAAGTTTTTCTCTAGGAACTACTAGGAGGCGTACTAGTTCGTCTAAGTTAGTTGAAACCATGAGCGTACCATGTTGTAGTAAAGTGTTTTTCCTACGTGTTTGAGCACTACCCGAGACTTTCCGACCATTCAATAATATATCGTTGACTGGCTTGAAGATGGCTTCGAGTCCGAGGTCTCTCAGAGCCTCTACTATTCCACTACATATTATCCTATAGCTCTCCTGTACGTCGGTAAACCTTCCCCTAGCATCCAATACTATAGAGTAGGTTACCTCTCCATCTCTATCATGGTATACTGCTCCACCACCAGTAATCCTGCGGATAACGGGGATCTTTTTCTCTAAAGCATAGTCTAGGTTTACGACATCTCTTATCCGCTGAAAATACCCTATGGTTACAGCTGATGGATCCCACATGTATAAGCGTAGTGTTGGAGGAATTTCCCCTTGGACTCTTAGGGTTAGGAGGGCTTCATCGAAACCCATGTTATAGTGGGGGTCTTGGTGTTTGTCAATTATTAAACGTATCTCCTCAACCAATACTCATACACACTCCCGGGGAAGACTCTTATTTAGAGTTCATTGAAAATACATCTATAACTGTATTATTTAGGGGTTGATAAACCTAGCTTTCAAGAAACAATAAGAAAAATATATCTCATAGCTAGTTATCGTAAGTAGAGTTATAGTGGAAGAGTTGTAATAGACTTGAAGAACACCAGTTATGGTCTAGACGTAAAGGCAGAGTACATGCGGGGTCAAGGCATATTGAAGCTAGTAATAGTTAATCGTAGCCGCATGAACGTCTTCGTAGAACAGGTTAAGATCCATTACAGTAATCCCTTAATGTATATTCTACTCCTAGTAATAATAGCGGCTATACTGGGCATAGCCTCTATGCTCCAAACAGCTGAAAGCATAATAATGTTCATAAACTCTATGCTAACCTTTGCTGCAATAATAGTAGGCGTGATCGGACGCAAGATAGGAACCAAAGAGAAGAAGCTAAACGTTAGAGCAATACTAGGACCCGGAGAACCCTACAGCTTAACAATACCGTTGAAGAAGAAGCCAGTAAACATCGAGATAATAACGAATAAGGGCACCTATAAGGTGGGAGTAATAGTCCCCCAAGTAAAGCCTAGGCCAGCATACCGACTAGCAACCATGGGTAGGAGATAACAGCGTTAAAAATAATTCCATCTAAACACTCTTCTCCTCTGTAGCATAATCTAAGGGAAGGGTGGCTTGTTATAGGTTTGAAGGTTAGAGCTAGTATTGGGACACTCGCAGTCTTGGGACTGGTAAATATTAGAATGGATGCTAAACTCACTACAGCATACCTACTACAATACTATGAAAAGGGATGCATGGCTAGGTGTAGTTTCTGCCCCCAATCTATAACAAATAATTGGGATAAGAACTATCTCAGCCGTATAAAATGGCCAGTAGTGGAATTAGACGAGATAACACCACGCCTAGCAGAGAAGAAACATTTGTTTAAGAGAGCCTGTATTCAAGGAGTAATAAAACCATGGTTTCATAGAGAACTAGTAGAGATAGCCCGAAAACTGTACGAAACGGGCTTACCAGTTTCAATAGCCTCTAATATTGTCCCGAGAAACATTCTAATAGAATACCATAGATACTCTGATAGCTTCGGCATAGGATTAGATGCAGCCTCACCCAAAATACACCGCGAGACAATGAGGCCAGCTACATGGGAGAGCTATTGGAGGTTCATAGAAGAAGCAGTAAAAGTCTACGGAAAAGGCAACGTATACGTACACGTAATAGTAGGCTTAGGTGAGACACCAAGAGAACTAGTAGAAACAATAACGAGAATTTATAAGATGGGAGCACGTATAGCCTTATTCGCCTTCACCCCCGTAAAGAAGACAAAAATGGCTACACGTAAGCCGCCAACAATGAAATACTATAGGTTTGCGCAAATATACTCCTACCTCCTAGACCAAGGCTATAATCCAAAAGAAATCCTAACATGGGCTAACAATGAGCCCAGAATAAAGAAGGGGCCATGGATAAACAAAGACCTCCTACAAGCACTAAAAACCAGCGGTTGCCCCCACTGCAATAGACCATACTACAACGAACCTCCTGGAAAGATACTCTACAACTACCCCGATGAAAACCATGTTAGAAGACACGAAGAAATACTATGGAGACAAATACAGGAAATAATAGCCTAAAAGTTATAATTGACCGAGCTACAAGGCTTGATTCCAATAATCTCTACTCCATGTATTCCCTTAAGCTCTTCTCTATTATCTCATCTATCTCTCTTGGCTCGAGTCTCTTATCAAGTTTAATCCTCTTTCTCTTCTCCACAGCTATCACTATCCATAATATAATGGTCTAGTAGGATATAAGTACGCCTATAGCATCATCTATATTTCTATACATGACTTATATTCTCGTAGCTCCGTATCCGTTTACTGGTCCCTCCTAGGTCTCTAAGGACGGTCTCTTGGTGGTTGTGTGGTTAAAGCATACGTCCCCTATCCAAAGTATGTTTCGATAAGTATAACTGGTACTGCTTGTGCTCTTAATTGTAGGTATTGTTCTAGAACTTATCTAAAACACATGGATAAGGCTCTAAGCCCTCAACAACTCTACTGGCTTATGAGGAAGCTCTATCAGAGTGGTGTTAGAGGATTCCTCGTTAGCGGGGGATTTACAAAGGAGGGCAAGCTCCCCTTCCACTCTTATCTAGGCGTTATACGTGATTTTAAGAGAGAACACGATGTTGTCGTGAGTATTCATCCAGGCCTAATTGATCGGAGGGAAGCTAGGATGCTACGTGAAGCCAGAATAGATATAGTTGACTTAGAGTTCTCGTTAAACCCTACTTTCACTGAGCAAGTAAAGGGGCTTGGAGTAAAAGCAGTTGACCGCTACGCTGAAACCCTTGAAGCACTATATGAGGAGGGGCCGGACTACATAGCACCCCACATTCTAGTCGGGTCGAGCCTCGGGCTAATAGGCAATGAGCCGGCTGAGCTATGGTTTCTAAAAGACTATAACCCATACATAATAGTCCTATTAATCTATGCTCCAACCAAGGGGACACCTTCTGAAAGAGACCCTAAACCCGATCCAAGCTACGTATTGGAAACTCTTAGATATATTCGAGCCAGCTATGGGGGAGAACTAAGCCTGGGATGTATGAGGCCTTGGGGCAAATACAAGAACCAGGTAGACGACCTCATATTAGGTGAGGGACTAGTTGATAGAATAGCTAATCCATCAAAACAATTAATAGACAAGTACAGTTTGGAAACAATACATGCGTGTTGTAGTATACCGAGGGAATACGAGTACTTATTCACCTAGCATATCCTTAGGGGTAACCCTTATCCTCCGGTACTTCCGGGTATATTATTTTTATTAGATCTTATAGTATTTATATGATTCTCTCTATATTTTATTATCCAAATATTTATTTTTCAATTACTATAATACATATTATGGTGTAAGACATGGCTGAGAAGTTAAAGAATCATGAAAGACTACAGAAACTACAAGATGAGTTAAGAAGCCTAATATCACAAGCAGACTATCTCAGATCACAAATAGATGCCTTAAACAACACTATATGGGATATAGCTACGGCAATGGAAGTATTAGAGTACTTAAAGAAGCACGGTGAAGGAAAAACAGTTCTAGTACCAATAGGTGCAGGAAACTTCATACGAGCTAAAGTAGAGAAAGTAGAAACAGTTGTAATGGGCGTCGGTGGGAGACTAAGCATCGAGGCAAGTATAGACGACGCTAAAAAGATGATGGAGGAACGCATTAAAGTACTAGAAGGCCTAAGACTAGACCTACTAAGAAAACTAGAGGAAATAAACCGTAAGATAAACGAAATACTCCCCCAAGTAGAAGAACTAGCAAGAGAAGAAACCAAAAGTGAGAGCAAAAGCTAGGAGAACTAGCATTGGCAGTCAACATACGTGATGTCGTGGTAAGACTTCAAGAACTATACTACAAGTATAATAGGCTGGCAAGCGAGCTACTAGCCCTAAAATCAAAACTATCCGAGATGAGTGAGGCCAAGAGGATATTAGAGAAAAACATTGAGCGTAGAATATACCGAGAGCTAGGCGGACTCATAGTAGAAGTTACTAGGGATGAAGCACTCCAGTATCTAAGCGAGGAAGAAGAACTAACAAGGATTAGAATAGAAAAGCTCGAAGCAGAGCAGAAAAAACTATTGGAAGAGATAAGAGAACTCGAGAGAAAGCTAACAAGAACCCCTTAACCTTAATATAAACTACTTATTTTCTCCCCTCTAAAAAGCAAGCAATCAATGCTTTTCTAGACAAGAATTATTTTATTCATTACAAGTTGCACTAGATTCCTTGTTCTCGTTTCGTTCTTTCTTTTCCATATTTTCTAGGCTCTATTTATTATCATATTTAGCTTATTTTATGGTGTTTTCATAAAATCTTTTTTACTACTCCGAGGTAATAAAATACTGGCGAGGGAGGTATTTGTGGCATCTAAAACCTTATTGTATGCGGTAATCGCTGTAATCATAATAATCGTTATAGGCGTTGGAGTATACCTAGCAGTACCCAAGGGGCCCGCTAAGATCAAACTAGTTATAGAGTACGGCGAGCCATGGAAAGATCTTGTTAAACCAGCCTTGACAAAGTATATTGAGGAAATGAAGTCTAAGGGTATTGAAGTCCAAGAGAAAATGATACCCTATGGGCAAGACTTCGTTAAAGTTATAACAAACGACTTCGCCGCTGGTACAGCTGGCGATATAATTATAGTTGACAGCTTTATGATACCATCCTATGCTTCTGCAGGATACCTTTACGCCTTAGACGACTTTGTATCAAAGTGGAGTGATTGGAGCCAGTACCCCGAGCCTATGAAGAAAATCGTTGAATGGAACGGGAAAGTATACGGTGTAATGATAGATACTGATGTACGTATGATATGGTATCGCAAAGATATATTCGAAATGGCTGGTCTACCTAAGAACTGGCAGCCTAAGACCTGGGACGACATATTCAAGGCTGCAGAAGTATTAAAGGAGAACGCTGATAAAATCAAGAGTGCTCTCGGAATAGATGAGTTCTACCCATTATACATACCCGCGGGTACTAAGTGGGGAGAAGGCACTACTATGCAGGGCTTCTACATGGTGCTACTCGGTGCAGATAAGCCTCCATATAATAGACTATACGATTACGATAAAGGTAAATGGATATGTAAGAGTACAGCCCTATGGAGGGCCTTTAAGTTCTACATAGATGTTTACCAGAAATACAAGATAGGGCCCATAGAATACAATTTCGCACCAGACGTATGGGCTACTCATAGAAAAGTATTCTCTGAAGGAAAAGTTGCAATGGATATAGGAGGGTCATGGGAATGGGGTGAAGGCTGGGGGCCTAAAGGTGTAGCACCTCTCAAAGCCTGTGTAGGCGAGTGCGGCAATGATACTACATGTTATACTAATTGTGAGGCACAGCACATAGGCTACGCTAAGATGCCGGGATATAGTGGTGGAGCACACGGTGAGCCACAGTTCGTAACGGTTTCTGGTGGATGGGCTATAGTCCTTAACGCTAACTTGGCTAAAGATAAAAACAAGCTCGAAGCAGCTTGGAAACTAGTAGAAATGATAGCTAGTAGGGATAACATAGCAAAGTTCTGTGCAAAGTATGGTAAGATAGCTCCAAGAATAGATGCTGTACAAGTACCAGAATACGCAAAGAATGCCTATCTCAAGAACGTTACAGAGTACCTAAAGTTTACAGACTTTAGAGACGCGTTACCAGATTATCCGAAGGTATCGAATATCATTCAGGAGATAACAGAGAAGATTATACGCGGCAAGATAACAGATCCCGACCAAGCACTCAACGAATACTGTAATATGCTTAAGGAGACTGTTGGAGCAGACAACGTAGTAGAATACCAGGTGGTAAAGAGCTAATAGTTAGATGAATAGAAAATGCACACAAAATTATTTTTATCCTCCACTCAATCCCCCTCTATTCCCTCCACTACATCATGCTTAAATGCTAGGAGTAGAGGATAAGAGGCTTTGCCGTCTATTGAGCGTTTAAAGGATATGCTCTTAGAGGGTGCGGGTGCTAGGCTACTCATACTCCCAGCACTAGCCTTGATAGGCGTATTCGTGGTATTCCCAGTTATCTGGAACGTCTACATTAGTATGACTAATTATGCCCTCACGGGCCCTAGGGCACGAGCCTACGAGTTTATTGGCTTGGAAAACTATGTACGCATTCTCCGTGATCCGAGCTTCTATAATACTCTTCGTGTCAGTTTTATGTTCACGTTATTCTCAGCCATTATAGGTCAAGCTTTCTTAGGCCTAGGCTTAGCGTTAATGCTACGAGCCAAGGAGCCTGAGGGAGTTTTAGGTAAGATTACGAGGGCTCTAAAGATAACTGCTTCCATACTAGTATTCATTGCATGGATTATCCCGGAAGTTGTTGCCGGATATGCTTGGAGCGCTATTACTAGTAAAGGTGGACTCATATCAATGCTCCTAGGAATCAACGATGACATCTACGTCCGCTACCCCTTCGAGACAATAGTTGTAGCAAATATTTGGAGGGGTACCGCGTTCTCAATGATATTGTTTACAGCAGCTCTTGAGGGAATTCCCCAGTACATTTACGAGGCAGCTGAAATAGACGGTGCGGGGCCCTGGTATAGGTTTAGACATATAATATTACCGCTGATCTCCCAGGCAATCCTAGTAGACTTTATACTCATAACGATCTGGACTTATGGAGTCTTCACCATGCCTTTCATGATAGTTGGCCCGAGTGGTCAGGGCGGTGTAGCTCAGATATGGACTCTCTACGTCTATTATGACGCAATAAACGTTTACGAGGTATCCTATGCGGCTACGGCAGCGAACATAATGTTCCTCATAGTTTTGGCTATGATAATAGTATACCTACGCGCAATAGGCTACCTTAAGAAATGGTGATAGCCGTGGTTGTATTAAAGATAGCTAAAATCGTGGCTTTATGGACACTACTCGTAGTAATAGCATTATTCTTCGGCATACCATTGGTGTGGCTGGTTCTCTCTGCGTTTGATCCAAATGCTTCACCAGAATTCCGTATACCGAGCACTATATCTCTTAGAAACTTTATGCTTCTAGTAGAACCCGTCAGCGGTGTACCACCTTTAATGTGGATCGTGAACTCAGCGATAATATCTACTCTCGTTGCAACAATAGTTACTATAACATCTATTCTAGCGGCATATGTTCTCACACGCTACAGCTTCCGTGGACAAAGCGCTATGCTTACAGCATTCATAGTCTTTAGGCTTATACCCCCTCTAATACTCGCATTACCCATAATGATACTCTACCGCTCATGGGGTATGATGGATACTATACACGGCCTCGTACTAGCTATGTCTGCACTAATACTACCCTTCACAATGATGATTGCTGAAAGCTTCCTCAGATCAATACCAGTAACATATGAGGAAGCCGCTATGATCGATGGATGTACTAGGCTTGGATCATTCCTTAAAATAACACTGCCTCTAGCGGCACCGGGTATTGCTACTATATGGTTGTTGTCCTTTGTAACTAGTTGGAGTCAATTCGTACTACCATTAATGATTATTAAAACACCATCACTTATGCCCGCTTCCGTCGGGCTACAATTCTTCTTCGGGGAATACGGTAGAGTTGAATACGGTAAGCTCTCGGCTTTTTCAATCCTATACTCGCTCCCCGTCCTCATAGTCTTCCTCGCAGTTCAAAAATACTTGAAGAGAGGTATAGCAGGCCTTGTTTCAAGGTAAGAGTTCCCCTCATACAAGAACCCGTATATCTATTAGAGCTAGGTGACCTAGAGTGACTGCTGTTGAACTAGACCATATAACGAAGATATTTCCCCCGAAAACAGTAGCTGTAAATAATGTAAGCCTCAAGATTAGGGATGGAGAATTCTTCGTACTCTTAGGCCCTAGTGGTTGTGGTAAGACAACTACCCTTAGAATAGTTGCTGGCTTAGAGAAGCCTACAAAGGGTAGAGTATACATAGGTGATAGAGACGTAACAGATCTACCTCCAAGGAAGAGAGACGTCGCTATGGTTTTCCAAACCTATGCTCTCTACC
>JALVFK010000179.1 GCA_027030065.1 Desulfurococcales archaeon | reverse complement strand
AGCATATTCCCTAATCCCACTAGCTGGGCTGTAATGTAGGGTAGGAGTGCGAACAAGTAGACTATTGCTACTAGAATGCTAAGCCACTTAGACCCATAGAGGTCTCCAAGCATTTCCGCTGGGCTAATCCATTTCCTCTCACGTGCAAGCCTCCAAACCTTCTTAGAAAACAATGCTAGTAATGCGACAGTTGACAACAAGTATAGGAGTTCGAAGCCAAAAGCACCAACACCAGTAGCATAAGCGAACCCAACTAGGCCTATCATCATGAACGCGCTATAAGTTGTAGCAGCATAGGTCATCGCTGAGAGGAAACCACCCAGCTTGTACCCTGCTACATAGTAGTCACTGCTAGTCTTAACACCCTTCCTCCTAGAATAAACAGCTATACCAGTTCCAGCAATAAAGTATACTGCTAATACAGTTAAGTAAACGTATAGTCCATTCATACCCTTTACCACCCCTTCCTAGAAATATAGGCTAAAGTCACTGCGAAGTGTATTAGAGCTAGTATGGTCCAAAACAAGTATAACGTGAAATCACGTACACTGTATAGTATCGTGTAGGGTACTATGTAGGCCAGCAACAACACGATAATAGTCCACAACACATAGGCTGTCCTCGGAGACACCCCACATGTCCCCGAACAAGTGTTCGGAACCGAACCTTTTTAAACATTACCTAACCAGTATACAATGTGAGAGAAGACAGGATAGCCATGAGGCTCCGAGAAAAAATACTCCAATTACTCAGAGAACACCCCAAAGGCCTAAGACAAGTAGACATAGCCCGCTCCCTCAACGCTTCTAGGAGCCGTGTATCGGAAGTAGTAAGAGAACTAGAAGCCTCGGGAATAGTTGAAAGAATAAGAGAAGAAGGCATAGTAAAAATAACGTTAAAGAACCCAGTAGACTCGACAACGAGTACAGCTGGAAAAATATTACGGCTAGGCATAATATGGTCTAGCGAATACCCCTTCATAACCCCCTTCGCCAAGAAGCTTAGAGATAAACTAGGATACACGCTAGAAGTAATAGTCTACAGTAATGGACTAGACGCTACATGGGATCTAGTTCTAGGTAAAATAGACCTAGCCCTAACACCCATGATAACCCAACTCCTCTACGCCTCCCTAACAAACAAGCTAAAAATAATAGGCGGTGGAGCAACAGGGGGTGCAAGCATAATCATTAACCCGGAGGGGAGGACTAATGTTGGTGCATCGACGAAGGCTTCAACCATGGACCTGTGTCTAACTAGAGCATGGAAAATACTAGGGCGTAGAGAAGAAAAGAGAATATACGCTAATAGCGGTGAAGAACTCGTTAGAAAACTCATGAGAGGAGAAGTCGAAATAGTAGCGATATGGGAGCCTCTAGCAACAAGGCTCAAGAACATGGGCTACCGCGAGATATATTCTTGTAGAGACATAGGGGTAAACCATTGTTGTACACTAGCGGCAAACAGCTCAATAGACCTAGACTTATTGGAGAAGATAAGCAAGCTATACCATGAGGCAATAAGAGATTATAGAAGAGACCCCTATAGATGGCTTGAATGGTATTCAGCTAAAACGGGGATAAGCGTAGACTCCCTTAAACATGATATAAGATTCTACGAGTACAAAGACTACCTAGAAGTAGAGGAAAGCATAAGGCTGATAAAACATACTGGTGTAAAGATCCCGGATCCCATGATACTACGTGATATAGTTTTATCCCAATAGGCGAGAAAAATACTATACTGGAAGCTACAGTTTCCTTAAAGAGTCGTTTAGGATTGATTGTTCGCTACATTCAATTTATTAACCCCGGCTAAGAAAGCTATTCTCATACATGTGAAAAAAGCTGATAGAAATGAATAAAATACATGTAATATCAATAATCCTATTATCAATGATAATATTACCAGTGTTCTCAGCAATAGCTTTTGCTCAAAGCCAACCAGTACCAGTACTACCATCGCTACCAGGCTATAAACCCAAGGTACAAGTAACTGTTGATATAGGGGGAGAAGAGAATAGCATTAACGGAGCCATTGAATACGATATAAAATTTCCGGAAAATATGAGTGGCCAGATAACAGGTAACGGTAAACTGGTATTCAATGAATCAAATCTATATTTTACATTAAGGTCTAAGGGAACTCTGCAAGTTGTATCCGGGTCCTCGCAATCTTCAACAAATAATATGAATGCAAATGGTTATATAAAAGGCAATATATCTGGTAATGCAGATAGACTTGATGGAAGACTACAATTAGTATTTAATCTCAATGCTGGACAAGTGAACATAAACTATAATATACCGTTAATTATAACTGTGTTAAACCAGCCGAACAAGACTATAACAAAACTATACACTGATAACGCAGTAGTTAACGTTATGGGCAATCAATCCAAAATGACTGCAAACTATACGTCTATAGCAGAGCCCGATAAGATTACAAGTCATGTATACATTAAAGCAGAAGCAAACAATATCCAAGCACTATATGCTACAATAATGCCTATTCTAGCATTATCTGGCGTAACGACGCCTCCTCAACCACACTTTGGGCCGAATGGTAATGTCTATGTTGAGTACAAGAATACAACGGTGAGGAGGTTTAATGAAACGGAACAAGAACTCGCTAGCCAGTTTAGAAAACTATTAGAGAAATACAATATTTCAATAGAGAGTATTGATGGATCAATAGATGGTAACTTTAACGCAACTACAAATGGTAATATTCTTACAACAAAATTCAATCTCAATGCATACTTATTAGTAAAGGGCAACTTCAGCAAGGGAGTACCATTAGATCCAGAAGCCAATACCATACTTAGAAAAATACTAGCAACACTAACAATAGACACCGTTGGAGATAAGGTTATAGTAAAAGGTGTTGGAAACGGCTTATTCGATGCAATAGACCCCTACTTAGTGCAAGGATTCTTCAACACCCAGGTCCCAAGAATATTAATGGATGCGACAAGCGATAGCTATGCGAAGATAATAACACATGATGGGATAAAACTAGTATTAAACAACAACACCTATACTCAACTGGTATTCACACCACAAAATGCCTCAAAAGCAAGTAGACTAAGATTAATGGTTAATGGAACAGTACTAGAACCAGCAACCCAACCAGACGTGATAGTATATGAACAATACGAGCACACGAATAAAGCCTACATAGCCGTAACCAATGACACTAGGATGGTGATAGTAAAGCTTACAACAGCAAACGCCACCGAAATAAGATTCTATGCGCCACCAAGCGGTAAGAAAATAGTAGTAGAATTCAAGGACAAGGCAGTTGAGATAGAGTTCTCAAGCAATGCAAGGATAGCTGGTAGAAATATGACGATAGAGAGAGCGAGAAAACTACTACGCGGTGAAACACCAATACCAGACACTTACAAGAAGCTCTCAGACTACTACTATATAGAGACAACGTTAGAAGCGGGGAGTATTAAAGTAAAACTACCATTCAATACATCAATGCTAAAAGAAGGAGAAGAAATCTACGTAGCCCACTGGGTAAACAATAAATGGGAGTTCATAAAACCAGTAGAAGTAAACATGACACAAG
>JALVFK010000178.1 GCA_027030065.1 Desulfurococcales archaeon | reverse complement strand
CGATAATCTAATGCGTTTTGGAAAAGAGTTCTAATAGAGGCTATTATACCCATACGGGTTGTTGGTGATAGTTTCTGCTCCCTCAAGTATCTCTTAACATGTTCTCCTAGAGCAAAAACTATTCCATGAGCCTCCACTATTATCCGTCTATTAGCCTTAATGACTGCTGACTGACCCGGCACGATAGTCATGTACTCAGTTATCTTCCCGAAGGAGAGATAGGATCCCGGATAAGAAGCTATAGTGGTTACACCACCTCTAACAGCATCCTCGAAAGCCTTATCATACAAGTCTAAGCCATCAATCACCCTTAAATGCGGTGCTACTACATCGCTCTTCTCTACTCCGTGTTCACCATACTCCCATTCCAACGGGTAGACTCCGATGTGAGTGTAAGCGTCAATAAAGCCTGGGAATAGCTTCAAGCCAGTACAATCTATGACCTCTACATTATTGCCAACGTCTATTTTTTCAGTTATCTTGGATATCTTACCGTTCTCTACGAGAACGCTATAGTTTCTCAAAACACCTTGCTCAGTCATCGTATAGACTTCGCCTATATTCTTTAAGAGAATTTTCTCAGACAAGACTATGAGCCCTTAAGGGTTCTTAGATAATAGGGAATAGTTTAAACAATTATTAAAAGTATTCGTAGCACATGTAAACATTGTTAGGCTAAGATAACGTTACTATCATGCTCTAAACCTATTAGGCTAGGGCTTAGAAGAAGCGTTTACTGTTTTTAACTGTATAGTAACCTAGTATACTAGGTTGATAACCCATAGGGAAAGCCTAGTGAAAAACTCCTCCAATAATACTCTACTGTTAACTTAGAGGAAGAAGCAGGTATGGATAACAACGTATTCGACATGCTTAACGCTAAGCTTAGAGAAGTCATAGGTAGCCTGGGATACAAAGAGCCTACCCCAGTTCAAGAGAAGGCTATCCCAAAGATAATCAATGGTAGCCATGTACTAATAGTTGCACCTACTGGTAGCGGTAAGACTGAAGCAGCTCTCTTCCCCATTTTCAGCATCATGCTTGACCGTAAACTCTATGGTCTCGGAAAGATCATGGTCTTATACATTACCCCACTTCGCGCATTGAATCGCGATATACTGCGTAGAATGGAGTATCTCGCAGAAAAGCTGGGATTCAAGGTAGCTGTTAGGCATGGGGATACTCCTCAAAGAGAGCGGGCTAGAATAGCGGCTAATCCACCAGACATGCTCATTACTACTCCGGAAACCCTTCAATTCCTATTAGTACACCGCAAGCTTAGGCCAGCTCTAAGAGATATACGATGGGTTATTGTAGATGAACTCCACGAGCTACTCGATAGTAAGCGTGGCGTACAATTGAGTATAGCTTTAGAGAGACTCTACGATCTATCGAGACGGGGGTTCCAGCGCATAGGCTTATCCGCAACCATAGGGCATGTTGATGAAGCCCGCCGTTTCCTGGGAGGCGTTGGTAGGATCGTCGATGTAGTTGAACTAAGCTTTCCGCGTGGAATGAGTATTAGGGTTGAAGCCCCAGAATCAAGTGAAGAAGACAAATTATTAGCAGAAGACCTCAACACTAGTCCTCAAGTAGTTGCTAGGATTAAGAGGATAAGCAAGCTAGTAGAAGAATCAAAAGGCACACTAATCTTTGCTAATACACGTGATACTGCTGAAATACTTGCTTCTAGGCTCAAATGGTTTCTCGGAGAGAAGGTCAGAGTACATCATGGTAGTCTCTCGCGTAATGAGCGATTGGAAGCTGAGGAACTGTTTAAGAAACAAGTGGTTAAGGCTCTAGTCTGTACGAGTAGTCTAGAACTGGGAATAGATATAGGCCACGTAGACCTAGTCATACAGTACATGAGTCCCCGCCAAGCATTAAGACTCGTACAACGTGTTGGTAGGAGTGGTCATAGGCTTACCGAGCAGCCGCGGGGAATCATTATAGCCTACGAGAACTTTGACGACATAATAGAATCACTGGTTCTAGCTAGAAGAGCTATTAGAAGAGACCTAGAGAAACCACGCATTCATTTAAAAGCATATGATGTACTAGCACATCAGCTAGTAGGTATTGCTATGGAGAGAGGCTCTAGGGTTAGCGTTGAAAAAGCCTACGATATAGTTAGGAGAGCCTACCCATACCGTGACCTCAGTGAAGAAGAACTAGTAGAAGTATTAAGCCAACTAGACTCCCAGGGTCTTATAAGGTTCATGGGAGACTACTACAAGTTATCAAAGGGTTCTTGGAAATACTATTACGAGACCTCAATGATACCCGATGTAAGACACTATAAGGTTAGAAACATTATAACACGAAGCTTTATAGGCGAACTAGATGAAGAATTCGTTTCATCAGATCTAGAGCCGGGATACTATTTCATCCTCGGGGGACGTGTTTGGAGAACAGTTGGAATAGACGATGAATCACTAATAGTTGATGTAGAACCAATAGAAAAGATTGAGGGAGCTCCACCAGCATGGGAGGGAGAACTAATACCAGTAGACTACTGGGCTGCTCGAGAAGTCGGAGCACTTAGGCGTAGACTCTACGAGATGCTAGTGAACGGCCGTGATGGTAGGGCTATGCAGCTGTTAATGAGGGAATACAATGCTAGCCCCGAAGCCGTTAGGAAAATACTAGGCGTTATACGTGAGCACGTTGAGAAAAACAAGCCCATACCATCAGATAAGGTTGTTGTTGTAGAGTCTACTGGTAAGCTCATCATAATCCACGTATCCCTAGGCAGTAGAGGCAATCAGACACTAGGGCTAGTACTATCAAGTATTCTCTCAAGAAGACTTGGATGGAGCATTGGGTATAAGAGTGATCAATACCATATAGTGCTAACACCAGCCTACCCTATCGAGCCTAGAATAATCGTGGAAATCCTACGAGAACTCAATAGCGGGGATATACGCTTAGTATTAGAGCGCACGCTACCTAAGACTCGAATGTATAAGTGGAAGCTCCTACATGTTGCAAGACGCTTTGGAGTAGTTTCAAAAGATGCCAGTCTTAGACAAGTTGCACGCTTTGCAGAACAGCTTGCCTCAACCGTTATTGGTAGAGAAGCCCTAAGAGAAGTCTATACCGAGAAACTAGATCTTGAAGCAGTTGATAGGTTTCTAGAAGAAGTTAAACAAGGGAAAACCAGGATCATAGAAGTACATAGTGGCGAAGACCTACTACCAGTTACACGTGAACTCTTATCAAACATCTACTTACAAGACGTTGTAGCACCAGGTATACCCGAAGAAGTACTAGTAGAAATCGTTAAGAAACGCCTCTATAGACGCGAGAAAAAACTCGTCTGCTTAATGTGTGGCTGGTCTAGAAAATATAGGATAAGCGATATAGATGAAATAAAGTGCCCTAGATGCGGGTCAAAATACATAGCAGTCATGCATCCAGACGACCCCATAGAGAAAATCCTAGAGAAAACGAGGAAGAAGAAAAAGCTAAGCCGCGAAGAAAAAGAGTTATTGAGGAAAGCCAAGGAGACCGCTAACCTAGTATTATCCTATGGGAAATACGCGGCTATAGCCCTAGCAGCACATGGAGTCGGGCCGAAGAAGGCTAAAGA
>JALVFK010000177.1 GCA_027030065.1 Desulfurococcales archaeon | reverse complement strand
CTATGGCGTAGAGCTCGACCCAGCGCCTATAGTAGCGGCCACGCCCATGGAAAACCTTAACGTACATCAGCCTAGCCCGCTTCCCGCCCTTCTCGACTAGTAGGCGGGCGTTCTCCTCCTCCGCGAATCTGCCCCGCGCCACCCTGTCAGCCCTGACCGTGTAGCCGCCCAGCCTGACACCCCCTGCAAGCATCCGGATTAGCTGGCCAGTGTCCATTCCACCGTCATATACGTGGCTCGCAATATAAAGCCTCCCGCCGCGGCACAGCCCCCAGATCAGCTGCGCTGTACTGCCCGCGCAGGGCGACGCCGCCCCGCCGGGGCATATAACATATCTAAGGTAATTTGGAATCTACAACCCGGTGGAGCGCGTAGCCATACTCGGGGCCGGGCCGGCAGGCGCATTCCTAGCCAGGCTGCTAAGCGACAAGGGCTACACGATAAAGGTCTACGACGTCTCGCCCAGGCTAGCGGCCAAGCCCTGCGGCTGGGGAGTACCCTACACCGTAGAGAAGGTGTACAAGATACCCGGGGAAGCGGTGCTCGCAGAGGTGAACAGCTTCACCGTCACCGTCGACTGGACCTACACCCTCTCGGCCGAGGGGCGCTTCGGCTACATAGTCGACAAGCCGGCCCTCCTCAAAAGCCTCCTCGAAGGCGTCGACGCGACGCTCGGCAGGACGGCCAAGCCCCGGGAACTCGAGGGCTGGCTCACCGTCCACGCGAGGGGCCACGCGTACTACCCCGGCAGGAAGGCCCTGGCAGTACAGGTGCTCGCCAGGGGCCCGTGGAGGGAAGACGTGGCGGCCGCCTACTACTTCTCAGGCCTACTAGGCTACGCCTGGGTCTTCCCCCTGGGCGGGGGCCTCGCAAAGGTGGGCGTCGGCGGCCTCGCCTCCTGGGCGACGCTCAAAAGCCTCCTCCACGGCCTACTCGCAAGGCTCAAGGGCGAGCCCGCCTCCAGGCTCGAGGGGGCGCCCATAGCCGTCGGCGGCCTCACGCCGCGAGGCCTCGCGGTGGGCGAGGAGATAGACGCGGTGATGC
>JALVFK010000176.1 GCA_027030065.1 Desulfurococcales archaeon | reverse complement strand
GACAGCGCTGACCAGGTTCTATAACACCTAGACGGGGATCCATTACACCTCCTTCTATTGGTAAACCATCCTCATCGTATGCTTCTGGCGTTATTATGGGTGTTACTGCCATTTGACGGATTTCATCTGGTGATAGAATCCCGAATTTTATTGCTTTAATAACTCTTTCTTCTTCCATACTCTATTACCTCATATTCGTTCCCATTTTTTACCTAGTATTAGTCTAGGAGCTATACACATGCTCATGAGTTCTTGGAGTAATAGTTTGAAAGCATAAGATACAGTAACAGGATACAATTTGCCTTTATCTTTATGTATTGGACATACGTATTTTCCTTTATTGCGGTCGTACCATCCTATGAATCCACAGTATTCACAGACGTATATTACTGTTTTATCGGATTGATCAAGTAATCTATCTTTTAGCACAAGAGCTGCTCCATGGGCTACGAGACAATCTCGTTCCATTTCACCAAATCTAAGTCCGCCTTCGCGAGCCCTGCCTTCTGTTGGTTGACGTGTAAGTATCTGTACCGGACCTCTTGCTCTTGCATGTATTTTATCGGCAACCATGTGATGAAGTCTCTGATAGTATACTACTCCTATGAAGACTGGCGATTTCAGTAATTCTCCAGTTCTTCCATCGTACATAGCTTCTGTTCCATCCATAGGATAACCATATTTTATTAAACGTACCTTTATGTTTTCTAATGGTTCTTTGTAGAATGGTGTGGCATCAACAGTTCTACCGGAGAGAGCTGCATATTTGCCTGCAATGGATTCCATTAGCTGACCGAGTGTCATTCTTGAAGGAAAGGCGTGAGGGTTTATTATTAGATCGGGTACAACGCCATCCTCGGTGAAGGGTAGATCCTCTTGGGGCACTAGTAAGCCTATTACACCTTTCTGACCATGTCTTGACGCAAATTTATCTCCTATTTCAGGTATTCTTAAATCACGCACTCGTACTTTTACCAGCTTGTTTCCTTCTACAGTATCTGTTATTAGAACCATGTCTACAACTCCTTTTTCACCATGCCTAACGGCTACGGAGGTATCTCGCCTCGTTGATGCTGTTAACCCAAATTCTTTGTATTCTGCTGTAAAGCGTGGAGGACTCGTTTTCCCGATGAGTATTTCTCCTCCGCGCACCTCTACTTCCGGATCTATCAATCCGTCTTCGTTTAGTTTATTGTATAGCGCTAATCCTTTATATCCTCTTACACCAGGACTAGGTTTTTCTATTCTATCTTCTTGTCCTCCTGCATATTTACGTTCTTCTGTTGAATACAACCTAAAGAAGGATGAACGCGCTAGTCCTCGATCTACTGCTGATTTATTCATTATCAAGGCGTCTTCTATATTATATCCTGTAAACGATAGAATAGCTACAATCATATTTTGTCCAGCTGGTCTATCATTGTATCCTATAATGTCTAAGGGTTTTGTCTGAACAAGCGGTTTTTGCGGATAATGTAGTAGATGACCGCGGGAATCTGTTCTCAACTGGTAATTGGCAGCATAAAGCCCAAGCGCTTGTTTGGCCATTGCTGCTTGATACGTATTTCTAGGTGACTGATTGTGTTCAGCATAAGGTATTGTTGTTGCTGTTATTCCAAAGATAGCGGGTGTCCATATCTCCATATGTGTATAGGATGAATCCTTTTCTAAATCCTCGGGATCAAGCGCTATATACGCATTTTCTTCTTCCTCCGCATCAAGATATTCTACTATACCCATTCTAACTAGGTCTTCAAAACCCAGCTCTCCATTGTGTACTTTTTCTACTATTTCTTTGGTTATTTTAAGCCTGCCGTTTTCGACTATAAAGAGTGGTCTTCTTATTCTTCCAGCATCACAGTTTACGTATACTTCATCAATGTACTTATCCATATAATGGGCTATATTCACTTCATGGTGAATCTTTCCACTACGGCGTAACGTTCTGACCTTTCTAGCTAAATCCTCACCGTTCTCATGGAATCCTATTAGACGGCCGTTAAGGAAGACTTTCGATCCTTGGATGGCTTTGAGTATTTCTTGTGGCGCAGTCCCCATTATTATATCATCTATGTGTTTAAAAATCGTATCAAGAGGAATGACGCCTAGCTTATATAGGATTTTCTCAACTTCTTTTTCATCTATACCCACAGAGACGTATGACATTAGCGCTAAGTTTTTCACTAATCCACAATTTGGACCCTCTGGTGTCTCGAAAGGACACATCCTACCCCATTGTGTCGGATGGAGCTCTCTTGCCTCGAAATGAGGCTGGGATCTGCTTAATGGTGATACAACTCTTCGAAGATGGCTTAACATTGATAGCCAGTTTGTTCTATCAAGCAATTGACTAACGCCTGTTCTTCCACCTACCCAATTACCAGTAGCTAGTGCATGATATAGTCTTTCGCTTATCACATCTGGTCTCACTAATGTTGATATGTTTACTCTTCTATTCTTAACTTTTGCACGTTCAATTTGATATTTTAAGTCTTTTACAAATGTTCTAAAAGCTACTCTAAAGAGTGATGCTAATAGTTCACCAGCTAATTTTAGACGTTTATTTGCATAATGGTCCTTATCGTCTGGCTGTCTTCTTCCTAAGACGAGTTCTATTAACTTTGCTGCCATTTGACCTAAATAGTATGCCTTTTTACGTCTATCACTAGGTGTTGTGCCTATGTGAGGTAAGAAGTATTTGTCTATTATTTGTTCAGCTCTCTTTATTCTGTTCTCTCTCGTTTGACCTACTGCTACACGACTGCCTATGAAGTCTATTGCGTCTTCTACAGTGTCTATTCCACGTGCTTGTTCTAATGAAGGCAATAGTTCATTCTGTATTTCGGGGTCAAACGATACAGCATATGTTATCTCTTTATCTGTTGCTAAACCTAGAGCTCTCATCATTATTATGAATGGAATTTTACCAGGAACTGCGGGAAAAACTACATGAAGTGAACCATCCTTATGACGTTCTAATATTATAGATACTCTATACCCAGCTCCTGCAGAGACTACTTTAGCTTGATGAGTTACACTTCCCGTTTTACCCTTATCAACTAATACTCTGTTGACAGCAAGATCCTCTTGCGCTACAATTACCCTCTCGGAACCATTTACTATAAAGTATCCTCCAGGATCCTTAGGATCTTCTCCTAACTTTACTAACTCCTCTTCAGGGAGTCTAGAAAGAGGATCTTTAACCGATCTGAGCATGATGGGCATATCTCCTATCTGTATCTCTATTGGTTCTCTCTCTATTCCGTTTTCTACTTGTATTAATGTCAAATATATTGGTGCTGAATAGGTCAAATTTCTTAAACGACATTCTAATGGTGTAACGGGATTCTCGCTTCCATCAGCTTCTCTAACTAGCGGTTCTCCTACTCTTATTTTACCTAGCTTAACCTTAAGACCCGGGATATTTGTTTCAACTACTCCGATTTCGTCAACTATCTCTTGTAATCTCCGTGTTATGAAATCGTTGTATGAGTCCAAGTGCTGCCTCACAAGACCTTTCTCCTTAAAGTATGCCTCCATTAGTATCCAGCGATCATCAGCTGAAATAATATTATTTTTGTTACTGGATAAACTAGACAATTTTGCTTGTTCACCCCGTAACTACATACCTATATGCAATAGCTTTCTTTGCTGTATGACTCTTCCTTTCTATCATCACTATATCACCGGGTTTTGCTTTAATAGCTCTCGCTGCCGGGTCGTTTTCCCTCAACCACGGTAATTTTTCAGGTTTTGCTCTCAAAGTCCTTAGGACCCTCAAAGCTTCTTTAATAGATAGCACCCTATGTGCGGGCACTAACTCGTGTTCAAGTACATTAAACTTACGAGCCATATGCAACTACCTATATACTAGAGTAAGCGTGACGCCTCTTGGGAAATAGGTAACCCCCCTTTATAGGGATTACTCTCGAGTTAAAGACGTTGAAACAACTTTTACTTTATAATAATTATGTGACAAAATAAGATCAGAGCATTATGTTTAAAAATCCGGGAATACAGTTCCCTATTGGGCTACTAACCTATAGGGCCCGTAGCTCAGCCTGGTAGAGCGGCGGGCTTTTAACCCGTAGACCTTTAGAGGGCGGAAGTCCCGGGTTCAAATCCCGGCGGGCCCGCCACAACTCAACAATCACTACAATAAACCTGTCTGTATTTTTTCTTGAGTTCCTTTGTCATTTTATCAACCATGTGAAGCGGTACGGGTAAGTAATAATTTCTTAGTAATGATTTCACAAAGAGAGTTGCTGACTCAACACTTATACGATGACCTGGACTTACATAGAGATTTTTACCACGACTCTTCAGTATGGAACCAATTATTTTATTGCTTTTGGGGTCTACTATTATCATTTTATTCCTCAATACTCTAATGTCACCATATAGTTTCTTCTTGGCAACCCCTATTGATGGCTTATTTAGAACAACACCTACATGCGCAGCTATTCCTAAAAAACGTGGATGTGCTACACCATGTCCATCAACGAGAATTATATCAAACATCATCTTACTTAGTAGTTTAATGTAAAATGGAGCCTCTCTAAATGCAAGTAACCCAGGAATATAAGGTATTTTTACATCATCAACTATGTATTTATACTCTATCATATTTAGCGATGGATATTCAAAGACTCCAGCTACTGCTATTATCTTATTACTCCCAACAAACGACGAATCTACTGCAACAATTCTAGATATTCTGTCGTACCTATCATTCAATATTACTTTTTCCGATAGATATCTCTGCAAAGCAATGGCACGGGATACATTAAAATAAGTCTTCATTGTTTTCTTACTCACACTCTAATGAATTCTTCTTCATGACCCTTGGCAGTTATAATTAGTATATCAATACCATCTCCGGACATAGAATCCCTTGATAGAGCGGCTTTTAGCGATTTAATAGCTAATTCCTTTGCTTCACTAATAGACATATCCTTGCTGTAAGATGATTCTATAATTCCTATAGCTATGGGTGCACCAGTACCTATAGAGGCATAATCATCTTCTATCAACGAGCCAACAGGATCCATTATATATAAATGAGAACCTGTATCATCAACTCCTCCGACAAGTATCTCCGACATCAGAGGCATGAACTTATATGAGTACAATATATTTGCTATTAATTTAGAAACCGCTCTGACAGTCACTTTTTTCTCTGTTGAGAGCTCATAATATTTTATTTCAGCTCTAACATTTTTTGCTATTGCTTGCATATCAGCAATTAAGCCTGCAGCTGCCATACCTATTCTATCAGTAATAAGATAAACTTTCCGCGCAGCCTTACTCATTATAAATCCGCCATAACTAAAACGTCTCTCAGCACCTAATACAACACCGCTATTCACCTTCAATCCTACCGCTGTTGCACCACCATAGTAGTACATCTTAGCTCTCCACCGCTGGCTTTTCCACATTTAAAAATAAAAATACTTTCGGTGCAGCGAGCCCCACTACTTAATTGACCATATGACATCACAATAATAGTAATACGTGAGAATAAAGAAACGGTACATAGAATGATGGCATGTCCCGAATGCGGGAGCACCAATATAATATGGGACTATAGAACCGGGTATATTGTTTGTAGTGAATGCGGTATTGTTATAGATAGGATATACGTTCAATATACAGGTAAAAATATAATAGAAAGTCGAGGAACTAATAACCATTTAATAAGCAAAGCATTTGATAGAAAAGAACGCAAGAAAGAATATAATAGAAAAAGAGCACACTTAAGGAGAATAACTAAATTACTAAATGAGGTAAAGAATAAACCCTATCTCACAATAGATGCTAGAGCAGTTGAGGAATATCTGATGGGAGAACGTGCTCATGTAAAACTATTTAAGTATAAAACCTGGAAACCAGAAAACGATTTATTACTTAAAAAAATAATTGACAAAGTGGTAAACACTGATCCGATACTTGCATCAAGAACAGAACGGGCAAAATGGGCTATAGCGAAAATAATTCTACAATTAGTAATTAATGGAAAAATAGATACAAAGAGTATTGCAAACGAGACCAAACTTAGTATAACACATATCCGCAGACTTATTAATACAGTACAAAGAAGGAATTATAGACTAAACTATGTAAAGAGATTACTCTATGAACCAATGATGCGCTCATAGCCTATACCCTTAACAGTGAGCTCAAATGGCTTGTTAAAGTCAATGTGTTTTAATTCTATTTCAGCACCAGTTATTGCCCTTACAACAAGGATATTCGTATATGTGTGCATAGTTAGACGAGCTCCAGCAATTTTTGATTCGCCTTTAGCCAGTGCGAGAAAAGGTATTATCATATCGCTCAAATGTCTATCAAGTGCTTTTCCGCTATCTAAATCTTCAATTAATTTTAAAGCTGCCTCTATGCCAACTTTCTCTGCAGGTTTACCTTTTATACCTATGCTATCACCCCCAAGTATGCTCTTTTCACATACAGCCCATATAGTAATCCCGCTACCGGGGCCCAAATGTTTGTCTTTGGAAGGCTCGTACCATTCAATATCTATATTTACCTCCACGTTAGGATATTTTTCTTGAATTATTTTTTTAGCTGCCTCTGCTTGCCTTATTGCAACATGTTTAGGCAGTTTTACTGCATGCGATAAACCTGATATTTGTATTATAGCTCCTCTATCAATTAGTTTTATTGGTTTAATATAATCTATAGGATCCACACAAAAAATAACCCTTCCGCCACCTCGAGGGTAGTGTCCTCTTCTCAACAGTTTTATGACAACTTCTACACCTATTTTTCTAATTAATTCGCTAAACACAAATCGCATATAGTCTATTGGAGGGCTCCAAGATACATCGGTACCGCCAATGATGTCTATACACGTTTTCCTCGGCGAAAAGAGAATTACGGGTAAAACCGCTTGCATGACAAGCGATATACTACCCGCAGTACCTATGTTGAATTTAAACATACCACCCTTATGTCTCTGAGGTATAAAGATTATCTCTCTTGAACCGACATATACTCCTTCAGTTTTTGCATCAGTTAGAGCAGCAGCTACTCTAATAGCAGTAATGTGTTGGGGTCTTAATCCTGGATTCTTACGCTTTGCACGTATATTAATTATTTTAACGGGCTTTAAGAGAACTGACGATAACGCTATTGCTGTACGGAGAATTTGTCCTCCACCTTCTCCCATACTACCATCAATTACAATAGTCATTTGCTTTAGTCCCTCGCTATTGCAGTTTTTAACCTCTCCTCAAATCCAATATTCTTTAAAAAGGATGCAACTCTTGGAGTAAGATAGCGCAACCATTCGCCACCTTCTATAACCATTCTTCTAATGTTTGTTCCCATAAGTAATGCTCTATTAAAAGATGGTTGCTGTAAAACCTTATAGCCAGCTTCTTCAAAGAGTTCTCTAACCAGAGGATTTCTTGTAACTACTACGTCAAATCTAGGTACAAATGCTTCAACGAATCTTGTCCATACTTTGTTCATAAATATGTCTGGTACTGGTATTATGAATACTCTAGTGTAATCTAGCGAAAAATCCTCTATCAGTAACTTTAAAGCCTCTACGCGTTCACCTGCAGTTAATGGATTCTGAAATGTATGACTTTCTTGAGCGCTTCCAATAACTATAATAATACTATCACATCTTTCAAGAATCCATTTAATTGTTTCTCCGTGTCCCTTATGTGGCGGCTGAAATCTACCCGGAAATAATGCTCTCACACATTCTCTACTTCTAAGCAAATCTTATCACCAATATTTACACCAAGCTTTTCTGCAGCATTACCCATGTTTACGCCTATTTCAAGAAACTTGAAGCTATTTATATATAAGGCAATATCCCCATGTCTAACTAAGGAAAAGGTTCTTGACGTATGAGCGTAAAATATTCTATCATTTACAATTATTTTGACTCGCATACCATAGGGTAAAGACTCAAAATCGGGTAGCCTAATATTCAATGCAATATTACCAAATTTATCTACATATACAACCTCGCCGCATAAAGTCTTGTCAATAATAATACTTGACAATTTAACAATATTGAAATCTAGTTTAATGATATCATTTATGTCAATACGTCTACCGACAGAATCTATAGGTAGCCCCCTTGATAGCCAGGCGGCAATAGGTGCAAAGATATCCCTTCCATGAAATGTGTTAGAGACTGGTTTAAGGAATAATTTAGAGTTTTCTATTACTCTTATATCCAATATACCATCATCTATTATAGCAGGATACAGAACACCATTATCTGGACCCACGAAAATGTAATTTCTTGTTTTCACAACCACTGCTCTTCTTTTAGATCCTACTCCCGGATCTACAACAACGAGGAATATGGTGCCTTGGGGAAAATAGTCTTTTGAAACTAACAATATGTATGCTGCCGCCCTTATAGAAAAACTTGGTACATCATGTGAAATATCTATGATATTTATACTTGGGTTTATTTTTAGTATAACAGATTTCATAAGACCCACATATGGATCTATAGTTCCGAAATCTGTTAGCATAGCTATATACTTATACACTTAAGAATCCCCTGAGATATAGAAAACACTAACCCTTTAATAAAAGACCATAAAAATAATGATATATAATCGGTATGAAAGAGGAATATTGCAACGTGATTGAAAATAAGATCTTCCATATCAAAATAAGTAATAAAGCTAAAGATATTGCTAAAAGATACGGATATTTGCCATATATGATACAAAGATATTATGAAATATTTGGAGATTGGCATGAGGTTACCTTATTCCTTAAAGGAAACGAAAAACCTATACTAAAATCAATACGTTGTAATACTCTACGAACAGGTTGTAGAGAGCTAGAAGTAAGACTTAAAGAGAAAAATATAATAATAGAAAAGATACCGTGGCTCCCTCATGGTTATTGGATATTAAGTTCTCCTATACCAATAGGCGCTACACACGAATATTTAAGAGGCTACTATCACATACAAGGTCCAGCATCAATGTTACCTCCTCTCATACTTGATCCAAGACCAAATGAATTAATATTAGATATGGCTGCCGCACCGGGAGGTAAAACCACCTACATTGCACAACTTGCAGAAAATAGAAATGTAATTGTCGCTATTGAGAAGAATAGGAAAAGAATAAAATCACTCTTATCGAATATCAATAGACTTGGAGTTACTAATACGATTATACTTAGAATGGATGCTGTAAAAATAAGTGAAATATTCGACTTAAGATTCGATAAGATATTACTTGATGCCCCATGCACAGGAGAAGGACTAATTCCTTTGATTCCAGAGAGAAAGACTAGTAGAACAATAGAGGATATAAAGAAATTGACGAAAATACAAATGTCACTGCTTAGAACAGCATTAAGAATGCTTAAACGTAACGGGATAATAGTTTATTCTACTTGTAGTATCGCACCCGAGGAAAACGAGTACGTTATATTTAATGTTATCAAAGATGATAGAGAGCTTGAGTTAGAATTGCTTTCAATTGATATAGGGATCGGCGCTAATGGCCTAGAAGAATACAAAGGTGTATACTTCGGAAAAGAGTTCAGAAAATGTAAAAGACTATACCCATATGTTCATGGTACGGAGGGATTCTTCATAGCTAAACTGAGGAAAAAATGATGGGTAAGCTTAAGGTTAGAAATTTATCACGAACTGAGTTATCTATAATAAATAATTTTTTAATCAAAAACTGGAATATTACTTTAAGGAACTTACTTGTAGAACAATTACATAGCAAAAATGTATATGCATACATTTATGAAGGATATTTTAACGAAATTTACGCTATCAACGAAGATGCTAAAAAAATAATTGATGAAATTTTAGAAAAGAAAAAACACCCTTATGCGTTAGGATTCCATGTTGGAAGAATAAGAAAAAACAAGTTTATCCCGTCATTAGAGCTAGGCTATGCTGCAGTAGCTAAGACAAATGTTTATGTTATAGTAAACGATAGAGGTGAAAAGAACTTTCTCTACGGCAAAGATATATTCACTGAATCCATCATTGATATAGGAACTACTATAAGAGAAAAACAGATAGTGCTAGTTCTTAATGACAGACACGAATATACTGGTATAGGGAGGGCCCTAGGCGCAATAACTAAACGGAGAGATAAAATATTGGCACCAAGAAGAAAAGTTATCGTCAAAAACATTATAGACCTAGGATGGTATTTGAGAAGAGGAGGATAAAAAAGTTAAACCAGTATGCGTATCACAAAGCGGGAAAATAGGAGGGATACAAATGCC
>JALVFK010000175.1:2818-3625 GCA_027030065.1 Desulfurococcales archaeon | reverse complement strand
AGCCTTATAGCTGTTCAGAGACTACTCGGCCACCGTGACGTAAAGGTTACCCAAGTCTATACACACTTGCTTAAAGAAGACCTACGCCTACAGTATACTGCTGCTTTTGGAAACGGTTTCCAACCAGTTCCCCCAACCCAGGTGCAAGCCCTACCTCAAATGCTACCCTACCAGCAGCCCCCAATAACACAACCCGTACTCCCAGGGCAAGGTGGAGCCTATCTCCCCCAGAATCCTCTGAACAATATGGGGCAAAACATGTTATCCCAGCCCTATCGTAACGGTGGTAATAGTCTAGGTGGGCAGAACCAGGTGGATCAAAGAGTATTACAGGGACAGAGATACTACATGCAGTTTCCGGGCTCAGAGCTAGCCCAGGGAGTTCAGAAACAGTTTCACACGGAACCCATGGGTCAGAGTCAACGCTTAGTTAATGGTGGTGGTGAGAGTAAAGTCAATTCTATGATTATATGCCCTTACTGTGGAGCAAGTATTCCAGCTGATAGTATTTATTGTCCACGCTGTGGTGCTAGACTGAAGCCCTAGGCAACCCCTATTCCCTTAACCCTTCTTGGGGTACTGCTAGTTAGGAAAAAGAAGGAAGGAGAAATATGGTGGGATATTTATCTTCTTAGAGTATTCCCTATTAACGCTGCTATTGCTCCATAGATGGCGCCGCTGATCATTGCTCCAATCATGTATACCCATAGCATTACGTCTGTTATAGTGGCACCCCATAGCAGGTAGTCTAGGAAGGGTACTACTAGTGCTGGTAGGGCTCCAGCTAGGACTCCAGCACCTATACCC
>JALVFK010000175.1:0-2808 GCA_027030065.1 Desulfurococcales archaeon | reverse complement strand
TAGCCTAGTATAGCATAGGCTACCTCTGACATTATTCCCTGAGCTGCACCATAGACTAGTACTGATGAGGCATATATCGTGGGCAAGATACCCTCTACTAGAGCTCCAAGAAACTCTCCTAGAAAGGCTGCTCCAGGCTTACGTATTAGTGAACCAGCTAGCGGACCCCCTATAAACCATAGTCCGTAGAAGACTATTCTCGCCACCATTTTGCCTGCAGCAGCTTTTGTAACCTCATATGGTATTTCAATGAAGAAGAAGATCAAGCCTACTACTACTGCGACAACAGCTAGTATGGCGAAGTCTATAGCCGTATACCTCCGTGCGGGCATAGTGCATTTCCCTCAGGGCTTATTAGGGGATTTACTATAATTCTTCATTGAAAATTATTTGTGTTTGGGGCTATATGTTTTTCCTAGAAATAATGATCTAGTGGGGTTAGTGTAGGAAAACAATAGCCAATGAGACAATAGTCTGGGCTATAGCCGCGGCTATGACCAGGAGATCCCACAACGTATACTTGGGGTTAAACCTCCTCTTCCTAAGCTGGAAGCCTCTAAGCTCTGCAGCAATACCTATCCAGTAAGCTCTATCAATGCCTACTGCTACTAAGGGTAAGAGTACTCCTATAACATCTGTGGGTATGACGAGTTTTGTCCTATAGCCGCGCTGTCTACGTATGAATAATATCTCGTGGTAATCGTAGGTCATGAGCGGTATGAGTCTTAGAGCAAGAGATAAGGCGAAGGCTAGTCCTTTAGGTAAGCCTAGTTGTCGTTCAAGTGATATTATTAGTTCTCTTGGGTTAATCATTGAAACAAATATCATAGCTGCACCAGTAATAGTCATTATCCTAACCGTTACGATCAATGTAGCCCATAGAGCATTAGATCTTATCACTAATGGTCCGACAACTACTACTGGTTCACCATAGTTAACAAATAACACGGCGTTGAGGAATAGCGCCCATACGGCTAATAGGAAGGCTATGGGGAAGAGATAATACTTTTTCCTTAAAGATAGTATGAGCCCTAATATGAAGTTAGGTATTGCTGGTAGCATTAACGCTATCTCGCTTCTAATAGTGAAGGCGAGAGCAGTCATTATTAGGGAATAGATGAACCATGTAGCCGGGAATACTCGGGGCATTCACTTGAACCCCTCTTCAAGCCATTTCAACCCGTACTCGAGGCTTACTTCTCTCATACGATTATTTTCTACGAGGTATACTCGGTCCGCTAGGTCAGCAATTACTCGTGGGTCATGGCTTGCTATTACTACGCTGCGCTTTTCTTTAACGATTTTTCTTATCCATTCTATTACATGCCTATATAGTTTAAGGTCTAGTCCCGTAGTAGGCTCATCAAGCAATACTATGCTGGGATTGTATCCGCGGGCTATGGTTAATGCAAGCCACCTGCGCTGACCGTGGCTTAAGCGGTGTGGAGACATGTCTAGTAAGCCTTTAAGCCATGGTGCTTCACTAAATATTTTCTCAATGAATATTCTACCACTCCTCTTATACAAGTCATCTAGTTCGCGTTTAACTCGGGTATGGATAAACATGTAGTCGGGATTTTGTGGTACATAGAAGATTCTTGGATTCTTCTCGCGGAAGACTATTTCACCTGCAACTGGTTTTAGTGATCCAGCAATAGTTTTCAGGAAGGTGGTCTTACCGCTACCATTAGCACCTATTACTACGACGACTTCTCTCTCACGTACCTCAAAGTCTATTCCACTTATTATTGGTTGCCCATTGTATCCTATTGTTAATCCACGAGTCTCTAATATTGTTCTCCCAACATCTCTTCTAGGCTCTCTTATCAGTATGGGGCTTCTAACGTCTACTCCATGTTCTTCCAGGTATTCTAGAAAGGCTTCATCTACTTCGCTTATCCTCCTACGAGCCCTAATTACTCCATCCTCTAAGAGGACTACTTCGTCTACAAGATCTAGGAAGTACTTAGCCTTATGTTCTACTACTATTGAAGCCCTACCCAAACCACTAACATGTTCCCTAAAGTATTTTCTAACTTCTCTCACACCCCAGGGGTCTATTGAAGCAGTTGGCTCGTCAAACAATATTATGGGTGGATCATGTACTATAGCTGAAGCAATAGTAAGCCTCCTCTTCTCCCCACCTGACAGTTTCTCGATACTTACAAACTCTTTACCAGCTAAACCGAACATGCCCAGTATTCTATTAGTGCGTTCCTCTATATCATTGAAGCCAAGGTTCTCTAAGACAAAGCTCACTTCATCATAGGGGGTAGGCATGGCTATCTGCTTATCCGGATCTTGTAACACAACTCCAACTAGTCTAGCAACTTCTCTAAACCCCTCTGGTTCTAAGAGATTGACTCCACCTATTCTGGAATAACCTTCAACTTCTCCTTCAAGAAGATTATTTAAGACACCAGTCATGGCTAGTAGGAGAGTAGTCTTACCACAACCACTGCTCCCCACTACTAGTACGCTCTCCCCCTCCCCCAGGCTTAGAAAAACATCTCTAAGAACAAATCTGCTGCCACGGTGTTGGGCTCTCGTTATCTTAGTGTCAACTAACATTATTTTCAGCCATTCAGATAAGACGGTTCATCCATTAACGAGTAGGGGTTTAGGGGAATAATAGATTATTGTAGACGACTACCTCTATAATAGTCAACAAGACGCCAAGTACTCCACCAGCAATAATCTGGGCTAGGCTATGGGCTCTAAGCTTAAGCCTAGCCCATGCTACAATGGGTACGAGTAGAAACCATACCCAGGTGATCGAGTCGTAGAGTAATAATAGAAAGGTTAAAG
>JALVFK010000174.1 GCA_027030065.1 Desulfurococcales archaeon | reverse complement strand
ATAACTCTAGCCGCATGGATCCTACCCGAACGAGTAAGAGGAAAACAAGCATACGCGTACACAACACTAATAATAGGTACCGGAATAGGAGTCTACGCATCACTAATATATGGGCCAAAGAAAGCCTTCATAACAACATGGCTAGGAATACCGGTTTCAGCATGGATACTAGTCGTCTCAACAATAATAATAGCAGCAGGCTTGCTTGCAGAGAGAAAGAGTTGATAATACATTATTTTAAGGATTTTAACGAAATAATATGTGAAGTGTAAAGCCTTGACTGAAGACAACATTGAACTAGAAGACGAGCTTAGGAAACTAATGAACATATGGAAACAAGTATCTAAATGGCTCCAAAACCTCCCCGATGATACAAGTCGTTTTCTAGGATTCTTTGCTTGGCTCAACTCCTATTTAGAAGAGAAAGGATATGGTAGAATAATAATTGTTGGCGGCTTCGCCGTAGAGATCTATACTGGTTCAACATATAGAACACTCGATGTCGATATAATTGTTGAGGGACCGCGTGCTCGGAGAATAGTAGAGAAGTTCGTAAGAACTATATCGGAGAAACCTACAAGCAGGGTATACATGATAATGTTACCATTACTCGCGTCAAAAGCAGTAGACATGGTTGGCTCATACTATGTAAGCGGGAAGCCTCCTGTAAAGATAAGTATAGATAAATACCACGTATATGTTGAGCCTCCAGAAGAATTGATCGTAAAGTATCTCTCGGCCTGGAAGTACTGGAGAAGCGAAGAAGATAGAGACAAGGTATTAATCCTCTATAGGAGCCTTAAAGATAGACTCGACCTAGACTATATTAGGAGTAGAGCCCGTAGTGAAGGAGTAGAAGACTTGTTAAGGAAATTAGTTGAGGAGTAATGGAATGAGAAGAGAAGCCGTGGAGATCTCCTGGGATGAACTCAAGAGGAGACGTGATTATGTGGAGTTAGCTAGGACTATTAGAGACATAGTAGTCCTGCGTAAAAAGGAGAGACTTAGAGGGTCTAAGAGAAGCATAGAAGATGTTTTGAGGCTCGCTGAGGCTGCGAGAAGGTTATTAGAGTTCTATGAGCGTGAGGGTTTGCTTGTATTTGTTTTAGATGAGAATAATAGTATTAGGGAGATTAAGTGGAGGCTACACGAGCGTAAATAGTGTTCTCCTTTATCTTGGTTTGCGTACGCGGTAGTAGGTTTTTCCTCCACGATTAATTGTTTCAAGGTATCCTTGGCTTACGAGTTTCTTTAGTCTCCGGTAAAGTGGTGTTTTAGGGATTTTTGTCTTCTCTATTAGTTCTTGGGCTGTTAGTTCTCCCTCCCTGATAAGTGTCTCTATTATCTTCTTATCTCGTTCATCTAGTTCTTCTAGTTGACTAGTCTTTTTCCCACGTATGCGTTTAACGAGTAGGAAGATGGCTATTACCACAGCTGCTAGGATTAGTGTCTTTGCTACTAGTAGCCATGTGTCTCCACTAGTCTGAGTAGTGTTTCCATACGTGGTTGTGGGGGTTGTTGTGCTTGTTTTTATTGGTGTTGGAACTATGATGTATTTTACCTCTATATCGCCTGAATTGAATGTGAAGCCAACCTTGCCGTTAACAACTGTTGGCTCGAATTCCTGTGGTTGAACATCGTAGACTAGTGCTTCTGGTGGGAGGATTACTGTTATACGCCATGGAGAATGTATTTTTAGTGTCCACTCGTCTCCTTTCTTAGATGTAAGATTGCTTGTATAATATACTATTATGGTGTTGTCTCCCGTAGCGGTAAAAGTGATGCTAGTATCGTTGTATTCTACTGGTATTGACTCATTATCTGACCATGCCTCAGCATAGAAGGGCTGACCTAGTAGGGGAAGCGTTAACTGTATGGGCGGCTGGCTTACCGTTACGTTATAGGTTATCTTAGCACTCCCATCAACGTATACTTCTACTACAACACTAATACTAGTAGACTGCGAGAGAGCTGACAGGGCGGTCAAGGCTATAGTTACAAGTAATAATGCTATTAGTTTATGGAGATTCATGTCTCTTTAACCTTGCCTCTAAGGATAATAAGCATGGCTTGAGGAAAAAAGAGTTTTGAAATAGTTTTCTACAGCGAAGCTAGATTATTACTGGGTTTGTTCTTGAATGCTTTGTAGTTGATTGTCTATCCAGTTGATTAGCTCCTCTAAGGCCTCAACAAGCTTCTCTGGTAGGTGAGGTGTTTTCTCTAAGTGTTCTAGAATATTTTCAAGTATTGTTTTAACATGTGTTAGCGCGTTAACGTATTCTTCTGCTGTTATATTACCGTTCTCGTAGAGTTTTTCTAGCCAGTTTAGCTTTGCTTTAATTCTTGCAATGAATACTACTAGTTCTGTTGCTTTCCTCATAGCCATTCTTCTTATATTCTTCTCTAATGCTTCCGCAAGTATTCTTGAAGTGTGTTTGAGCGTGTCTAGGTGGTGGTGTATTCCCTTTATGAGGTCCTTGTTTTCTTCTAGTGTTGTTACTAGTTTATCTAGGGCTTGTTTTAGCTCGTCTAGTGCTGTAAGAGTGTTTCTTGCTTCTAGGCTCTCCTTGGCTTGTTCTAGATGGCTTTTTACTTCTACTAGCGTATTGTATAGGGTTTCTACTAGTCCTGTAGCATTCTCGCTGGCATTGCGTTGTTCTAGGAGGAGTAGTGTTTTGTTCAAGTATTCTGTAATCCTGTCTACTACTTGTATTAGTCTTGATGTAATATTGTATGCTGTAGCGGTATTGTTTTCTTCTACTAGTCTTACTGTATGGTTTACGGCTCTCGTAACCGCTACGATACCCATTATTAGCCTATGATATGCTCCATCCATTAGGCTGAAGATGTGCCACATTCTGCCAAAGTACTTGTATAATATGATTGTTGCCTCAGCTAGTAGTTTATCTACTTGGTGGATTATCCTACGTATTTCGCTGGCATTGTAGGTGTTGTTTTCTAGCATTCCCTTAGCTTGGTTTAAGAGTTCTTTAGCTTGGTCTATTTTCTCGTATACTATTCCTGGTATGGTTATGTTCTTTTCTTCTAGGAACCCTAGTTTCTCTTCAAATCTCTTTACAGCTTCTATCCTAGTTTCAACTAGGCGTTCTAGAGCATTCTTAGTTAGCTCTTCCCTAACACTTTCTGGAAGACTTGATAGCACGTAGACTGCTACTGGGCGGAACACATGAGCTGCTCTTATTGCAAGCCTTATTGCTTCGCACGGTTTTTCTTCTACAATTCTTGTAGCGTTGTCTAGTAGTGTTTTTGCCTCATCTACTAGCTTGGTCATGTTCTCTGGTATTGTTGCATTGTATTCCACGGCTAGTGATAATATGTTCTCTATTCTATCCCTTACTCTATCTATAAGTCTCTTAGCCGCAACTACCCTCATATCGCTAACAGAGACATTGCCCTTGGATCCAGCTCCAGTCTCGTTTACTGAGCCATTATCGTCTGCAGCACTTGCTATAAGCGATTCAACTGGTATGACAGTTATAGCTGATAGTACTAGTACTATTATTAGGCCTCCCAAAACCTTGTACAAGTCTAGGCCTCTCATGTCTCGTGCACCCCTTCTACTCAACCAGTTGTAATTAGACTAGTATAAAGTACTGGGCGGGAAAGAC
>JALVFK010000173.1 GCA_027030065.1 Desulfurococcales archaeon | reverse complement strand
TCGTCTTGTCTATGTGGTAAAGGTTTTTATTTGTGTTTTGCGTGCTTGCTGGTTATTGGGTGATTGGTGTGGTTGAGATTAGGGAGGTTCCCAAGACTGTTGAGTTTAGGCGTATTGGTGCTCATAGTCATATCCGTGGATTAGGGTTAGATGAGAAGGGTAAGCCTAAGAAGGTTGCAGCTGGCCTTGTGGGTCAGTTGGAGGCTAGGGAGGCTGCTGGGCTTGTTGTTGAGATGATTCGTGAGGGTAAGATGGCTGGTAGGGGTGTATTGCTTGTTGGACCCCCGGGTACTGGTAAGACTGCTATAGCTGTTGCTATTGCTCGTGAACTCGGTGAGGATACGCCCTTTGTTGCGCTAAGTGCTTCGGAGGTCTATTCTACTGAGATGAAGAAGACTGAGGTATTGATGCAGGCGTTGCGTAAGGCTATTGGTGTTAGGATTAGGGAGAAGAGGAAAGTGTATGAGGGTGTTGTCAAGGAGATCAAGATTAGGAGGATCAAGCACCCCTTCAACCCCTATGCTATGGTTCCACGTGAGGCTAGGATAACACTAGCAACTAGGGACGATGAGCTAACCATAACCGTGCCAGAAGAAGTAACTGTTCAATTACTCCAGATGGGTGTGAGGAGAGGAGACGTTATATGGATTGACGCTGAAACGGGCCGCGTCTACAAGGTTGGAAAGGCTAAGGGGTATGAGAAAGCCAAGTACTATGACGTAGAGGCTGAGAGACTCGTAGAAATACCTGAGGGAATGGTGAAGAAGACTAAGGAGATAGTACACACACTAACCCTTCACGACCTAGACGTCTACATAGCCGCTCAACGCGTAACCATAACATCTCTCTTTGGATTCGAGGCTGAGAAAGAGATAAGCCCAGAGGTAAGGAAAACAGTTGACGAGCAAGTTAGGAAATGGGTTTCAGAGGGACGAGGCGAGATAGTGCCAGGAGTATTATTCATAGACGACGCCCACATGCTGGATATCGAGAGCTATAGCTTCCTCTCACGTGCAATGGAGAGCGAGCTAGCACCAATAATAATACTAGCAACTAATCGTGG
>JALVFK010000172.1 GCA_027030065.1 Desulfurococcales archaeon | reverse complement strand
TTTGATAGTACGAGGCTAACGTATACTCCTCGGTGGCGGGCTTCTTCTAGCTCCCATGAGAACTCGTCTAATACGTGGATGGGCGTGAATACTAGTACTTCGTTTCTTGCTGCCTGGATAATGTATCGGGCGAGGCTTATTATATTGCTCCAACCGTTTATACTTGAGTAGACTGGTTCTCTAACTGATTGGGGTGATAGGATACTGGCTTCTATTATATTTGAAACGCGTTTAGCCTGGGCTAGTATCTCCTCAACCTTGTTCTCTATTAACTGGTTTATTGTTCTAGAAGGCGAGACTATCATGTAGGATTTAGGCTTAGTAGCTAGTGATAATATTAAGCCCTTATTTTCAAGCTCCTTCAACCCCTTATACACAGTACTTGCTGGTAGTCCAGTTCTCTTAATTATCTCTTCAGCTGTAGCCCTCCCCCCAGAATAGACTAGGCCCAAATAGATCTTCGCGTGCTGCCTACCTAAACCGAGTTCTCGGAATACTCCTTCAACTTGTTTCTCTAGCTCCAACGACGCTAACCCTTACCCCTAGACTACAATGTTTCTCCTAACCTTGTATCCGGAATAAATAGGTGTCGCCAAATGTAAAATAGTTAGAAAAGTAGATAAATTATTCGCTTGAAACTAAAAAAGCAATCTATATATACCAGTATCAGTTAGAGAAAAGTGGGGAAGATACCCTATGAGACTACATTCTGGTATATCAAAAACAGTTGGAATAGCGGTAGCCATCATTATCATCGTCATTATTATCGGAATAGCAGTATACATGATGCAGCAGCAACAAAAGCCAACGTCTATTATCTGGGCGTCAACACAGTTGAACCCACCAGAGGAACAAGCGTTTGTTAAAGGAACTCTACTGAAAGAATTCAAAGATGAGACTGGTATTAACGTAGAGTTCGTAGCCTTATCCTACGATGATTTAGCTACGCGTCTACAAGCAGAGGAGGAAGCTGGTAAAGTAACTATTAGCCTGATAGGAGAACTACACGGAGGATTAGACTACTTTGCATCTAAGGGCTGGCTAGAGGATCTCAGCAAGTTTGGCTCA
>JALVFK010000171.1 GCA_027030065.1 Desulfurococcales archaeon | reverse complement strand
ATTCATGTCCTCGTGGTTACCATATATCGTTAAAACAATGGTCTTCTTAAGCAACTCGTAGAACTCCTCTACACTAATACTAGTACCCCAGTCGCCACAAGATAATAGTAGGTCTGGTTCATGGTAATCCACTATATCCAGTAGCCACTCCCAAGCCTTACTCTCATCAACGCCCTTGTAGACATGTTTATCGTAGTGTAAGTCGCTGATAACCATTACCTTCACACAATCCACCCTCAATAAGGTGTTCCTTTAACCCCAGCGTATAAGTCATATAATTTTCCGCATCGGGTAAGGCTAGTCGTGTTGGATTGAGTTGGGTTTCCCGGAACACCTGATATATGTATCCGTATAGGGGACGATATGTTTATACGTTGATTTTTAGAGAATATCAGGGGATGATGGTATGGCTTCGCTATCTAGTGATGAGAGGAAGCGTTTCTTGAGGGCTTTAGAAGAAGATGCTGAGTTTAGGTATGCTGTTGCTGGTAAGCTTGGATTATTGGAGATTCTAAAGAGGCTTGACCGTATCGGGGAGGAGTTAAGGAAGCTGTGGGTTAAGAGCTTAGAGCATGATAAGCGTTTTGAGGAAATAAATAAGAGATTTGAAGTAATAGAGAAGAAGTTGCTGGAACATGATGAGAGATTTAATCAAATCCAAAGAGATACATCGATGCTTCGTGCCCAAGTAAGAGGATTTACATCTAGAGCTGGAATAGGTATTGAGAGACTTATACTAGAAATATACCGTGACCTATTAAAGCGGAAGGGAATTCATGCTGAGAAAGTAGAGAAGATAAGCATTAAGGATATAGATGGACGCTGGTTTCGTAAAGGTGCTCGTATAGAACTAGACATCTACGTCCATAACCGAGAAATATGGTTTATAGAAGTAAAATCTCTAGTAGAACTCAATGATGTCGAATGGTTTCAAACACGCTGTGAAATAATGGAGAAAGTCTTGGGTAAGAAGCCTACGAGAAAATTAATCATAGCAATAGATATACTCAAGGAGGCGCTAGAGAGAGCGAGAGAACTAGGAATAGATGTAATCTATACGAACGTACACGAGG
>JALVFK010000170.1 GCA_027030065.1 Desulfurococcales archaeon | reverse complement strand
AATACTACTACGTCTTTTACGGCTATTAATCCGACTTGTTTTGTAACTATATTGTAGAATAATTGTGCAGGGCTTACTCTCCCGCCACTTATAATCCTGGTATAATAGCTTAGGTTGCGGTAGATGAAGGTCTTCCCCGTTGCACGGGGCCCGAATTCCGCTATATTCAGGTTTGATTCTACAAGGGGTGTGAGTCTTGTTAAGAGTATTAGTCTTGCTTCAGGTGAATATGCTTCGGGGTTTAAGCCTATGGTATTTATTATTAAATAGGTCCATTCTTCTAGACTGAATTTTCGTGAGGCTTCAAGAAACCAGTCGAGGTCTATTCTTGAGACTTGGAAGGGTGTGAACCCGGTTACAATAATTTTCTGTTGATTATCCTTCATATAGGATAACTCTACTATTCCCCACATACCGGTGCGCATGAGGTTTTCGTTCTCTGATACTATTTCCTCAAGTATGCCTGCATCTACTATACCTAGACTTGGGATAACTGCTTTCAGCAGCCCCTTCTTGACATCTACTACTACTTTGACTTCATCAATGATCTTCAGCTTTCCCTTAACCATTAATTCGTGCAAGTATTTGTCCTTGTCTCTTGGATCCGGATAGTATTTTCGAACAAACTCTACAAGCTTACTGCAATTATTCTTCTTACACAGCTTCGATACAAGATACTCTGATACAAACCTAGGAAGCCTTGCTATAACCTGGTTTTCAGCAAGCCTTTTATCAACTAAGAGCTCCCCAAATACCCTACGAGCCTTAGCCCAGAACTCCATGTTGTCTCCTAGAGAACCGCTAGTAGCTGCTGTGACAGTAGACATGTCTCCGCCCAGCCCTCAGCTAAAAGTATACTATAGTCATGGTTTACTTAAAAACAAGAACCCCCATATACACTCTAGTAACAACTCATTAACAACCACTACATACAATAATACTTAGCGGTCCACACATAGTTATGGGTAATACCCTGCTCAAAACACTATTCTCTAGAAAGAACTTACTCCCAAGGAAAAGTAAGACTTATTACATCGCCTCATGTCTATGAGTCAGCGGTGGCACCTCTATTGTGTTGAAGGTCTACAATACTCTGAGTAGAAGACTAGAACTCTTCGAACCCCTACGTCCCGGAATAGTTAAAATGTACGTATGTGGACCAACAGTATACGATTATTCTCATCTCGGTCACGCGAGAACCTATGTAGCCTTTGACGTGATAAAACGGTATTTAAGGCTGAAGGGCTACGACGTATTCCATGTACAGAATATAACTGATATAGATGATAAGATAATCAAGCGCGCACAGGAAAGAGGGGTTTCATGGAAGGAGATAGCAGACTACTATACGAAGGATTATCTAGAGGCTTTAGAAAAACTCAATATCACAATACACGTTCACCCAAGGGTAACGGAGCACATAAGCGATATAATAGAGTTTATCCAAGCACTAATAGACAAGGGATACGCCTACGTAGCACCAAGCGGGAGTGTCTACTTTGAAGTAGACAAATACCCCTACTACGGTGAACTCAGTAAACGCTTCGAAAAAGAACAATGGAGACAGGAAACAGATGTTTTATCGGAGAAGAAGAAGCCCTACGACTTCGCTCTATGGAAAGCAGCTAAACCAGGCGAACCATGGTGGGATAGCCCATGGGGTCGCGGTAGACCTGGATGGCATATAGAGTGCAGTGTAATGAGCTCTAAGTATCTAGGAGAACAATTCGACATACACGGAGGAGGCCAAGACCTAATATTTCCACACCATGAGAACGAGCGTGCTCAAAGTGAGGCTAGATTCGGTAAGAGACCTTGGGTAAAATACTGGATCCATACAGGTTATCTAACTATCAGTGGAGAAAAGATGAGCAAGAGTCTCGGAAATATAATAGTATTGAGGGAGGCATTCAAGGAGTTCGACCCCAAGGTCATAAGGCTCTGGCTCTCAACAGTACACTACCGTAAACCAGTAGACTTTTCAGATAAGACTATGGAGCAATACAAGAAACACTTAGAGAGACTAGTAGCAACGGTAGAGTTATTGAAGAAGAGGATCAAGGAGACCAGCATTGCCCATAGACTAAGAGAAGAAGAAATCAGAACACTAATAGAACTAGAAGACACGAGAACAAGGTTCTACGAGGCAATGGACGACGACTTTAATGCAAGTGAGGCCTTCAGCCAAGTATATAGGCTAACCAACATAGTATTCCGCGACATACAATACTCTGAACACAAGACTCTACCACTAAGAGCCTACCAGATACTATACGAGTTCAATCAAGTACTAGGAGTACTAGACGAATACTTCCATGAAAAACCGGTGGGGCAAATCGAACTAGTAGACCAGCTCATAGACCTAATAGTAAGAGTTAGAGGAGAGTTAAGAAAGAGAAAACTCTACGAGCTCTCAGACACTATTCGGAGCGAACTAGCGAATCTCGGAATACAGTTAATGGATAAAGGAGATAAAACCACATGGATCATACGTAAGAAATAGCTACGTAGGCTACTGTATTTTTAATTTCCCGATTTTTCTCATCAACTACCCTCTTCTCCGATTAAACACTGCATAAGGCTAATTAGGTTAAAGTTTAAATATTATTAGGGAACCACTGTTTTCCCATATCAATAAGAGGTGTATATGTTCCATGAAAATAGGGAAAGGGTTATCTACATCATACATAGTCCTAGGCATAGTATTAATCATAATAGCAGCAGTAGCTGGATACTATGCTGGATTATCAGCTGGTAAAGGCGTACAAGTAACAACCACAACAGTCCTCCAAACAGTAACACAAACCAAGACAATAACAGAGACTCTAGGAGCTACCACTACAACTCAGACTACAACAACTACTCCTACCCAGACAACTACTAGTACACCAACAACTACCACTCCAGCTAAGGAGACAAAGATAGTTATAGGCGTTACAGATAAGGTAACAGACCTTGACCCAGCTAATGCTTACGACTTCTACACGTGGGAGGTATTAAGCAATATAATGGAGGGGCTAGTAAAATACAAGCCCGGGACAACACAAATAGTACCAGCTATTGCGGAGAGATGGGAAGTCAAAGACAATGGTAAGGTATGGATATTCTACCTTAGAAAAGACGTAAAATTCGCTGATGGAACCCCCTTAACAGCAAAGGATGTTGTTAGAAGCATTGAGAGAGTTATGAGAATAAATGGTGACCCTGCATGGCTTGTAACAAGCTTTGTAGACAAGGTTGAAGCTCTAGATGACTATACAGTAAAGTTTACGTTAAAGAAGCCAGTCTCATACTTCCTAGCACTAGTAGCAACACCACCATACTTCCCAGTACATCCAGCATATAATCCAGACCAAGTGGATAGCGATCAAACAGCTGGTGGAGCTGGTCCCTACAAGATAGTAAAGTGGGTTAGAGACCAGGAACTAGTGCTTGAAGTTAACCCATACTATTACGGCGAGAAACCTAAGATCCAGAAAGTCATAATAAGATTCTACAAAGATGCTACAACACTTAGACTAGCAATCGAGAATGGCGAGATAGACATAGCGTGGAGAACCCTAAGACCAATAGATATTGAGAGCTTGAAGAACAACCCCAACCTACAAGTAATAGAGGTTCCAGGAGCATTCATAAGATACATGATCTTAAACTGCCAGATGGAACCTACAAACAATAAGCTAGTAAGGCAAGCAATAGCAGCAGCTATAGATAGAAACGATATAGCACAAAGAGTATTCATGGGAACAGTTGAACCCCTCTACAGCCTAGTACCCATAGGAATGTGGAGCCACATAGACGTCTTTAAAGAAAAATACGGTGATGGAAACATAGAGCTAGCTAAACAACTACTAGCAAAAGCAGGCTATAATGAGAACAACAAGTTGAAACTAGAGCTATGGTATACTCCAACACACTATGGTGATACCGAGGCAGATCTAGCACAGGTATTAAAGGAGCAGTTAGAGGCAACTGGAGTAATAGAAGTAACCATTAAGAGTGCGGAATGGACAACCTACCTAGACTACACTAGGAAAGGAATGCTAATGATAAGCCTCTATGGATGGTATCCAGACTACATAGACCCAGACGACTATCTAACACCCTTCCTCCACTCAGAAGCCAATAGTTGGACTGGTTCAGGATACAGTAATCCTGAAGTCGATAAGCTCTTAGACGAAGCAGCAGTAAAGACTGATCAAAACGAGAGAGCAAAGTATTATGAACAAGTACAAAAGATACTTGCAGAAGACGTACCAATAATACCATTAATTCAAGGCAAGCTATTCATGGTAGCTAAGAAGGATGTAGGCGGAATAATACTCGATCCAACAATGCTGTTCAGATACTACCTACTATACTGGAAGAGCTAAACAAATAAAACAAACAGGGTAAGGAGAAAGGGGACTAGTCAATGTTTTTTACTACAAACACACTATTTTTTACAATACAAACAAATCGCTTGTCTAAAAGCATTAGTGGAGAACAACTCATAATAAGGAGATGATTCATGGGTTTGGGCAGATTTATTGCCGTTAGAGCGCTCCTCATGATCCCTACAGTACTCATACTTCTCACATTCGTATTCTTTGTTATGAGGATTATTCCAGGTGACCCCATATTAGCTATGGTTGGTATGAAGGCTCCTCCCCAACGTATAGAAGAGCTAAGACATATGGCAGGACTCGATAAGCCACCCTATATCCAGTATATAGAGTATCTATGGAACGTACTACACGGTGATCTCGGGAGAAGTATGATTTGGGGTAGGCGGCCAGTCATAAATGAGATTATGGATAGGTTTCCAGCTACACTAGAGTTAACCATCTCTGCTTTCACGGTAAGTGTCTTGATAGGACTATTAACCGGGTCTATGGCTGCTCTTAGGAAGGGTTCTAAAACTGATACCGCTATGCGCCTCTATGGATTGATTGCTTGGACTCTCTTCATACCGTGGTTCGGTATGATGCTACAGATAGTATTTGGTGTATGGTTGCATTGGCTTCCAATAGCTGGCAGGATAGACCCTGATCTAGCTCCGCCTAGGATAACGGGACTCTACGTCTTGGATAGCATATTAACGGGTCGATGGGATAGTCTTGTTAGTGCTATACGTTACCTCATACTTCCCTCGATAACTCTTGGAGTAGTATTGTCGGGTGCCTATACTAGGCTCGTACGAAACAATCTAGTAGAGGTTTTTGGACAAGACTATATGACTACTTATAGAGCTATGGGTTTGCCTCCTAAAAGCTTATTACGTAAGGCTCTGCGTAATGCGTTCATACCATTGATAACTATGATGGGATTACAGTTCGCTATACTCCTTGCCGGAGCAGTTCTAACTGAGACTACTTTCTCCTGGCCCGGTATGGGCACGTTTCTATTAGAGAGAATAATATATGTTGACTACACAACCGTGCAGGGAACCATAGTTTTCTTCGCGTTATTCGTAGCGCTAATCAACTTTATAGTAGATATAATTTACGCGATAATTGATCCGAGAGTAAGATACTAGTGGTGATAGGTATGAGAATAATAGATTATTTACTAAGACTTAGGACGGGTCTAGGATACCCTGGTAAGGGATTCATAATAGCTGGTCTCGGAATATTAATACCATTATTATTGATGACCTTGCTGGCTCCTCTAATCTCACCCTACGATCCAACAAAGGGTTCTAGAGACATATTGCAACCACCGAGTCCAGCGCACTTCTTCGGCACCAACAATTTGGGCCAAGACTTGTTCTCACGCATACTCTGGGGTGGTAGAGTAGTATTAACAGTAGTATTAGTGTCAACGATACTATCTGCAGCAATAGGTGTCCCCCTAGGACTATTATCTGGCTACCTCGGGGGTAAAATTGACAGAGCTCTAGCAATGATCATGGACTCTATCTATGCTTTCCCTGGCCTCATATTAGCAATAGCTCTAGCAAGCGTGCTGGGTCCCAGTATAATTAATGCTGCAGCAGCAATAGCTGTAGTATATATTCCAACATACTTCCGCATGACGCGTGGCCCCACTCTCCAGTTAAAAGCATCACAGTATGTTGAAGCAGCTATAGCTACGGGAGCACCAACAAAGAGGATAATATTTAGGCACATTCTACCAAATCTAGCGCCCACGTTAACGGTAGTCTTTACACTCAATACGGCTGACTCAATACTAACAGAGGCTGGGTTAAGCTTCCTGGGATTCGTAGTAACGCCCCCTACACCCGATTGGGGATTCGACCTAAAAGCAGGACAGCCCTTCCTACCAGCCGGGTATTGGTGGCTGATAACGTTTCCAGGAATATTCATTATATTATTAAGTCTCGGTTTCGGTCTACTTGGAGAAGGGTTAAATGAGCTATTATCTCCTAAGGAAAAGACAATATAGAATAAGGAAGCGGAGAGAATAAAAGATTAATAATGCCATATGATGTTATTGTTCCGCTTTCTTCTCGGCTCCTTCTCCTTCCTCTCCTTCTTTTCCTGAAGACCCTTTTTCCTCCGACAATATTATTAGTGCCCGTGCGACACTCCATGCAACCATCCATGTAGTTAATGTGGCCATAAATAGCGTTAACATTATCATGAATGCTAGCTGGAATACAAGTTGTGCTAAAGGATTAGTCGCTCTCACAAATATCGGTAGTAGAAAGGTTGCTATCAATAATAATGCCTCAGCCAATATAAGCCATGCTGGAAAGACTCGAACCTTCTTCCATAATTCTATTGTACTTAGCTTAGCCATATCCTAGAACACCTGGTTTTACTATACTACAACCTTGGTTAGCCTTGTAGGTGTTCTGATTTAAATAGTTTAAGGATTACATAGCTCATAATAAGTATGATTCTGTAGAGGTTAATGTGGAGGAGCGGCTTGAGTAATATGTGAAGTATAAAAATTGTTAGTGTTGGTGTAAAACCATTATTACCTTGTTATTTCTTTCTTCTCCTCTTCTTCTTGCCTTCCTCTGGTTGTGTTAGAAGTTTTTCTGCTTCCTTGTATACTTCCTCCTTTATTCCAGCCTTCTCTAGTAGTCGCTCGATACGGTAGAGTTGCTCGTGTGCTATGTTGAACTGTTTTGCTACTCTTGATATGGGTATGCCCTTGGCTCTCGCGTATAGGAGTATTGTTATTGTTCTAGCGGTTGCTGGGTGTCTTAGTTTGCTGGCTATTGGTGAGTCGAATAATATGTAGTCTATTAGCTCTATCTCCTTCTTAGCGAAGTCTACTAGTTCTTCTGGTATAGGTATCTCGTGAACTGTTTTTCTCTTCTTTAAGTATATCTTAGAGTCCTCTATCCACGCCTTTCTCTTCCTTCTCCTTCTTTTTTGTAGGAGTAAGCTCTGTTCACTTGTCATTGAATGCTCACCCACAGTACTCCCTATGTTTTCTAGTGGAGATAAATCTTTCTCTCTTAGTACGCATAAGTTGCAAAAGGGGATATTTAAATTATCGCTTTTGAATCCTAATAGACTAGGCACTGCAAGTATAAATACTATCACCTAGAGCTTGGACAAGATAAGTGATAGAATTAGTAAGCCCCATCCAAACAACAATATGTATCCTATAACTTTCTTTAGAGATGAAGCGAAAACAAGCAGCAGGTAGAGAGCAGTTAGCAGGATAAGTATGCTGAAAGCACCACTATACTGTTCTGCTAGCTCTGGATTCTGTTTAAACAATGTCTCTTCCAACAATGTCTTGATAATGTTCTGGAGTATGTTTATAGCATAAGCTATACTACCACCTATATTCAATGCCTAAACCACCTAACCCTAAGAAAATAATACAAGTTATTGCAGGGTTTTAGATCCTACCTCCTCCTCACAAGGTGTTGTTAGCCTAACTCTCTTAGAATAGGATCTAGTATTCTTAGAACTCTCCACGCATCATCAAGTGTAGGTGAACAACTATTTTCGCCTCTAACTCTACGAATCCATTCACGCAACTCTCTCTTCAACGGTTCTTCTCCATTAACCTTAACGACTCGTGGGGGTTCTCCAGTTTTAAGATACGTTATTGTATTGTTGTCCGTGTTTCCACGGATAAAGTATTCCGGTGTTATCATGTCTATTTCTCTTACCTTTGCTGGACTTATACCGTCTACGTGGATCATTGCTGGTGTGCCATTGTAGTCCAAGACTATCTTAACTACCTCATCGCTACTAACCTTCATGTGCATCCATGCCTTGAGTATGGGTTCAGTCTTATCCGATAATATATAGTTTGCTATATCGATATCGTGGACTGCAAGGTCTAATAGGATATTGTTTCTCCTAGCATGCTTGGGTCTTCTTGAAAGTCTCCTCAACTCTAAGACATTTACGCCTAGCTCCCCAGCTTTTCCTTTAAGGTACTCTACGACCGGGTTAAACCTCATAATAAACCCTGGTACTGCTACTAGCTTTCTAGCCTCTACCTCCTTTTTCAATTCTTCTAATTCACGCAGACTCCTCGCAACTGGTTTTTCAACAAACAAGTCTACATTCATTGAAGCGATTTTCCTAGCCGTACTAGCTAGGTGGGGTATTGAAACAACCACGGCTACAGCGTCAAGGCCCTTCACGCTATCCAAACTACTCGAATACCTAGGCACACTGTGTTTTTCAGCTAAGCTCTTAGCCTTTTCTTCATCTACATCTACTATTAGTTTAAATTCTACTAGCCCCTCCTTTTCAAGCTCCTTTAACACGCGTGCAATATTAGAACCCCATTTACCAGCTCCTACTAATCCCACGCTAACCCTATCCAATATCTACCACCGCATCGTTAACAAGTACTTGTTTCCCGGAGGAGAATAATTGGATAACAAGTACATAAATATAGTAGTACTTTACTACGGTATAGCTTAGGTGCACCAGGTATTCCGGAGGAAATCCTTATACTAGAGAACGCCCGAGTCATGGGATCTTATGCTGAAAACTGTGTTGTAGTTGAAGGAGAACGGATAATACATGTTGGAAGAGAAGAATCTTGTAGAAAATATAGTGGAAGGGCTTCTAGAATTATAGATCTAGGTGGCTCAGTCCTCATACCCGGCCTCATTGACGCACACTTACATTTATCGTGGCTTGCAATGGGTTTAGACTGGCTCGACTTAAGGGGGACTAGGAGTATTAGTGAACTAGTTGAAGCAATAAGATTAAAGTCAACTAGAGTCAAGAAAGGCGAGTGGATTATTGGTAGGGGATGGGATCACGAACTCTTCTATGAGAAGAGGCTTCCCACTCGATGGGATATAGATGAGGCTTCTCCAAACAATCCTGTCTTCTTAATAAGAGTTTGCGGACATGTAGGTGTAGTTAATAGTGTTGCGTTAGAGAAGACTGGCTTAAAAGAGCGTTTAAAAGAATACAAAAGCTTCGTAGACTTTAATGATAGTGGTGAGCCTACTGGTATACTATATGAGGACGCTCTCCAACTAGTCTATGACTCTATACCCAAGCCCTCAGTAGAAGAACTAGCTAGTAGGCTCCGCCGAGTCCTACTCCATTTAGCCTCCTATGGGTTAACAACAGTGCACTCAATGAATGCTAGCTTAGAGGAATTCAATGCACTGAGACTACTAGAGGAAAAGAAAGAGCTTCCCATAAGAGTGAGATTGTTTTTGTCAAGAAAGGCTTATGAAAGAATAGATAAGAAACTATTAGCTCAATACAAGGAAAACCCCATGCTCTCCATAAAAGGGGTAAAGGTGTTCATGGACGGTAGCTTTGGCGCTAGGACTGCCGCTCTAAAAGAACCGTATAGTGATGACGAGTTGAATAGAGGCAAACTATTATTGAAGGCAGAAGAAGTAGTATCTCTCGCATCAGAGCTTAGACGGAATGGTCTTCTCCTAGCAGTACACGCTATTGGTGATAGAGCGTTAGAAGAGGTAATTAAAGCATTATCAATGGTACCACCAGACAATATTAGGATAGAGCATGCATCACTAACACCACCAGAAATAATAGAAAAGCTTGCTAAATACAAGCCGCTAGCAATAGTAGTACAGCCACACTTTACTATAAGTGACTGGTGGATAGAGCAGAGACTAGGTGAGAGAACAAGACATGTATACGCTTTTAAATCCCTTATGTCTAAGGGACTGGTATTAGCGGGTAGTAGTGATGCACCAGTAGAACCAGTAAACCCCTGGCTAAGCATAGCGGCGGCAATACATAGGGGGAAGCTATCAAGTATAACTGGTAGCGAGAGTCTACCAGCTAGTAGGGCATTATCATTATACACTATTGGTGGAGCAATAGCTGGAAGAGATGAAGGAGAGATAGGTTTAATAAAGAGGGGATACTTCGCAGACCTAATAGCTCTCGATGAAAACCCCTGGAGTCTCAGCGAATACGATATCGCGGGTATAAGGCCTAGGCTCGTCATGGTTGGAGGTAGAATAATATATGAATACTAGAAT
>JALVFK010000169.1 GCA_027030065.1 Desulfurococcales archaeon | reverse complement strand
GTGGTCGTCGGTTTAAGTATAGCTGGTTTAGCATGCTTTGATCCAAGCGATAGATATTCTCTCGAGGTAGTATTGAATAAACCTGGCGTAAAATATAATCTTGGAGTCTTAGACCGTGTGCCTGGCGTGATAGTAGATAGAGTGGGGAAAACCTATGTGTGGAGGAGCCATGTAGCACCCGAAGACGTTACCGTGGTTCTAACACTACAACCAGTATCATTTAAACCAGATGCCAAAGAATATGTCAGCATTAGAATTGAAGGTAAAACAATACTTGTAGAAGAAACAATTAGAATATACACAATTAAAGCAGAAGTAAGCTCTAAACTAGACTACAAGAAAATAATGGGCGGGTTAGAGAGGTCTAACTGGAGCATTAATATAGAGGAAAACAACAGGTACGCTAAGGCAATAATTCAAAAGAATATCAATGGCACAGAGCTTACAGGAAACATGATGATCGCGTATAGAAGTAATAAGACAACAATATACTTGTCAATGAAGACCCCGGGTAATGTTAGCGACGAGATAGTATTAAATGAGCTAGGGAAAATCCTAAACAATACAGTCAATACTACAAGAATAGACTTTAAGGCAAGCACTATAGTTGAAGACTATGTGAAACCATCACCAAATATAACTGAGGAGCTATTAAAGAAGGCGCTTGAATATGAGTTGAAATGGCTCACTATGATAGGAGCAATAAAAGGATTAACAAGCAATGACATAGACGCGATCATAAAGACTATTAGAGAGGGTATGGCTGGATGGAATAGTAGACTCATATACTTTAAGGGCGAGTGGAAACCATACTATGAGGTAGTAAAGGAGATTCCCGGAGGAACACTAATAAAAACCACAGCTAAGTGCATATGGGATTACAGGGCTGAAGATCTACCTCTAACACCTCCTCCAGAAAACATTACCGTGACCACGATTAGAGAAAGCACTACGGTGACGACAAATAATGTATCCATTATTCATGAAACCATTACGTTAAAGCCAACTACAAGCCAGGTTGTAGGCAGGGATAAGCAGGATACATGGGTGCTTGGCGATAGTATTGTCTTAGCGGTTATCTTGGCTCTAACTATAGTATCCAGCTACATGGCTATGCGTAGAAAATAGTGTTTAGATGGAAAAGAAAGATTATGTTTTGAGGAACTTGCTTGTATAGGGGCTTTCTCCAGGTCTTCTTCTCCTAAAGTGGCCTGATGGTTCTCCGGTTAGTAGTTCTTCAAACCAGGCTTCGTGTTCTATTTCTTCGTGTAGTATTGCTAGTGAGAGATCATAGGTTCTAGGGTCTTTTCCGAAGGTGTATTTGCATATACCACTATATATTCCAACAGCACATCTCTCGGCTTCTAACAATACTTTGAGTATCTCCTTTATCGAGGGGTTTTCCGGTAGCTTTGGCTCCATACACCCTGCCTTTCTAGCGAATTCTACTAGATCGTTGGGTAGTTTTCCTCCAAGCTCATATATTCTTGGTACTAGTGCTTCGAAATGGTTGCGGTCTTCTATTCTAGCGTCTTCTATAATCTCTTTTATTGCTTCACCCTCAATACCTGTGGCATGGGAGCGTAGGACTGTATAGTAATAGTATGTTACGAATTCTGCTGCAGCTGCCTGTATTAGCATTTCTATTAGTTTATTTACATCTATTCCAGCTTTTTGGATTATTTCCACGTTTTTCTTAGCCATTTCGTGTAACACCTTTTACTTAGAACTTGTTTCTACTAGGAAGTAGTTTCTAGTTGTACTTAATAAATATTTCTAACAAGAAGTTATTTCTAGCTAGAATCAAATATAAATATCCTCTAAGACATAGAGGCAGTTAGCGGAGGGAGTTAAGCATGGATATCAACGATATGTTGAGCCTACTGAGAAGCAAGGGTATGAAGATAACGCCTCAAAGAATAGAGATAGTAAGAACTCTGATAGAACTCAAAGATAATCATCCGTCTCTAAAACAATTATACGAGGAGGTAAGGAGAAGGGTTCCTACTATAAGTTTCTCAACACTATATTCAACCATACAGAAGCTAGAAGAGCTAGGAGTGGTAAAACTGTTTGATCTCTTAGGTGAGACTCGAGTAGAAGTTAATAAGAGGCCTCATATAAATCTAGTAGACTTAAAGAAAAATAAGATAACAGATATACTAGATGAGGATGTAATAGAGTTTCTGAGAAGAAAACTAGGCTTAAGAGAGGAACATTTTATTCTAGTAAACGTACTCGTATATGCTGACAGTATTGATAAGGAGCATTGAAGAGAGGGTTTTAGGAGGCTTTTAACTGCTTACGTGTTTCTAAGTACTCTATTGCATCAGTTACCATCACTTTTGCTGTACGCCATGCTGGTCCCGCGGGTCCCTCTATGACTACTTTCTCGTTCTCCAAGGTGAACTCTACTACGTTTATGTTTCCGCTCACATTTGCCAACTTGTCTTCTCTCTTAATCCTAGCCGGGTGTACTATGTATTCTTCTCCTAATATTGCCTCTGCAATATATTTTATGCGATAACCCTCTCTAATAGCCCTCCTTACCTCATCTTCTGGAATTGTTTCGAGAGGCTCTCTTATCACGTCCATTATTGTTATCGGAGTCCCTAGCTCTGATACTGTTATGGCTAGTTTTGCGGCTGGATCCCATCCATGAGTATCTATTTGTGGGTTGGGTTCTGCTAGTTCTTCTTCTATGGCTTTCTCTACTGCTTCCCTATAACTCAATCCTTCTTCTATTAGAGATAATATATAGTTTGTTGTAGCATTCAATACAGCTCTAATACGCTCTACTCCTCTACCCCTTAAGCCCCTTGCAACATCTAGAACGGGGGTTCCAGCAGCAACGGTTGCACGGTACCCTATGAATAATCCCTTCTCATAGACCTTGTTTCTTAGTTCAACGTATTCTCGTGCTAATACTGTTTTATCAGCGGTAATAATTGATACTCCGAGATCTATTAACCCATAATATATTCTACGGTTAGGCTCACCTGTTTCATAGCTTGGCGGAATAGCAATAAATGCTAGTTCAGCATTAGTCTCCTTTGCTAGCTCAATACTTGTCAGTCCTTCTATGAACTTGCTATGCTTGTCTAGTTTCTGCTTCTTTTCCGCAATGAGTAGTGCTTCATTTAAATCCTTGTTGTCTCGTACTATTACTGCTCCCCTAGATGATGCTAGACCTACTATATTGAACTCCTTGATTTTAACTAGTTCTTTTAGGAGAGCTCTACCAACATTACCAAATCCTATGATAACTGTTTTAACTATCAAACAATGGTTCCCTCAAAGCGGGTTATGGTATGGTGTTCACGTTTTCCACGTACTTAAAGTCTTCGTCAAAAGATGCTATGGCTCTTACTTTAAGCCTTAAGGCAACTGCTACGTGGATTGCATCAGCTGGCAATAGGCCGTACTCCTCTATTATTTCGAGTGATTTTACCCAATCCTCGTAGACTAGATGCTCTATTCGTAGACCACGCGTGTATAGATAGTCTATGTACTCGTAGAATTTTCTTAGAACTCTCATACACTCTTTACGCTTCTCTTCATCGTGCCTAAGTGATTCACGAATTCTCCAAATATTAGTTGTACCTAATAGCTCGCTCATCTTAGCATATAATAGCTTAAAGGAGACTTCCTCTAATACAAGTGGTGTAATATAACCTATAATCCTATTCTCTTCAACACCTTCTAAAATCTCCTCAGCTTTATCTGCTCCAGGTTCATCTAATAGGAGTCTTAGAAATATTGAAGAATCTATGAAAACCCTCATTTAGACACCAAGTAGGCTTCCTCAAGCTCTCTAAGTGATAGCTTTGACTTTGCTATCCCCCTCATCTCAGAGGTCATAGTCTTCTTCCTCCCCCGTCTACTAGATTGTATGAACATCTCCATGGATTTCCTAATAGCCTCGCTTCTACTCATACCGTATAGTTGAGCTGTTTTCGTGAATTCTTCTAATAGCTTCTTATTTATTCTGATATAGATTCCAGTACTCCCCATATATCTAACCTCATATATACGTATATACATTAAAGTATATATTATTTGTCTTGCATTAAATAAAGGATGCATACAATGCTATAGCTATTAGTAGCAATCCAGCTATAATCGACAATACCCTATTATACTTTATCAAGAAGTCCCTTACACTCTGCCTCGAGACTCCGAGAAGAATAGCCATTAACACGATTATAAGCGGCGATATAAACACCAAGTTGTATATTACTAATAGGATTGCTGCTTGAATCATCGATAACTTAGAAGCTATACCAGCAAACACTATGTATGGTCCAGCACTACAAGGCAATAGAGTAAAAGTGGCTAGGAGGCCCAAAGCAAAGCTAAGTAAAAGGCTCTTAGAGGCCTTCGGTAAGAGCCTAACCATACTCTTCTTAGCAGCAACTCTCTCCCTACCAGTTAAAGCAGAATAGATAACCCATAAACCAAATCCCACTCCTACAGCAGTAAAGAATATCTTTGGTAGACTTGAGACAAAAGTAATAAGCCCTAATCCGAGGAGAAGATATCCCATCAACACGGCTAACGCGAAAGCTAATCCTACAGCAACGACTCTCCTATAGTTGACCCTTCTCTCAACGCCAATAGACGCTATCGACGCAGCTATCAGTAGGATAGTATACAAGTATATTGTACACGGATTAACACTATCAGCTAGTGATAAGCTAACAGTTAGTGATAGAGCAGTAAGGAAATCCAGACTCTTACTCGTATTTGTTGAAGGCTTGATAACTGTTATAGTCGTTGCTGTACTACTAGGTGTTGTAGTTGTAATCATTGTTTGAGTATTCGTTTTACTATGAGTTATCTGTGTTATAGTTGAGCTATTCGTATTTGTTGTCTGCTGACTTGTGGTAGTTTCTGTAGATAATACTGTAGCTGTTATTGTAGTACTTGATGTTCTCGTCGTGGTCGTTGTTGTGGTTGTCGCTAGACTCGACGTTGTAGTTATAGTGGACGTTAATGTAGATGTGATTTGGGTTACAGTAGAGGTATTCGTTGTAGTAGTCAGAGTAGCTTGCGTAGTGTTCGTTATAGTTGCTGTTGTGGTTGTAGTATTAGTTGGGGGGAGTTCGCCATGTATAAAGAAGTATGCGAGAGCTTCTTGGCTCATCTCTATGTATCCTATTATGGCGGGTGTACCATTTGTTGTCATAGCATATATGGGTATACGGGAGTCTAAGTCGGCGGGCTGTATGAGCTTATCCCATACACTCTTTACTGGTAGCTCGCCAAAAACAACACCCGTAACCTTTCCATCAACTATAACAGCCGATAAGGGTATTCCCGGCTGTATTCCAAAGGCTTGTACAATATTATAGAATTTTAAAGTACATGTACGATTAGAGCCTATGTCACAGAAGTATAAGTGTTCTCTACCATAGTTCTCTATGATGAACTCCTTTAACGCGGCGCAGTGGGGACAGTGTATGTCTCCGTAAACATATACTATGTAGTTTCCTCCACCATACACTATTATAGCGTTGACGAGTAAGACCGCTATCAATAATAGTTTTAAAGCCCTAATCATATCCGAAGGCTCCCCGCATTAGAAGGGGGTAAACAAGGATTTTAATCTTTGTATGGGAAAAATACGTTACATATAATAATATAGCAGTATAGGTGACACATAGGCCTCCAATACGGCAGCAGCTAATAACATGAGAGTAGCCGTTAACGATACTCCAGCTACAAGAGATCCCCGATAATGCATTCTAATAGTACCCCACAAGGCTATATAGAATGCAATAAGCTCTATCAACGTATGTGGAAGCAATAATAACCTTAAGATAATGTATCCTAGGGGATACGAGAAACCTAATAGAAGCTTTATCTTCCACAAACTCCCCACAAATATTATTGCAACTATAGAACCCGTAGTGAAACCAGCATTCCTAATAGTCCACTCATATACTCGTTTACTAATACTAATAGAATACTCCTCATCTACTCTTCCAAAAAATCTTACAAATGATGATAAAATATCAATGAATAGCCAACTATAATTCGTGTAAACATATGCTAAGAAAACCATGTATAACAAGTTTATAGTATTAATATAGAAAACCGCTATAAACAAGTCATCTAATTCTACGGGAGCACTTAAGCTTAAGCTCCTTATAACAAGTAGCGATGAAGCATAGACAGACACACCGAGTACAAATACGGTTAATAATATGAGAGAGGTCTTTCTATTCACTCTACCACACATCCTATAATATATAATAAATAGTTTAAAAGGGCATCCTCTTTAAACAACGTACAGAGAAGAAATAACCTAGTAGAACAATTATTCAGCTAGGGGATGAGGTAGCGTTTCAGAACTTAGAATACCATCTGGTGGTGCTGATTTTCGCCCCTCCCGACCCCTCTCCTATACTCCTCATAGTGTTTTAAACTGGCTAGCACTTTTCTTAACTGGTTACAGAAATGTTAGATAAATTCGCGCGCCTAATAGTCGATTATTGTGTAAACGTGAAACCAGTTGATGAAGTATTAGTCTCGGCAACCTATGAAGCCTATCCAGCAGTAAGAGAACTATATAAAGCCATAGTACAGAGAGGAGGTTATCCGAGATTCATATTATCAGACGAGGCTCTGCAAGAAATATTCTACCGCTATGCTCCAGAGGAGCTCTTAACATATGTATCAAAAATAGACAAGTATATTATAGAGAATATAGACGTACGTATAAGTATAATCTCTCCAACGCACACCAAGCCCCTAGTAAACATTGATCCAGAGAAGATGAAGAAGCGTAGCATTGCGTTAAGGGAATTCACAGAGATATTTATGAGGAGAGATAGTGAGGGTTCACTAAGATGGGTTGTAACAGCATACCCGACAAGAGCTATGGCTCAAGAAGCTGGTATGAGCCCCTTAGAATTCGAGGAATTTGTTTTCCGCTCCCTTAAACTCCATGAAAAAGACCCAGTTGAGGCATGGAGGAAGCAGGCAGAGTGGCAGCAGAAAATAGCTGATTTCCTCAACAAGGCATCAGAGATACACATCGTAGCTGAAAACACGGACCTATACCTTAGAGTAGACGGTAGAAAATGGATAAACGATGACGGTAAAAAGAACATGCCGGGAGGAGAAGTATTCACTGGACCAGTAGAAGACGCTACGGAGGGCTATATAGAATTCACTTATCCAGCAGTATGGCGTGGAGTAGAAGTAGAAGGAGTAAGACTCGTATTCAAGAATGGAATGGTTGTAGAGGCTAAGGCTAGAAGAGGAGAAGAATTCCTAAAGAAAATGCTCGAAGTAGACGAGGGAGCCAAGAGGCTCGGCGAAGCAGCCTTCGGCTTAAACTATGATGTAACAAGATTCACCAAGGAAATATTATTCGACGAGAAAATAGGTGGAACAATACACTTAGCACTAGGAGCAGCCTACCCGGAGACTGGTGGAAAGAACAAGTCTGCTATACATTGGGACATGGTTAAGGATATGAAGAAAGGCAAAGTCTACGTCGACGGAGACCTAGTCTACGAAAATGGTAGGTTTATAGAAGAATTAATAAAATAAACATGTGATAAATATATTATTTAGCAAAAACAGCATATATTTTTATAAAGCAATAATCAAACAATACCAGCCAGCTACACTACCATTGAGGCGTTGTTTATTATTTTGATGCTATGATTATTTTAAACATTGTATAGTTCTAATATCTTAATTTTTGTTAACTGTTTATACCTATGTATATAGTTATCATTTATTTTAATTGAATAGGCTATAATAGTTTTCAGCAATAATTAACGCGTGGCTTTTATATGATTTGGTCTTTTCCTTTACTCTAAATCATAATATACCCTCAAGGTGTGGTATAGTATGAGAAAACACGTATACGTGTTAACAATATTATCAATACTAATAATATTATCTATAGCATCACCAGCCGTAACCCTAGTAAGAGCAGACAGTAAGGAAGCATTAAAACCCATATCATGCCCCTACGTTGGCGGAACACTCGTAGTAATCCATTGGGGTGATCCGAAGAGCTTTAACCCTGACTCACAAGTAGATGATGCATTAGCGGGTATAGCTGGAAACATCTTCAACCGCTTAGTAGCATTAGATGCAGATTACAACGTGATACCGGACCTAGCAGAGTCGTGGGAGGTAGCACCAAACGGTTCAGTATTCATATTCCATCTAAGAAAAGACGTTAAATGGCATGACGGGGTACCCTTCACGGCAAAAGATGTAAAGTATACTTTTGAGGCAATAAAGAAGTACAAGGGCATAGCATATTCTCTACTAAAAATGGATAAACTAGTATCAATAGAAACACCAGACAATTACACAGTAATATTCCGCTACTCAGAACCATTTCCACCATTCCTAGGATTCCTAGCATGGTATGGAACCTATATCCTACCAGAACACATATACAATAAGACAGAGTACGAGGACTGGATGGACCCTAATATACCAGCATTAACTCATCCAATAGGAACTGGTCCATTCAAATTCGTAGAATACGTTAAGGGAAGCCACGTAATACTAGAAGCAAACCCCGACTACTTCAAAGGTAAGCCGTGTATAGATAGAGTGGTATTCAAGATAGTTCCAGACGCAACAGCAGCACTCCAAACATTCCTAGCTGGTGAAGGCGACGTATTAAACCACCGTCCACCACTCTCAGAAATCCCAAGAATAAACTCTACTCCAGGAGTAATAGTAAAGATGAGGCCAGTACCAAGCAGATGGTATATAGGGTTTAACCTACTCAAATATCCATTCAATGAGACAAAGTTCCGCTTCGCAATAGCTCACGCAATAAACCGTAGCGAAATAGTGGAGAAAGCAGAATACGGCTACGGTTATCCAGCAGAAGGAATGTATACACCAGCAATAAAATGGGCCTTCAACCCCAACGTAAAGCTACCAGAATATGACCCACAGAAAGCAGCTCAACTACTAGATGAGCTAGGATTTAAGCTTGGATCGGATGGGTGGAGACACTATCCCAACGGAACTAAACTAACAGTAAGGTTCACTATATTCACTGGTGCTGAAGAAGAAGCAATAGCACAAGTGATAAAAGAGGAGTTAAAGAAAGTTGGAATAGACGTTAAAATAGAAGAATACGAGATAGCAACATGGGAGCAAAAAGTAGTCAAGGACAGAGACTTCGATATAGCGCTGGTAGACGGATTCCAGGGACCAGACCCCGATAACATGAGAATGAGGTTCGGACCAGGACAATACATAAACTTTGCCAATTACTCAAACCCAGAATTCGGTAAACTATTAGAAGAAGCTTCAAAAGAACCAGACATGGAGAAGAGAAAAGAACTCTACTGGAAAGCACAGGAAATAATGGCTAAAGACCTACCATACCTACCACTAGTAGACCTAGTAGCCTTCTACATCTACCGTACAGAATGGCATAACTTCCCATGGGAGCTACCAGGAGTAGTACCATACAACTCTTATGAAAGAGTATACTGGGAGAAGGGAACCCCAGTAACCACAACCACCACTACAACACCCACAACAACTACGACGACAACGACAACTACTGCAAAGACCGCATCAGCCACAACACCGGGAGGAGCCGCTACAGTAACAGCAATAACAACTACGACACTAGTAACAACTACAACGGTAACATCGACTGTAGCAACAACTGAATGGACAACACCATCAATACTATTCGTTGTAGGTCTAATAATAGGCGTCCTAGTAGGATATGCTGTAAAGAAGAGAAAATAAGAGGGGGTTAAATAGTGGCCCTCTCAACCTATCTAGCTAAACGTTTTTTACAATCCATACTCATAGTATTCGCTATCCTCTTAATAAATTTTATAATAATAAACTCGGCTCCAGGAGACCCAGCACGTTTTATGGGAGGAGAAGTTGCTCTCTCCTCTCCCCAATATGTTCAAGCCATAAGGGAGAGGTGGGGGCTTGACAAACCAGTTTATGAGCGCTTCTTCATATACATCTACAACTTACTCCACGGAGACCTAGGCTATTCTTACAGGTATCTTCAACCAGTATCCACACTAATACTAGAGCGTCTACCAACAACTCTACTCTTAACGATAACTAGCACGATACTAGCGTTCCTCATAGGCACATTCCTAGGCCTCAAAGCAGTTCAGAAAGTAGGGAGCAAGAGAGATGTCTTCCTAACAACCCTCATGTTCGTATTCTGGTCTATTCCAGCCTTCTGGCTCGGAATAATACTTATAATGATATTTGGGGTACAGCTGAAATGGTTCCCAATATCGGGTCTTGTTAGTGTACGTGAGATAAAAACTGGTATATGGTACTATCTGGATATACTGTACCACTCCGTGCTCCCAATAACAACATTAACTCTCATAACAATACCAGTCTATTATAAGCTTACAAGAGATACTGCTCTCCAGCAATTAACAGAAG
>JALVFK010000168.1 GCA_027030065.1 Desulfurococcales archaeon | reverse complement strand
TTCTCTCCCAACAATAAGTGGAACATATAAGATCAACCATGTCGTCTCAATTAGTGTAGATAGAGATATGAACCCACTAACCGGAGGCGGTGGTACATGTTATAGACTGCAAAGCGGATACGAGGTAGTTGCTAATGGCTATAATAGTTCAGATGGGTTAAGAAACTTCTACATGTACTGGTTTGCTAGTAATGGAACACAACTAGGATACGCGTCTAATAGCAACTACGTAGCAAGCAATACTAGTGGCTTATACTTGTCTCTCCCACTAACAGACTTGAATTTAAGTACAGATAATAGGTCGAGAATACTCGTATTCGGACATGCCACCTTTATGGATTCATTCCCCATTCTAACTCACTACAATGTTACCGTAAACTATACAGCCGTAGCAATTGATGGTAGTGATAGTGAATGGAATTTCTCGAACAGTACTCTCGTATTGGATTCAAACGATAACTATACCGTACCCTATCCTGGCTTCAATATAACTGGAATCTACATAGCATCAGATAACAACTACTTGTACTTTCTATTCAAACTAGATTCACCAGTAAATGATAGCTTCTTCACTAGCTACACGATTGACCAAGCAACTGCATCTTATAGTGCATCTCTGAGCATCGACGTAGATAATGATGGAACATTTGATTACTATGTATCAGTGTATCCCTTTGGTGTAGGAGTCTACAATTACAGTAATAGTGCCTACAGTTTCTACCATGTCCCATCCGCATGGAATACTAGTAATGTTGAGATAGCGTTTAACTTATCATATATAGGACTCTCAAGTATTGTTGGACAAAACATTTCAATTCGTACTTATGACTGGATGACCACTATATACGATTACCTTGTCCCAAAGGAAAAATACTATGGATTCCTATACTGGTTAGGTAGTGGTGGAAGATTCATAACAGCAGTAAACAATTACTGCGTATGCGGATGCACAATACCAGCAGGCATTACTACTCGGAGCTTCGGTGACCTCAACCTAACAATGAATCTAACAAGCAGTCAACTCATCTACATGTTAGAATTCAATACAAGCCCCGTATTCAGCAAAGTAATTGGAGGCACGGTCAGCAATTACTACAAGTTTTCCCTAATCGATGAAACCGCTATATCGTGGCCGTTAACCGCTACAATAACCTATAATGAAACACTAGTATCACTACTAGGCTACACAGAAGACAATCTAACAGTATACTACTACAACTATACATCCAATAGATACGAACCATTACCACATAACCAGACAATAATAGATACCAGCAACAATATTATAGTATTCAATATAACGAGAACAGTCTACGAAGCCGGAGACCCCATAATAGCTCTGGGAGGCTCATCACCAGCAGTCGGCGGCAAACTAGTAATATACAGCGAAAACCAGCAGCCCGCATTAATGATAGTATTAATAGCTTTATCAATGATAGCGATTCCAATAGTGTTAATAGCCAAGCACAATAAGGAGAGGACAAGATAAATCTCAAGACTAATAAAGAAAACCAATAGAGAATTTTTCCCACGCCCTCCACCATATCTTGTTTCCTTGTTTATCTATGACGGAAATTCTTAATCTCTCCCAACTATCTATAATACTATAATGGTGTAGAGGATGACCCGAGTATACCTTGTCCAACACGGGGAGGCTAAGAGAAAAGAGGAAGACCCACAGAGACCCCTAACGGAGAAGGGGAGAAAAGATACTGAGAAAATAGCCGAGTTCCTATCAAAAACCGGAGTAAAGATAGATAGAATTGTTCATAGTGGGAAGCTGAGGGCTAAGCAGACAGCTGAGATAATTGCATCAAAACTAGGAGTAAACAATATCGAAGAAGACTCAAGCCTAGAACCACTAGCCGATCCCGAGATATGGGTTAGGAAACTAGGAGAAATAAAGGAAGACATAATGCTCGTAGGCCACCTACCCCATTTAAGCCTCCTAGCAAGCATCCTACTAACAGGGAATAAGGATATACAACCAGTGAAATTCACCTACTCTGGAGTCGTATGTCTTGAGAGAATAGAGAATGCGTGGAAAATCGTATGGATGATAATCCCAGATCTCCTAAAGTAAAAGTAACTGTTATGGTCTAAGACTACAGCAAGCAAAACATTTTTATACATATTATTTTTCCTTTCAATGAAAATATGTGTGCACATACTATTCCTACAAGTAGCAAATCATTATAGTCAGATTTTATTATTTTACCTATCATAGATTAACTGGGAATAACTGGTTTGATCGTAGAATCACGGGTTAAGAGAAAAGAACATGAGATCTCTACTAAGGTTCTAAGAGAAGCTTTAAGAAAGCATGTAGAGGAATTGAAGAAGGTCCAAGATAGAAGAGAACCCAAGCCAGGCGAGATAGGCAGAATAGATTTAGAAGAAACTGAATTCTTAGATTAATAAACCATCTCTAATACACTACTCCGTAATACTATTGTAGTCTTGGCTATGTAGCGTGGATTTTTCTTGTATATGAATTGTACACTAGGTTTTTAACTAATGGTTTACCATGATTCTAGTGTATTGGAGTTGAACAAGTATTGAAGTTGTATTCAATAATACTCAGTCTACTAGCACTAGGATTGGTTTTAACAGCTGGTATAGGTTATTCTATGTGGACCGAGAGACTCCGCGTAAACGCTAACATACATATTGCGGGTGGAGACGATCCCTTCATTGGCTCCTATAAGGGCTTTATATGCTGTGAACAAACAAGTTGTTGTAACCACGGTCACTGTAATGGTAGCTGTAGTAATTGTAGCGGTCTCGGAGACAATAATGCTGGTTTAAACGATATTAGTTTAAACTGTCATCACTGTCACAATGAAACAGAATGTGATTGCAAGGGTCTTGAAGGTGATCAGATGAGGCTAGTAGATGATAGTAGGACACTAGTATTATCAAATCTACAATGTGGTGGAGAAGACCATCACTGTTGCCACGATAACAATGATAACGTTGGTGTTGAAGGCAATGCTAGTATAACGTGTAATCATTGCCACACCCATACATACAATATGACGTTGTGGGTCGGCCTAGTAATAGAACATGAGGGAGTAGTACCGATGAGGCTTAACGGAGTATCATTAATTGTCAATGGTGACTATGATAGCGTAAACTACAACTACTACGTCTACGGTCCATTCAAGACAAGCTTTCAACAAGTCTGGGGCCACGTAGACCCGTGTAGCCTACCCTTCACTGTATATAGTTCAAGCGTTACCCTGGGTGATGGGGAGAAAGCAGTCATATGGATAAGAATAGAAATAGCAAACACTACAAACATAACATCCATAACAATAACACCAGTCTTCGAGAACTGGAACAAGTAATCTTCTCCCCTCCCTCATATTATTGTATCTTCAGTTATTATTCTAGTTTTAGAGGCAAGTATATTTAAGGGAGAAAACCTTCTCTCCTCCTTAAAAAGAGATCACAGTCTCCTATAATAATCCCGGGTGTCTACTAGATGCTTAGCACTAGGCAGCTAGTACTCGTTGCCCTCGTAATAGTGATCGTTGGTGTAGTTGGCTTCGTTATAGGATATTATAGCTGGATGCTTAGACCAAACAATATTGAATCCAATATTAGTAGTCTCGGAAACACAATTATTAGGATGAAGGCTTTTGATGTAGACGACTTGATAAGAATGTTTAATCACTCTAAAATA
>JALVFK010000167.1 GCA_027030065.1 Desulfurococcales archaeon | reverse complement strand
TTAACAGTATTCCTCTTCCAGCTAGGATTCCTGTTGCTGCTGCTATGTTTATGCCTCTTGAGAGTCCGGCTCCGTCTCCTGCTACGAATAGTCCGTCTACGCTTGTCTGCATGTGTTTGTCTACTACTGCTTTCATGCTATAGTATTTGATTTCTATTGCGTAGAGTAGTGTTTGTGGTGATGCTACACCTGGTACTATTTTGTCTAGCCTATATAGTCCTTCTACGATGTTTTCTACTACTCTGTGGGGTAATGCCATGCTTATGTCTCCGGGTGTTACGTCTTTGAGTGTTGGCTCTATAGTGCTTCTCTTTATCCTTGTCCACGTACTCCTCCTACCTTGCTCAAGGTCTCCTAGTCTCTGGATTAATGGTTTCCCTCCTCCTAGTCTTGTAGCGATTTTTGCTATGCTTTTACCATACTCTATTGTATCCTCCATGGGGTCTGTGAGCTGGATTGTTACGAGGAAGGCGAAGTTTGTGTTCATGCTCTGCTTATTAGTATATGTTTCCCCGTTTACCGCTACGGTTCCGTCATCGTAGACTTCTTTTACTACATAGCCTCTTGGATTAGTACAGAATGTTCTGACTTTGTCATCGTATTTTCTAGTATAGAGTATTATCTTTGGATCCATTACGACCTTGGTTAAAGGCTCCATTACGGGTGCTGGTACCTCTACTCTAACGCCAACATCCAGGGGGCCTGGTATCATTTCTACTCCAAGCTTCTTAGCAGTATTCTTAAGCCATTCCGCACCACTCCTACCTGGCGCTAATAGTAGTATTCGTGACTCATAGACTCCTCTTGTAGTATAGATTTTGAATAAACTATTCTCTTTTTCTACCCTCTTTACTTCTGTGAGAACTTGGAACCTAATACCCTTTTCCTCAAGATACTTGGTCATATTCTCTATTACTCTGGGGGCATTATCGCTTCCAATATGTCTCTGCTTTATAGGTATGAATTTTGCTCCAACTCTATTAGCTTTCCTCATTATCTCTTTAACTCGTATTGGATCCGGTACATATAATCGGTCTTTTGGAGCACCGAATCTTAGGAAGACCTGGTCTACATAGTCTACTA
>JALVFK010000166.1 GCA_027030065.1 Desulfurococcales archaeon | reverse complement strand
GAAGGAGAGTAAGCGAGATCGCATCTTAGAGACTTATTGGTATAATCTATTAGTTTTTGTAGATTAAACGAGTAGAAGACTTCTACTATATTGCTGAATACACTTGTGTTTAAAATAAACTCTCTTATAGCAGTATCAAGTAATTATAGTCTTCTATAGAGTTGAAACTGTATCCATCGTATACGAGAGTTTAATAGGGGCGGAGAGAATAGGGGCCTAATACTATATTAATAAGGTTAGAATAGTTGATAGGTAAAATAATTGGAGTAATAATAGTATTAGGAATAGTAGCTGTAGGCGCAATAATGCTTCTACGCGGAGAATCGCCAACCGATTTCATAAAGGATATCATTAGCCCAAGTAGCGATAATATTTCATCGGCAAATACCAATAGCTTTATGTACGAGTACAATATAGCTATGGGAAGCCCGGTAAACAAGAACTATAGGTTCAATGTAGCAGTAAACATTGTGAATAGGAGTAGCAACGAGATATGCTATGAGTACAAGATAACCAGTATAAGCCAAGGAGATCCAGACTTCATAAGAGGATTCATGGCAAGCTACCAAGAAGCATACGAGAACCAGCTAATATGCGTTAACACAAGCGTTGAAGAACCAAGCCCTAGAACCCACCTAGCAAGCCCAGAAACAACCTTTACGAAGACAGCATATAATAATGGTGCAACAGCAAAATACAGTTTCAAAAACGGAGTACTTAGAAGCCTAGAACTAGAATACAAGGTAGACACGGGTACAGCATCAAACGTACCAGTAAAACTAACAGTAAAACTAACAGCACCTTCCACTAAGACAAGCCAGGCAACACAGCCAACCACACAAACCAACAACACAGTAAAGCTAAGCTCAGAGAACGTTAAAACACTAATATACAAGTACACATGGGAAACAACAATACCAAACACAACAAGCAACCAGCAAACCCAGCAAGTATTAGAATACAATGTAAGAGTAGACATAGTAAACAGAAGCAACGAGCAAGCATGCCTCAAATACACTATAACAAACATAACAAAAGGAAACCATACAATAATACAAGAATACATGCAACAAGCCTACGCAGGATATAGTGAAAACCAAATAGTATGCACAAACATACATAGAAACAGCCCCCAACAAATACCATACTACCTCTTCGACCCAACAATAACAGGATCAAAAACCTTCACGGGTAACAACCTCCACGGAGAAATAGGAATACAAAACGGCATACTAACAAGCCTACAAATAAAATACTATGACCAAGTAACAGACCAACAAGGAAACACAATAACAATACCAACAACAATAACAGTCACACTACTACAAGCAAAATAACACAAAGCAAAAAGGGAAAAGAAAGGGGCCCAAACATTTTCCCCACAGCCCCTACAAAACACAACTAGATATTCCAGAAACCCTTATACTTAGAATACTCCTCACGCTTATAAGGAAGAGTGTATACTTGTTTTCTTACCGCTATTAAAACATCATAGACATCTATATAGTCTTTGATTAAATCTACTATTTCGTGAACATAGTCTACTGTTTTTTCGTAGGTTAATATCGGAATATAGATGATTTTATCCCTGTATTCTGATACTTGTTCTCTATGTTTTTCCACAAGTATATTCCCGTAGAGAATAGTTCCCATTGTTGGGATTTGAGACAAGGACTTAGCAAGTCGTCTAAGAGGGTATTTTGAAGGTACGAAACCTATTATTATGGTTGCAAATGCCAGTTTTCCTATATATTTATGTGCAGCAGGTATGGCTTTAAGTGAAAAAGACTCAATTATATTGTTTTTTGAGAGAAACTTTACGTGATTAGATACCCTAGGAACAGTATATCCGAGAGCCTCTGCTAATGCTCTCATAGATCTTAAGGGATCCTTTTGTAACTCCATTATTATTCTCAAGTCAACCTCGTTAAACCTCTTTATAAATGAATCAACCTCTAAGTCAGGTTTACCACTACTTTCCTTAAATGTATTATTTATCTCGCTGTAAATGTCAACAATTAATCTACCTCGATCAAAGAAATCCATGAACCTGGGTTTCGGCTTATATTCTCCCTCGAAAATGATATAGTATCTTAAGATATCCTTGTATTCGAGCACTAGATCTTCGGGATTGTAAACTATAGGCAAATAATATGATATTATGAAATTGCCTTCAATAGTTGATGCATAGAGCGAAAGATACTTCTTTTCTATCTTGTCTGGACGCTTCTTTAACACGAATAAAATTTTCCTCAATCCTATTGTATGATAATTTATTTGAACACTAAATCGCCAATCATTTTTTATCTTTTTTAACAGTTTCTTAAATTTCGAGACACTTAACATTAATTCTTGTGCTAGCCGTCTTCTATCTAATGGTGGTTTTTGTTCGAGTATTTTACTAACAGCTCTTATTTCATCAAGTTTATAATCGCCTAATATAAGCTTCAAGCTGGTGACATCCTCTGTTAACAGATTTTATAAATTGGTATATAAGATAATTTCCTTCAAAACCCTATTATATTTGGGGCTCCGTCATATTTGTTTTCTATGGTTAGATAACATGCGTGTGGGGAAAATACTTAAGAAAATACTATTAAGTAGATATACCTGGATTGTAGCACCAATACTAGTATTGCTAGTAAAGCGTGTTGTAGCTGCGGCTCTAACATCAAATGTTCAGCCTAATGAAGGAGACCCCATAGAGGATGACGAAGTAGACTGGGGTTAAGTTTTTAGAATAATATTGTTTTTATTTCTAAATGTTAAATGTTTTTAACTCTTTGTTTAATGATTTGTTTTTGTCTTGTTTCTTGAGTTTGTTTTATTGTGTGTGCTAGTTGTATTGTTGTTATTCCCATTATTATTAGTGTTATTGATGTTATAGTTGTTGTGAGTAGTTGGGATATGTTTATGGTTACGGTGTTTTCTCCTAGGTTTATTGTTATTTTTCCCTGGTTTAATGCTATGTAGGTATAGATTAGGTAGGCTATGGTTAGGGTTCTTGATGTTATTAGTACTGTTTTCTTGTAGTCTAGTAGTCCTATTACGGTTCTTGTTACTGCTACTATTATGTAGGCGTATACTAGTTTGTCTGTTATACTGGTTATAGTGTCCGCTAATGCCGTTAGGGCTTTTTCTCGACTATATTTTTGTTGGCTGGCTATTGTTGTTGCCGTCGTCTCTAGTTGTTTTTCTATTATTGGATTTATATAGTAGTTTAATGCTATGATCAATACTATTATGATTACTGTAGTTGTTATTCTCTTTGCTGCTGTTTTCTTGTCTACTAGTTTTATCTTCAATTCTTTGGTTCTCCCTCGTATAGAGTGTAGTTTATGTAGGGTATGCTTACCTTAACGTAATCTACGTTGCCTTTTACCGTATAGGTTAGGGTTGTTTTCTTGTAGGCTAGGCTTGCTTGTTCATGGTATTCTCTTCCATTTATCACTATGTTTACTGGGAGCTTGTTTACCGGAGCCTTTGATGTAAGCGTTATTATTATCTTTGAGTGAGTACTGTTTATTTTCTTCTCGTTGACGTGTGCTCTGAATAGTTTAAAGAATTCAGCTAGCTGGTCTAGCTTGTAGGTTTTTGATACTATGTGTAACCCTATGTTTTCTCCATGGTATCGGGCTATTATTGTAAGGTTTTCTCCCTGGTGTTCTCTTAGTGTTTCTAAGGGTATTGTATAGTTGAAGTGATGGTTTATCCAGCCTTCTGGATCTATGCTCGTGTTGTATAGGGTTAGGTTGCCCCATTTTACTTCAACGTATAGTCTGCCTTTGAAGTGTTTTGGTAGGGTTAGGTTTACGAGGCCCTCTATTGTTAGCTTATCTGTTATTGTTATGTTTTCTACCATTATCCTTACGTGTAAGTTTTTCAAGTTCATTATATTCTTTATTTCGTGTTGGGTTTGGTTTACCTCTAATACTATCTGGGTTGAACCCGAAGCTACTAATGCTATTCCTAGAATCGTGAGTATTATGAATGTGTGGTTCATTTTATCACATGTATTTAACATTGTTTTCCTAGCAGATTAATAGGAGACTAAATAGTGTTGGAGCTTATTGTGCCTAAAGTTTAAATACCGGGTAAAAATCTTATCTAAGAGATTTATGTAATGGTCTTTCATAAAAATTATTTCTTTTTAACGAGGTGAACCCCTAGGTAGCAGAAGGGGGTATCGAGTAACGCTATTAGTAGTTTGACAAAGTATTGTCCGAGTATTAGTCCCGGTAGATTACTCCATGGGACTATTGGTGATCCTAGAGCTAGTTGGGGTAGGAGGCCGAAGGCTAGGGTTATGAATATGACTGTGTCTATTAGCTGGCTAACCATAGTTGAAGCATTATTGCGTAGCCAAAGCCATCTACCACTAGTTTTCTCTCTCCACATGTGGAAAGCCCATACGTCGTGGTATTGGCTTACTAGGTATGCTACGAGTCCTCCGACAACGATATACCAGCTTGGTCCAAGGATTCTAGTGTAGGCTTTTTGGAATTCTTCTCCTTGGAAGGGAGCTATGGGTAACAGTATTGCGAGGTTTACCAGGAATATTAGGAGGAGTTGGCTGACGAAGCCCGCGAAGACAACGTTGCCTGCTGTCTTCTTACCCCATACCTCACTTATAATATCTGTGAACAGGAAAGTCGCTGCATAGGCTACAACAGCTGCTGGTGAGAGAAGCATTATACCGCCTACTTCTCCGAGAAAGATTATCTTTGATGCCGTTAGATTGGAGACGGTGAGGGAAGTTATGAATAAGGCTATGAGTACGAGCAAGCTCTTCTCAACACTATTGTCCGCTATCTTTTCCACCGTGTTCTCAGCCTCTTGTAGGATTCTATATATTCTCGGATTATTGTTTCCTGTAACAAGTCTCTAGAGGGGATAATTATTTGTTCTTCTTCCGGGTTCTCCCGAGTAGTGGAGGTTATAGGAGGTGAAGAGGCCTTCCTGGTGTTCTCCTTGGATTCTCGTAGCGTTGTTCGGGCTTGTTAGCTTGTTTGCTGATGTAACCTATGAGGGTGGGAGGAGTATTTTTCCATCCTTTCTAACAAGTGTTCTCGGAGCAAACATTGTCCTCCTAGGCTTTGGTATAGGTTTTGCAGAATTCCTGGGCTTCGCTATAAGACTTGCCTCGGGGCTGCTAACAGATATTACTCGTAAATACTGGATTGCGGTATTCTTAGGCTACAGTATAGTCTATGCTATACCCTTCATAGCCCTAGCATGGAACCCCTATGTAGCCTTACTATTATTCGCTATAGAACGCATGGGTAAGGCGATAAGGTCTCCGGCAAGAGACGCTCTCTTATCGAGTATCGCTAGGACTGGGATAGGACGAGGCATGATCTTCGGAGTACATGAACTAATGGATCAGCTTGGAGCAGTATTTGGGCCAGGACTAGCCGGACTAATACTATATCTTTACGGCGACTTTAGGCTAGCATACATGGTTCTAGGAGTAGCATTAACTCTAGCACTAATCTCCCTATTCTTTGCACGAATATGCTGGTACGGCTTAGGACTCCACGTATCTGAGACAAGAGAATCCATGAGGAGACAAGAGGTAGGAGAACAGGGTACTGGGAAAACCAAGCTGAGCCTACCACTAATACTGTACTTCGCCTTCGTCTTCGTAGCAGTAGTCAGCCTCGTACCCTACCAGATAATGCTCTACACGGCTCAAAACATTGTAGTAGAATGGGTTGTCCCAATAATATATCTTGTAGCTCAAGGAGTTGATGCTGGCTCAGCACTAATAGCGGGTTATAGCTATGATAAACTAGGCCTAGCCAGTCTACTCCCACCCATCGTGTTATCACCTCTTACGGGCTTCTTCCTCTACATGACGCTTTCAACGGGTTCTGAATGGAGTCTAGTAGCAATGGCAGTTGTCTACGGCATAGTATTAGGCTACCATGAATCATCTTTTAGAGCAGTAATAGGCGACCTAGCTCCAAGGGAATACAAGGCTACATCGTACGGGATATACTATACAGTTTACGGCCTCGGGGTAGCAGTAATAGGTGGATTAGCGAGCATATTATACAATACCCCCCAGTACATTATAATAGCAACGAGTACTGCTGCAGCTCTCTCACTAACTCTGCTATCAATGCTAATACGCTTAGAACACGCTACGAAAACAAAATAAAATAGCGGCAGACATCTACTACGTTATTTTCTTCTCGGAAAAATAGTATTTTTCCCAATAAAATATGTGTGTGAAAGTTATTTTAAATAAAAATATATTAACCAGAACGAAGGCATATACCACTGTGATAACATGGCATCCTATACAACTGAAGTTCTACGAGACGTAGCATATGCTTTCAGAAAATACAAAGAATACAAGCCTGAAGCAGGAGAAAAATTCCAAGAATTCCTTGACGCATCACTAAAAACGGGCGTACTCGACTTAAAGACAAAGGAGTTAATAGTCGTTGGAATAGCAGTAGCCCTCCGTTGTGAGCCATGTATAGTACTGCACATAAAGAAAGCATTGGAGGCTGGAGCTAAACCGGAGGAAATAGCTGATGCTATAGGTCTAGCAATATTAATGGGTGGAGGACCAGTAGCAACAACCTCGGGTAAGGCATTCAAGGCCTTAGAAGAACTTGCAAAGAAGATGGAGAAGAAACAAGGCTAACCAAACGATCACTCCCCAAAACACTGTATTGGCTCACATTATTTTTATCTCCTATCCTAAAGGCGTTCCCAAAGTTATCGGTGGGATGGAGAAATAAGGGGTCGCTAGGGGTGGAGTCCGAACACCCCCGATAACGAGTATTCTCCTTTGGAGTCTCCGCTCATCCCCCAGGAGAATATTAGAGTGCAGTATTCTTAACCTTATTTAAGGATTGGGCCTCTCTTGTGGAGGAGATAATCTTAAAACTACTGTAATGTCCAAAACATGGTATGTGATGATACGCTATGCCGAGTACTGCTACACTAGCATCAAAACTCGTTCCAATAGCAGCTAGACTTGCAGCTGGGATAAAAGTTGACCGTAAGAAGATTGAGGAGATAGCTGGGCCTAGTATGGCTCAAGTAGCGATTGAGGTATTGGAGCGTGTTATACCCTGGATTGTTACGACACGTAATGGTTTACTTAGGTGTGGACTCTGCGGAAAGGGTCCCTTTACTCGTAGGGGCTTGTATCTACACTTGATAAGAGTACATAATGCTGACATCAGATACATGATTGAAGACGAGTTGGAGAGAATGATAAAGGTAATGCACACCTATGGTAGCTGGAAGTTAAACCTAAAATAACATCAATAGAGAACATTTATTCAGAATTACCCTCTCATTCACCCTAGAAATTTTAGGAACACATACTACATGTAGGAGAGATTTCTCTCCTCCCTTGTACCCGGCTCGGCTTCTTCTTCGGCACCACGCTTCTTCTTGACTCTTCTTGTCGGATAAATATCTGGGTAGAAATATGCTCGCTTGCCCTCGATAATGTATCTTACAATTCTACCAGAGCCTCTAGCCCAGGGGAACTCCTTCCACCAATCCCGGTACATGTCGTTGCTTACTATGATAGCGTTCAAGTCCTCGGCCATCTTTAATATAAAGTAGTCTGCTGGGGACCCGGGTGGTGCTTGGATAACCTTTCCCTCACGGATGAGTCTCTCAAGCTCGTTTGGCTTGTCTATTCTATGTCTGAGGCTGGCATCAATAACTATTTTAACATCAAAACCCTTCTTCTCCAAGGTCTTCAATATTATCTTAATATTCTTGACCCTACCCTTCCCCTTACCAACGCGGTGAAAAGCTACGTTACTTCCATCAACTATTACTACACCACTATGAACTGGTATCCTACTCTTTCTTACTCTTCTCCAAAGCTTATTGTATACTAGGATAAACAAGACTACTACTAAGACGAGTGCCGCTACCGCTATACCAGCAACGATTTCTAATAGGCCAATGGCTCCCATCCTCTACCCGTAAAGCCCTTGTTGCCCTCTTTGTTTTCTGGTTTATCTAGGTTCATGTTCTAATGTGCTTGCCGAATAATATAATCGTTCCGCGCTTATATAGGGGGCATCATAGCTGGCTGGATGAAGGGTTTTCCACTCTGGAAACTACGATATAGTATTAGGTGATTTACGAGTGCAGCTTGCTAGAAGTTATAGTGACAAAGTATACTATAATGAGAATGTTATAGAGGTTGCCTGGAGGAGAGGGTCGGTTGAAGTCAATACCGCTTCATCGAGTGTTGAGGGTAGACGCTTCTATAGTGATGGTAGCTGGGTTGTAGTGTCAGTGCAAGGTGTTGGAGAAAACCTGGAAAGACTTGAGAAGAGCCTTGTGAAGATAAAGCGTGGTGGGAAGGGGTTCTTGGTCTTAGGCGATTATTGTAGTGGTTCTTGGAGAACTGGTTCTATGAGCGATATTGACTCTATCGTAGAGCTAGTAGACTATATTGCTAAAAACATCGGTGGAGGAGAGGTAATAGTCTTAGCCGAGAATACTGTTAGGGAAATAGTAAACGATTACACTAGGTGTAGAGAGGAGAAAACAGTCTATGAAATAGAAGTCTACGCTGAGAAACACGATGGAATCCACTATGCTATAGGGTCGGCGGGAGTAGCCTTTACCGGGAGCTTAAAAGATGCTTGGAGGATAGTAGATGAACTAGTAGAAGAAGCCTTGAGAAAGCTTAAGGCTAATCTAAACGCTCAGAAGCTAAGCGTACTAGATTCGGGTAAGTGGACTCTAATACTTGGATACGAGGCTTCAGGAGCATTCTTCCACGAACTAGCACACCTCTTGGAAGGTGATCAACCAGGCAGTCTACCAGTTGGTACTCGAATTAGTACGACTAGCATAACAGTCTATGATGACCCCTACTATCCCTGGAGTCCTACTAGGAGAATGTTTGACGACGAAGCAGTTGAATCAGTGAGAAAACCCTTAGTAGAGGATGGAGAAATAGTAGACCACCTACACACACGTGAAAGTGCTGCTAAAACAATACTAGATGGGAGAGAGGCAAGACCTGGACAGGCTAGAGGCTTATTCCATAAGCCTAAGGCAATGCACTCAACACTAGTTGTAGCGGGTGGTGATTGGAGGGTGAGAGAACTAGTAGAGGAGACTAGGAAGGGACTATTAATTGATGGTATTATTAGAGCCGAGCTAAGAGGGCAGACAGTAACTATTTACCCCGAGGCGGCTTGGCTTGTAGAAAAAGAGATTGAGAAACCCGTAAAGTTGAGGCTTATTAGGCTGCCATTACTTAAAGCACTAATAACTATTGATGCAATGACAAGGACTAGTAGGCTTAGACATAGTTTCGAGAAAGGGCATAGGGTTGCGGAAATAGCCCCAATGATACGGTTGCAGGGAGTAGTAGAAGCCTAACTCTCCTTCACTGCGATACAGTAATAGTTTTCGGGGAAGACCTTAGCTCTAACTCTAAGCGAACCACACTTTCCTAGCCTAAAACCCGAGTATCTAAGCAAGTCCTCTAGCTCGCATAGAGTAAACAAGTGATAATATCTCCAGAGAACTCTATCCCTCCTACGCCAGGGTACTAGCGTGTCACCCAACTCAACTCTTATGCCCTGAAGCCTATATCTCATCCAATCAAAAAACACCTTCAAAAACCTCGGCTGCAGTAGACTCCAAACAGTTACCAGCAACAACGAGTTCTTCTTCAAAACCCTCCAAGCCTCCCTCAAAACCCTCAACCTACCAATCCACCACGGCTTATGATGTAGGCTAGCAACATAGAAACCCCCCATGAAAACGTTTTCACGGAAAGGAAGACTAGACATATCCGCTTCAACAAAGTCTACTAAAGCATCAACACCCCTACGCCTAGCCCTCTTAAACGCTAGTACAAGCATGTTGAAAGCAAGGTCAAGGCAAACAACCCACACTCCAAAACGTTCAGCAATATAAAGAGAGTACTGACCCGGCCCACAGCCCCCATCAAGATAAACCCCTGGACCCCTAACAACAACTCCTACCGGAGCCCAAAGACGGCGCCTTAGGTAACCATAAGATACAGCGATTTCCTCGAAAACACGTTTAACACTTAACGTGGGATCCAAGGCCCATATAACCCTACTAATCAGTAAAAGAGTAGATATAACACCTAAAAACATTAATGAACAAACTATTAACTAGCCCGCGACACCCTTCAGACACCCCCTAGACAAACCCCGGGGGCTGGGATGAAGAAGGGGCTCAGTATAGGTGATGAAGACTACGCCATCGGGAAATACAAAGGGATGCCCGGAGCCCGATCCACTGAACCCTTCCAACAAGACCCTCATCACGTCTTGGGGAAAGTACGATAAATAGGGGTTCTTTGAAGTAAAACTTTATTGTCTAAAACGAGATTAGAACAAGTCCTAGGAGGGGAAGATTCTATGAGTAATAGGGATATTGTTAGAGTTAGGGTTAGAGTATATGGTATAGTGCAGGGTGTAGGGTTCCGATACTATACT
>JALVFK010000165.1 GCA_027030065.1 Desulfurococcales archaeon | reverse complement strand
CGCAGCTGGTCATGCCAGGGGAGGGTCGAGGCTGCGAAAAACTGTTAGCCTCTCCTGCGGAAACCTACACGGGTGAGCAGCGTGGAGTGGAGGGTTGAGCAGCGGCCAGCCTACAGCGTCCTAAAGGTCTCCCTCAGGCCCGGCGAGGAAGTCACGGCCGAGGCGGGCTCCTTCCTCCTCTACAGGGGCGACGTAGAAGTAGCCACGAGCACGGGCGGCGTGCTACACGCCCTCCTAAGGTCCACCCTCGCAGGGGAGAGCTTCTTCATGAACACCCTCAGGGCCCGCGGCAGCGCCGAGGTCTGGCTAGCCCCCAGCCTCCCCGGAGACATAGCATACATACCCCTCCAGGGCACCGCGTGGCTCGTACAGGACTCCTCATACCTCGCCCACCACGGCGACGTAAAGGTTAGCGTCGCCTGGCGCGGCCTCTCAGGCCTCCTCGCGGAGGGCCAGCTCGTCTGGCTAAAAGTCGAGGGCAGCGGAGGCGTATGGGTGAACAGCTACGGCGGCATGGAACAGCTCAGCCTAGCCCCCGGCGAGACAGCGGTGATAGACAACTTCCACTTCGTCGCCATGCCCGAAGGCACCAGGTGGCGGGCGCGCAGGTTCGGCGGCTGGAAGAGCTTCCTCCTCGGCGGCGAGGGCATAGTCTTCGAGGCCGAAGGCCCCACAACGATACTCCTGCAGACCAGGACGCTGCCGCCCCTCGCCTACAGGCTGCGCCCCTTCCTCAAGGAGTAGCGCGTCTAGAAGGGGCAGTGGAGGCCGAGGGAGCACTGGAGCGCCCTGACCGCGTGGATCCTAGCAGTGTCGTAGAGCTTCAGGCCCGCCACGCGCTCCACGCCGCCGAAGAGGAGGGGGAGCTCCGTGCAGGCGAGGGCTACGGCCTCCGCGCCCCTCTCCCTGAGCCTCTCGATGACCTCTACTATTTTCTCCCTGGAGCCCGGGTTTACCTTGCCGCGGGCCAGCTCCTCGAATATCACCCTGTCCACGAGCTCGGCGTCTTCGCGGCTGGGCGTAACAGCGTCGACGCCGTGGGCTGCGAGGCGGCGGGCGTAGAATGGGTGGGTTAGCGTGTACCT
>JALVFK010000164.1 GCA_027030065.1 Desulfurococcales archaeon | reverse complement strand
CTACTAGAGGGGGGAAGCTTCCTTGTAGTCCAAGCATTGGCCATATAGGGGCCCGGCACTATCCTCCAGACAGGTATTCCTCCGTCAGCCAGTCCCAGGACAGTGATCATCGCGAGGCTACTCCTTGTAATAACCTGATCCTTTATGGGGGATTAATAAATAGTCCTTGCAAGCTATTTACTCCATTACTATAATTTAGGCATCTATTTAGGTCTAGTAGGTCTGCAATATAATAATTAGGGGAATTTTTTATTGAGGCTCAGAGTAGCGATAGTATTATTAGTAGTGCGGCGGCTCCAAGAGATCCCAGTATTAGGTATTTCAGGTAGTCTCTCTTCTCTACGTAGATGATAGCTTTAATATTGTTCTTTTCTACGATTAATTCAACCTCCTTCGCACTAGGCTGCTTAACACTTATCTCGGTCATCCTAGGCAATGAATATGCGTCAATACTATTAATTGAATACGGTGAAGTTATCTTCACTTTCGAGTACTTGGCGACAGGTAAAACAACTTCACCGTTCTTATTCGTTTTCACATCAAGATCCAGCGTTAAAGGCTCAGAATTCACAACGGTCTCAATGCGAACATGGACCACTTTGTTTGGAAGGGGTTTGTCTTGGTCTCTCAATATAATCCTCAAAGTAGCTATATTCTTATAGTCGACAGTGCTCATAAGCTTGGCGTACGCCTGGTACTTCTCGCTTACATGCTTTCCTCTTTGCCGTAGTATTGTGGGCTTCAGCTCCAGTCTGCACCCTAGGGATGATAATATTTCTTGGAAGTGTGGATAAAGCTCCGGGGCGGAGGCGAAGGCTATACCGGTTAGTCTTCCAACTTCTTCTCTAAACTTATCGAAGTTTATTTTATGTGTGAATAAGAAATCTCTAAGATTGAATAAACTACAGACTAATGCAGTATTAATTGACATATCCATGTCTGTGTGCAAGACTTCAACCCTTGCGCCATCCTCCTCATTGTAATAGATCGTTACTCGCCTAGGCTGCTCTACTGACTCGCAGTACTGGTAGTGTAGCGTAGCCATTATAGGATTCACTTTCTTCGTGATTACTTCGTGGACATCAACGTCTATATCAGAGCA
>JALVFK010000163.1 GCA_027030065.1 Desulfurococcales archaeon | reverse complement strand
CTGGTTACCGCGTAGGCGCTCTGGATCTGTACCTGCTCGAAGTTTGTGAAGAGTCCTACTATGCCGGTCATCCAGAACGCTACTGCAATCGCTATCGCTATTGCCACCGCGACTATGATGACGGTGGCGATCACGGGGCTTATGCCTCTCCTGCGCATATTCTTCGCCAATATTTCTCTACTGAGAGAGTATTTAAAATTGTTCCCTGGAAATCGGGGAAATATATATTTCATTATTTAAAAAAATCGGGCTAAGTTAATAATGTCTAGTGTTACGTCAATAATCAATTTTTTATTCGGTTCTTGTACAACTAATGTTAAAACGATTTTATATTTTATGCTTTCCTTATTAAATTCTATTCTATAAGCGCTAATGCCGCCTAATGACTATTTACGGCGACCTAATTAATAATACATAGTTATAGTCATTTGCCGTGTGAAGCGTAATCTTAAACACACGGCCGGGCGAACGGGGAAGCACTATACTTATCGTCTTCACCTCGCCCGGACCGAATACTATGGGCTCCTCCACGCCCTCAGCGTTCCTGCCATTAACAAGCACGTAGTTTATTGTGAGCGGCCTGTCGCAAGTATTTTTCACTGTAATGTCGACTCTGAACTTGTCTCCTATAGGCGTGGCCCTCGTAGAGATGCGGGGCGGGCATACGCTTCCACTTGCCTTGTAGAGTTCGGCGGAGGCTACGCTCTCAATCCACAGGGCATAGCTCAACGCTACAGTGACAACCACTGCAATGATGAGTATGATCGTAATGGAGTTCACGAAAGCTATAAGAGTGAACGGAAATATTTTTCTTATGTTTTATTCTCGTCCTTTAGCCCCTTTTAGTTTTCCAAGGATGATAGTGAACAGTTTCTCCACATTTACCTCTAAGGGGTCATGCTCGGTGTCGAGCGTAATGTCGGGCTTTTCCGGCGGCTCATATGGGTCGCTTATCCCCGTGAAGTGCTCGATCTCCCCCCTGAGGGCGCGCGCGTAGAGCCCCTTAGGGTCACGCCTAATGCATTCTTCGATGCTACACTGGGCGTAGACCTCCATGAAGGGCGCGTCCGCCTCGACTATGCGGCGCACCTCAGCCCTTATAG
>JALVFK010000162.1 GCA_027030065.1 Desulfurococcales archaeon | reverse complement strand
AGTAGACGCTTATGGTCTCCCATGGGATTATCCAGTAGAGATCCATGTCGTAGGTCCTAAGGGATTTGAGGAGATTAGGAAGCAGTCTAAGATAGTTTTCATAGGGTCTTTGAAAGACTAGGATATTACTTCTATTACATCGGTTTCTATGTCTTCTAGTGTCGCGCCCCATCCTCCAATAGTGAGTCTTTCTCCATTCTTTGTTGTAATAGTTATTCTCGCTATCCCGTTGTAGACATCGTATATGGTGTCAACGGGTTCTCCTTCAACAACTACTTGTTTTCCAGTCCTAGTGTCTCTTCCAATAACTCTTATTGCTATCTTTCTATTCAGTTGCTGTAGTATCCTTATCATATCTATTGCACGTGTAATATTCACGAATTTTCTCATAAACACCTTTTCACCAAAAGCAGTATAGACTGGTCTTGAGAGATCTCTTAGGTTGTGGAGGAAGTATTCTGTAAAGAAGCGTAGGAGATGCTTGTTCTCGGTATAGAATCCTACTGGGAGAGTCTTTTTCTGGATCATACCAGTTTGTTACGAATAAAGCACTCTTACGATCTGGTATTACTATTACTATTCCCCGCGTCTTCTTGAAGCGGTGCTCATCAACGTATTTTTGGGGCTCTATTTCATCGAAGGCTACTAGGCATACCGATACTCCTCTACGTCCAAGCTTCTTTAACCGATTCCTAATATCCTCTAATACGTGCTCATAGGCTGATATAAGTAGCTCGTATTCAGCTAGCTCTATTAGGTCTACTAGCTTAGCCTTAATCTTCTGCAACGACTCTATCTTCCATATTTCTTCACTTGGAGCCCTCTTCTCATGGCCTAACATGTTTTCTATCAATGTTATCGTTTGATTGTATTCTTCTCTAAGCCCCCGCTCAACACTCTCTATAAGCCTCTTCAAGGCTACTCGTGGATCCTCAGCCCTATAGAGCCTCGGCCTACCCTCAGAAACCATTACCAGCCCCTTCTCCTCAAACCCCTTCAACACATCATATACTCTAGGCTGAGGTATCCTAGCCTCCTTTGCTATCTCAGTACTCGTCATAACACCATTTTTAACGAGAACCAAGTATGCCTTAGCCTCATAAGATGAT
>JALVFK010000161.1 GCA_027030065.1 Desulfurococcales archaeon | reverse complement strand
AGCCGTAATCCTCGCATTGATAACACTCATCCCCGGAGTATGGTTTATAAAGCAGGTGTTGAAAGGTGGCCCGAAGGAGAGGTAAACTTCTATTAAAATACATTATAATAAACATAGTAGTATGGAGTATAGCGATAATATGGACTCTACCATTCATAGGCGTCGCCATGACCTCGGTCAAGCCTTTCAGTGAAGTAGTAGTCCATGGATGGTGGAGCTTCATAGGAAACTATACGTTAAAGAACTTCATAGACGCCTGGTCTAACCCAATGTACTCGGTTGCAATAGGCTATAGGAACTCCTTCATAGTAACCATACCAGCCACAATAGCCCCACTATTCATTGCTGCACTAGCGGCATACGTGTTCTCAAGGTTCAGCTTCCCCTTAAAGACACTATTATTCATAGTACTCCTAGTAATAATGGCAATGCCACAACAAATGTCCGTTATACCATTATTCTTCATGTTAAACTCTATGGGACTCTACGATAAACTACAGGGCCTAATACTAGTCCACACAGCTTGGGGGCTAGCATGGATGACCTTCTTCCTAAAGAACTTCTTCGACGCCCTACCAAGAGAAATAGAAGAGGCTGCGAGAGTAGATGGTGCTGGAGATGCTCAGATATTCTTCAAAATAGTATTACCTATGAGTATGCCAGCTATCGCTAGTGTAGCAGCAATACAGTTCACATGGGTTTGGAGCGACTTCTTCTACGCACTAATGTTCCTAGTAAACCCAGACAACTACGTCGTAACCCTCCAAGTAGCAAGCATGAAGGGACAATACCATATAGACTGGGGCCTCCTATCAGCTGGTTCAATAATGGCTATGTCCGTCCCCCTCCTACTCTACGCTCTCCTCCAGAAATACTATGTTAGAGGAATGGTTGGATGGACTCTTAAAGGGTGATAACCCATGGCACGAGTAGTATTAGAAAACATTGTAAAAAGATTCGGAAAAGTAGTAGCCGTAGATCATGTTAGTCTTGATGTACGTGATGGAGAGTTCATGGTATTATTAGGGCCAAGTGGATGCGGTAAGACAACTACTCTCAGAATAATAGCTGGCCTAGAATTCCCAGACGAGGGAAGAGTACTAATAGAC
>JALVFK010000160.1 GCA_027030065.1 Desulfurococcales archaeon | reverse complement strand
CAAGTTCTTACCATCTACCACTGGCAGTTCATTAAATCTCAACTCTCCACTCTTAATCCGTTCAAAAACACTCCAAAACTCTCTAGAAAGCTCGCGGTGAAGACTCCACAAACCCTCCAAGTCAAGCCTATCCGGATCCTCTGGCGACTCTATACGCTTAGCTATCATAAACTTAGCAGGCTTAACATCAACCATAACATCATAATACCATGAAAGCCTCCTCCTAACCTCCGGGTTCTCCCACACAGTCAGGGCGTCAGGCCGAGCAAGCCTCCAATACCATGATGGAACACTCAAGCCTCCTCAAGCCCTCTAAGATACCCTTTAATCCAGATATGTTTCCCCAAACCCTATATTCTAAAATACTGTTATAGGAGGATTTAGGATTACCTCCCTGGAGAGAGGTAACATAAATAATCCTAGTAGCTTAACATATCGTTGAACTAGAGGTTATATGAGTCTTGAAGCGTCAGCAATTGTTTATAAGGCTTACAAGTCTTGAAGAAGCATGGAAGCTTATATGGGAGCGTATTCCGCCAAAGCCTCTTGGCGTAGAAGAGGTTTTTATTGAGAATGCTTTTAACCGTGTTTTAGCCGAAGACATATATTCTCCTATCAGTTATCCTCCTTATCCTAGAAGTATTGTTGACGGATATGCTGTTAGAGTTGATGATGTCCGTAATGCATGGGAGGATAGACCAGTAGAGCTATTGTTTAAGGGGGAGCTACGTATAGGTGAACCCCCCGGTAAAATATCTGTGGGGGAAGGCGAAGCCGTATACGTTGATACGGGATCACCTATACCGGATGGAGCTGACGCTGTTGTACCCGTAGAATATACTGCTAGGAGAGAAGAGAAAGTAGTAGTCTACCGTAGCGTTGCCTTAGGCGAGAATATTGCTTGGCCTGGAAGCGATGTTGTCCGCGGAGAATTATTGTTTAGGAGGGGTGAGAGGCTTTCAGCCTACCATATAGCTGTACTAGCTAATGTGGGGATCCGTAGGGTCAAAGTATTCTCTAAGCCGAGGATATCGATAATATCTACTGGTGATGAACTCATAGAACCCGGTAGCATCCTCGAGCCAGGAAAAGTCTATGATTCAAATAGTTTTAGCTTGAAGGCAATGCTCGAGAGAGATGGCTTCAAAGCAGATAGATTAGGCATTGTAGGAGACCGCGAGGAAGAGCTTAGGAGGATAGTTGAGGAAGCAGTAGAGAAATACGATGTAATATTATTATCTGGTGGCACATCAGCTGGTGTAGGAGATATAGTCTACCGTGTGCTCGGGAAGATAGGCGAGCTAATAGTACATGGGCTTAAACTAAAGCCCGGTAAGCCTACAATCATAGCTCGTGTAAAAGATAAACCAGTATTCGGGTTACCCGGCAATCCTGGATCGGCTCGCAACGTATACGAAGTATTAGTTAAACCATACCTATACCAAATGGAGGGTTCGGAGACTAGTGGAGTAGCTGAACTAGAAGCAATACTAGCCCTACCAGCTCAGGGAGCACGTGGTAGGAGAACCTATCAGCCCGTACTCTTATACTGGAACACTATATTGAATGAATGGATAGCAGTACCCTATGAATACGAGTCCTACATGATTAAGAGAGTATTAGAGGCTGATGGAATACTAGTTATAAGCGAAGAAGAATACGCCCCAATAAAGCCGGGAACAAGGAGAAAAATCATCCCATTAAAACTAGTTAAAAAAGACGTAATCGTAGGAGAAGAATCAAGCCTACTAGTAGAAAAAGCTAGAGAAGAAAACAAGCGCCCCCTACCTCTGGGATCGCTTACCGCTAAAATACTGTTTGAAAACAACTATGCGTCAAGTATAGTAGTATCACATGACATAGTGGGAGAAATAGGCGGAAACCCGAAGATAATAGAAGAGAAGAATAGGAAAATCCTAATAGTAGCTGGAGAAAACTTAAAGAAAACAATAAGAGTGGCATGGTACTCTCAAGCCACGAGCCTCTCAAAACTACAAAACACTATAATAAAAGAATACAGGGAGCATAGGATAATAAGGGTTAAGTCGAAAACACCGTCACAAGCAGCTCTATTATTTAACGACAACCAAGTAGACATAGCAATAGTACCAGAAGAATACTATGGATTAATTGAAAGAAAAAACAAGATAATACACACTGAAGCGGAGAAGCTATTGTATATTACAAGGTAGATCACTGTAGCTCCGGAAAATATTTCTAAGAGATACAAGGAGTAACAGTAATCTCGGGGTCAGAGGCGGGGCGAGCTTAACCCGCGTAACGGGGTGCAATGAAACCCCGTACGGTTGCACGTCACCCAACAATAATTCTATTTTTCGGGTTAATGAGGTGGCTATAATCCTTGGATGAGAGAGATGAGTGTGGCCCAGTATTTGGTCCAATGGACTGGATAAAATATGTTTGTAAGTCGAAGAACCTGGATCCAAGCTCTCTTGATGTAGGCGAAGTATTAATTGTAACCAGTATTAACCGTATATGGAGTCACCTAGTAGAGAAGCTAGAATTAAGGTGTAATAATAAGTGGCTCTATGAATGCAACTCTAGATGGGGGCTTCATAATGGTTTTGTATCGGGTAAAAAGATTTCATTAATGTATATTGGTGTTGGTCCTGGAGAAGCTGGTGTTGTAGAAGAAGTACTCGCTCTTGGGAAAACTCGTCATATATTGTATATAGGGTATTGTGGTGGAGTAGGCTCTAATGTAGATATAGGAGACTTCATAATAGTTACGGGAGGAGTATGTGAGGACGGGTTAACTCAACACTATATTCCACATGGTATAGGCTTAGATGTAAATAAAATACACGTTGACATGCTTTCAAGAATACTGGAGGATATGGGGCTACGCTATCATCGGGGTAGGATATGGAGTCTTCCAGCACCCTTCCGTGAGCATCGGTGGAAGCTTAGAGAGTATCATGAGAAATGGAGTGTTCTTGGAGTTGAAATGGAGGTTTGCAGCCTATTAGCGGTGGCAAAATACTATGGTATCGGGTTCTCAAGCATACAGCTAGTATCGGATACAGTTTATCCGGAGCATCGTATAGGCTTCCATGAGAAGATGCTTGAAGAGAATATCTCACGGCTCTACTTAATTGTTGAGAAAACCGTGGGTTCTCTCACTATTTAACCATATATAAACATACATGCAATGTGTTTAGCGTAAGCCGTAAATATTTGTATGATAATTCTTGTATGATAAGAAGTAGTACAAGAATTGATAACATCTATCAAGGGTGGGATGATGGAACACTACGATATAGTGTTGACAGTAGATCGATGCATGATGAGCAATCACCACGGTAAAGAATTCATAGGGTTTATGGCAACTGGACCAGCAATAGGATTACCCGAAAGAATATGGAAGTGGATCGCGTGTCCTAAAGTAAAAACCGATAAGATTGGCAGACCAGTTGAAGCACCCTACGGTATGAGAAAGATTGAAGCAAAACTAATAGACGAGGGGTTCAAGGCGGCGATAATAGATCCAGACTACCTCCACTTACACTTAAAGCACGCTAAAGTACTAATGCTAAGCCACCACGACTACTTTGCCTTGGGGCCCCCGAGTTCTGAGTGGTGGCTTGTTACAAAGAAGGAGCCTGTTAACCGTAAGTCCTTCATATCGTTTATGGAGAGACCCGAGATAAGAGAGGCTAAGGCAAGGGGCGTAAAGATAATTGCTGGGGGCCCCGCTGCATGGCAGTGGCTCTGGAATGAGGATTACTGGGCTAAGTGGGGTGTTGATACAGTTGTTGATGGTGAAGGCGAAAGAGTGGTTGTCGAACTAGTTGAGAGAGCTTTAAATGATGAACCATTACCACGATACGTCTATGCTGGTCCGCGGGAGAGTCCGAGTATAGGAGAGATATCGGTTATCAAGGGTGCTAGTGTTAATGGGCTAGTAGAAATAATGCGTGGCTGTCCACGTGGTTGTAAGTTCTGTAGTGTAACGTTGAGACCCCTACGCTTCATACCCTATGATATAATTGAGAGTGAGATAAAGGTTAACGTAGCCCATGGGATAAAGGCTGGTATACTACACTCAGAAGACGTCCTACTCTATGGTGCGGATGGCGTAAAGCCTAGACCGGAACCCCTAATGAAGCTTCACGAAATAGCACTGAGACATTATAGAGGACTTGCTTGGAGTCATGCAAGTCTAGCGGCAATAGTCTATGCTGAACAAAAACATAAGCTTGTCTCGAGGCTAACAGACTACATATACAGTAAGGCGGAGCAAGACTATCTGGGAGTAGAAGTAGGAATAGAGACAGGCTCGGTTAGGCTAGCCAAGATAATAATGCCAGCTAAAGCGGCACCTTTCCCCGCCGAGAAGTGGCCAGAGATAGTAGAGGAAGCATTTAAGATAATGCATGAAAACCGTATAGTACCAGCAGCAACACTAATACTAGGTTTACCCGAAGAAAAAGAGGAAGACGTAATAGCTACACTTGAATTACTGGATAGGCTAAAGGATTATCGTAGCCTAATAGTACCAATGTTCTTCGTCCCAATGGGGTTCTTGAAGAATAAGGACTGGTTTAAAGACATACATGTAACAGAAGCACATATAATGGTTATGAGGAAGACTCTAGAACACTCACTTAGATGGGCTTACAACATAATGAACGAGTTCTACATGAAGGGGCCGCAATACCTTATCGCAAGAGCTCTACTAAAGACCTTCCTACTATACGTTAAGTGGAAAACACGTAACATAGATGAAATAATAGCTAAACGCTTCAAGACAAAGCTTTCATCTAAAGCTGCCACAACCTAGTTATCTCATCGACAACAAAGTCATCATAGTATTCGCGTCTACCATCTTTTCTAACAAGCTCTACACCAAACCCCTCTACAATCTCACCGATAATGCTAGCGTTAACCCCCACTTTACCTGCATATTCTAAGATGTGGTCGGCTTTTTCGCGTGGAATAGTTGCGAGAAGAACACCACTACTAATCAGTTTTAAGGGGTCTATGTCCAGGGCGTTAGTGATAATCCTTGTCTCCTCAGCAACTGGTATTTTTTCCTCATAGACTATAAACCTCTTCCCACTAGCAATACTCATTTCAACAAGCCCGCCTATTAGCCCACCCTCTGTAGGATCATGCATACTTGTTGCACCAAGCCATGCGAACAATAATGCTTCACGTACAACGCTAACCTTCCATGTAAACTCTTTTGCACGGGCTACGATCTCCTTATCTACGCCTTTCTCAACGAGCCTTCCCTCAAAGTCTCTTGCAATAATACCCGTTCCCTCTAATCCGGCGGTCTTAGTCATAACCACAAGGTCTCCTACCCTCGCACCACTAGTGAGTACGAGAGTCTTCTTAGATGCGAGACCCATAGCGGTAACATTAACTATCGGTCTATCAAGTCTCGGAGTCTCCTCAGTATGTCCGCCAACAATCATAACGCCTAGTTCTCTAGCAGCACTATCCATATCGCGTGTAATAGTATCCAAGAGTTCTTCGTCAAAACCCTCTGGTAGGAGAATAGTTGTGGAAACCCATAGAGGTTTAGCACCTCGAACAGCGATATCATTGCAGGCAATGTTTACGGCAAGCCATCCGAGTCTCTCAACAGCCTCAGTAATGGGATCGCTATGTACTACTAGTACTCTATCACCCATATCTATTATAGCGGCATCAGCCCCTATACCTGGTCCCTGTAATACTTCTCTCCGCTTATACCCTATCCTATTGAAAACGTATTTCTCCATGAAATCGTATCCTAGTTTACCCGTCAACTAGAGGTCACCTATGTTAAAGCTACAGTAGAATTAGGCTATGAATGGTTAAAAATATTGTAAAACAAAAGAGTTTTCGAGAAAACACTATAACTAGGTTTACTTAGGACTGCCGATGAATTTGTATAGAAATACTATAACATATACTGGTCTCATATTGTTACTGCTATATCCGGCCACATCGTAGGTTACATATTCTGGTGTAAAGTATCTCAAAACTGGTCTCTGCACTATTTTTAATTGTCCCGTTGTAGGATCTATCATTGCAGCCTTCTTGCCCAGCTCGTAGATACTGTCTACTGCTAGCTTGTATAGGAGTGGTAGCTGATCGCTGGGTAAGTCGAATTTCGGTGTGAGAGCACCGTATTGAGGGTGCACATACCAGTATTGTGGCAATATGTTTTGGAAGAACTGTAACCTATACTCGTAGAGGTTTGCTGGCTTAGGCCCATTGGGGCCGTGCTTAATGAATAGCATTGCTATACTCTTGCCCATGTCTCCCTGGTTTGGCAATATCATCCATGTATCATTACCCATGTCTTGGGCGTAGAAGTATGCCAGTACAAAGGTCTTATTGGGTTTAAGGTGGAAGTACTTCTCCATATACTCTACAGCTTTGGTCTCATTACTCATCAATACATTTGCTAATAACCAGATCTGAGTACTATTCCATGTTGCACCATCAGCTAGGCTTGCTCTACCAGTATAAACACTTATCCAGTAACCATAGTCCCACCAGGCAACAATAACGGAGTCGTTGGGTGTATAGTCTTTTATATAGTCCAGCATATTCCACCAAGCCCTACCATAGACGTTTAAGCTCATATCTGACTGATACCTACTAGCAAAGGTCAGTATAGCTGAATGCGGTATGAGAACCAATACCGATACTAGAATGAATACTGCTCCAAGCTTCTCAATATTAGTCCTCTTAGACAGCGCAGTCCTAGATGACGGGCTCAGTACATCGAGAGACCAGTCTATTAATGCTAGTGCTAGTGGGGCAAAGAATGCTAGGCTTATCTCCGATAGATAGGCCATGTTATAGTATAGATATAGCATTGCTACACCAGTAATGAATATGAATAACCATTTCTCATTGGGCTTAGTTATAAGCTTATACAACACATATATGACTCCAAAGACAGCTAGAACAAAGGCTATACTGCTTTCAAGGGCCATCTCCGTTAGAGTTCTACCTGCGTGTTCTGCTACAGTAGCTACAACGGGTCCTACATCTACTTGTATGCCTAGAGCATAGAGTATTCTACCTGGAATCTCAATGAACCCTAACGCTAACGCGGCGATTCCTATAGCACCAATTGCTAGCAGCGTGTACAAATAGTATTTCTTGCTACCAAGTATCGTTGAAACATATACGAGCACTAGGCCTAGTGCTAGAGTCAATACTATCTTACTCTTAAGAAATGCTGCTGGCACACCATAGGCTAATCCGACACCATAGGCAGCGGCTACTAGAGCTGTTAGTGTTATGAGATCCTTGTTATCTATCTTTTTCACGAAGGGTAATAGGACTAAATGTAAGCCAAGTAATGTGTAAACGAATATGTAGCCTCCCCAGAACCAGAAAGTTAATCCGACTAGTATGCCAGCTATTAGGCCGTCTACCCAGCTCTTCTTTCTAAGAGCCCTTAGGTAAAAGTATACTCCAAACAACATTAATGCAACACCATATCCTTGTTTCTCAACGAATCCAGCAAAGCTCCTAGCTGTACCCGAGACAAGTGTTGCCATGAAGGCCGCGAAGATTAGTCCTATTATATCACTCTTCCACTCCTTTCCATTAAATAGCTCCCTACCCAGGAAGAATGCTCCTATAATAGCTATTACACCGAAGAATATTGGTGTAACGGCTGTCCACTGCATAACATCGAGGCCTAATGCTTTCCCAATAGGATAGGTTAAAGCGGCAAACATCGGTATGCCTGGGTGCTCTGTTTTCGTAAAGTCTCTGCCATAAGGATACCAGAAGATATGTGTATCCGGGTTCGCTTGTGTTAGACTCCACCAGGAACCTATTCCGTGTTCAACTAAATACTTTGTAAGCCAGTACTCTATCCAGGGATCATTACCCATCAATAATATCTGACCGCTCCTCAATACTGGTGCCAACATGTTCAATGCTCCAACAATAACTATTATAGCGAGGATCCCGTAGACGAGGATTTTCCAAGTAGTCTTCCTCATATACTACGCCTCCAATACGTCAATACTTAATTATTCTCTGAGGCAAATATTGGTGTGGGGAAGTCTATAACTCTTCCCCTAAAAACAAAGATGTATTAAAGGATGGCCTACATTGCCGTACATTATCCCCCGTACAGTCGTCTACGATTCGGATAAAGAGATGCTCTCCCACTGGCTAATAGAGGAAGGCGGAGACATAGCGGTAATAGTAGACGATATAGGTTCTTCAAGCAATATAGCAGGCTTCCTAGCCCGTAGGCTACAAGCCAGTATTGTTAAGGCTGGAACACCTGTATCATCTAATACTAGTATACTCGTAGCCGTAGGCGGATGGCTTAGCGTAAACTGGAGCAAATACCTAGCATGTAATAGACTTGCTGGAAACATAGGCTTACTCGGTGTTAGCGAGTATCGAGAGAGGATGAGGATTATATCAGTACCCTTAAGGGATGTAAGGTTCAACTATATTCCACGGCTATTATCAACAATCCCATTTCCAAGCATAATAGAGCATCCATGCTCTCTCCCCCACGAAGTACTACTAGTATCCTCAATCCTAGAGAAAACATACTGTACCTGCGAGGCTACCGCGCTATCAGAGATTCTCGGAGAAGAAATAGAATTAGACGAACCCTGGAGAAACCCTAGCACACTAGTAAAACTTTTCAGCAAGCCCCTTGGACTAATAGATGCTATAGCTGAAGCAATAACACTATTATTGAATACAAGTTATACTACAAGCCTATTATCCTCAATAGTAGCGTCAATAAGAAATAGCGCTTTCAAGCCAAAAGGATTCCTAGAACAAAAACCCCTAGAAGTCTTGTTAAAGAATTGCCCACCCCTAGAGTTGAAGATAGATAACGTAGAAGAACTCTATAGAAAAGTAGAGGAGATAGTATTTAGGAGTCTAAGCATGTATCATCTACCACCAATACATCCTACAATAGTGCGAAATACTATAAGAGATACACTGAGACTAATATTTGATTACAGTAAATGATTATTATGGATACAGTCTTAAACTCCAAGTACACTATATATTCTGGTGTACACCATGGCCTGGTGGAGGAGAAGAAGAGACATATTCGACATATTCGAGGACTTCTTCAAGGAAATAGAAGAAATCGAGAGAGCCTTCCTAAGAGAATTCGAAGATATGCTAACAAGAACATCAATGGTACCAGAGAAGCCTGGCCAGCCAATAGTCTACGGGTTCAGGATAACAATAGGACCTGATGGTAGACCGATAATAGAGGAGTTCGGCAATATAAGAAAGACACGTGGTAGACCAATAATAAGCGAGGAACACGAACCACCAGTAGACGTGTTTGAGGAAGACGATCATGTGGTGGTAATAGCAGAGATTCCAGGCGTTGAGAAAGATAAGATAGATGTAAGAGCAACTGAGAATAAGCTAATAATAAAGGCAAGTGATACGAATAGAAAGTACTACAAGGAAGTAGAACTACCAGTAGAAGTAAAACCCGAAACAGCTAAGGCAACATACAAGAACGGTATACTTGAGGTAAGGATACAGAAGAAGGAAGTAAAGAAGGAGAAGAAAGAAGAAGGAATCAAAGTAAAAGTAGAGTAACATTAACTCTAAAGTCTGGGAGACCTATTATGATTTTTTAAATACTCCTCAGAGAGACTCGATAACTGGTTTCCGTTTCTTACCCTTAACCATGCTCACACCCTCTGGATCCTCTATAATCAATGTGAATTTTTCGCCACCATCTATGGCTCTCTTAAACCACTCGAGCTTCGCTATACAGACTTTATCCTTTTTCTCCTGGCATAGGAATTCTAAGACATCCTTAAACATGTGGAGTACTCCCTCAACCGTTGTAATAAATCCCTGAGCAGCTGGTCCAGGCTTCATCTCTGCTCCTATTTCTGGTATCCTTATTGTAGCTGTTGAAGCTCTTATTACGAGGGAGTTAAGGTCTTCTGGTTCTTCAACTCTAAATATTATTCTCCTAGGCTCTTTAGCCTCAGCTATACGTACATCAGTATAACGGTAGCCGCATACCCGGCACTTCCCAGTACTAAGAATAACCTTTCCTACCTCGGGCATATCGTATAAGTAGTCCTCAATGACCAGTCCCTTAGAACCGCATGCTGGACACGTTGTCTCCATTTCCCCTATTTTCTGGAGGAAGACTCCATGCTCTCTAAGATGCTCAAGAGTTTTCGCAAACACTTTCTCGTTGCTCTGAGCCAATGTTCTACCACCGATAAAGATATGTGTAGGAGTAGGAAATAACAATTCCCCGTAGAAAATAGTGTTATGGGAAGAGTCTTGGATGAAAAAGTGCTTAAACGAAGAGTACTAGTATTCGGTAGATTCCAGCCATTCCACTACGGCCACCTCATGGTAGTTAAATGGGCTCTAACAATCTTCGACGAAGTAGTAGTCCTAGTAGGCATGGCCGATGAAAGCCACACTCTACAAAACCCCTTTACCGCTGGAGAACGCATCTGGATGATACGTGAGGCTTTGAGAAGCGAGGGAGTAGACCTATCTAGAATTATTACAGCTACCATACCCACAATGAGCATATACGTTGGAAATGCTCTCTACGTTATAAAGCTAGTACCTCCCGTAGAAGCTATCATAACCCGTAACCCGGTTACAGCTCAAGTCTTCCGTGACGCCGGGTTGAAGGTTATAGTGCCCCCACCCTTTAACC
>JALVFK010000159.1 GCA_027030065.1 Desulfurococcales archaeon | reverse complement strand
GACACTATCTTCGCGCCCAGGTCTTCGGCCTCGACGCCCGTGACGCCACGCTCCTCGAGGACCGCTCTGAGCCTGTCGCTCATCTTCGGCTTCCTCACGAAGTTCTGGCTGGAAACGTGGAGCCAGAGGCCCTCCACCGCCTTCCCGGAGGCCCTGAGGAACTCGGGGGCCCTTATGACGGTCTGCACGATGTTGCCGAAGGAGGCCTCGCCCAGCCTCCGAGGCGGTATGCGGTCGAGGAAGCTCTTTATGGAGTCCACGATCGCCCTCCTAAGCTCCTCCCTGCTTATGGAGGCCTCGCCCCTGCCCACGTAGACGACGCCGTCCGCGAGGTAGAGGATCGGCCTGTAGCCCTTCCCCTCCATGAGGGAGGCCACGGCCCTGTGGACTAGCTGCGTCACTACGCCGCGTATCTGGGACACCCTGTGGTAGGCCAGGTGGTAGCCATAGCGGCGCAGAATCTCGGCGGGCCGCCCGGAGAGGTCCCAGTAGCCCTTGAGGCTCGTGAGAACGTCGGCGAGGACGGCGGCGTCGAGGAGGTTCTTGGGCAGGGGGCCCTCCCTGAGCTGCTTGACGGGGTCCTGGGGTGCGCCGGGGGCCTCGTTGAGGAGCGCTATCCTGAGCGCCAGCCTGGCCTCCTCGCCCTCGAGGCCCAGGGCCCTGATTATCTCCTCCATGTGGCGCCTCTCCTCCTCGCTGGGGGTCTTGGGGGGCATTGAGCCCCGGCCGGAGGGGAGCTCCTGGAACTCCCTCCTGTGCTTGGTGTAGTCGTGGAGGAAGGCGCCGGCGAAGAGGGCCGGCCTGTGGTCTTGGGCGTTGAAGAGGGGCGCCGTCTCCCAGGCTATTAGGGCGGCGTTTATGGCGTGGTAGAGGAGGGGCTGCCACCGCGCGGAGCCCGGCGCTTCGGCGTACTTTGCGACTTTGCGGTGCCACCCTTCGCGGTAGCCCACTTCCATGGCCCTGTAGAATAGCTGTTTCAGATCCAAGTTGGCCGCCACGTAGTATTACACGTGCCATGTAAAAAGCATTTTTTGAGCCGAAAACGCTCAATATACGGCTTTACACCGTATTATAACGGATTTCCGCTCGCGGAGCCGCCCGGGTTCCCCGGGGCC
>JALVFK010000158.1 GCA_027030065.1 Desulfurococcales archaeon | reverse complement strand
GGGGCGGAGGGAGCGGGCCTACATAACAAACACGGGCAGGCTCCACGACCACCTCAGGCGCGGCGCCGAGGCCTACTGCATACCCCAGAGGCCGGGGCTGAGGACGAGGCTGAGGCTCATAGCCGTCTCGGACGGCGGCGCGGCCGCGCTCATAGACACCCAGCTCCAGATGAAGAGCCTGGAGGCGGCGTGGGCGCTCGACGCGCTCCCCTGGGCCCGCGGCTGCCGCGTGGCCGCTAGGAACCCGAGGCTCGGGGGGAGCGTGCTCGACTACCTCCTGGAGTGTCCGGGGCGGAGGCTGTACGTGGAGGTGAAGAGCGCGGTGCTTCGGCGGGGTGTGTACGCGGCCTACCCGGACTGCCCGACGCTGAGGGGTAGGAGGCACGTGGAGGAGATTATCCGGAACAGGGGGCGCGCGGCGCTCGTGTTTGTGGCGGCGCTGCCGGGGGTTGAGGGTTTCACGCCGTGTAGGGAGGGCGACCCGGTGGTCGCGGAGCTTATAGGGAGGGCCGTGGCGGCCGGCGTGGAGGTGCACGCGGTGGGCATGTACTATGACCCGAGGGGGAGGCGCGTGGTGCTCTACGATCCGGATCTGCCGGTGGTGGTATAGCCTGGAGCTGTGCGGCGCGGCCTTGGGCTGAGAACCCTTTTATGCCTAACGGGTATTTAGTATTGGGTAGTGATGGGGCAGGCCTCTCTCACGCCGGAGCTTTACGAGTTAATAGTCAAAATCGTTGAGGACAAGGTACGCGACATACGCGTCACCAGGGAGGAGTTCGACCGGCTCACGGAGGCGGTGAAGCGGCTGGCCGAGGCCCAGAGGCGCACGGAGGAGCGGCTCGAGGCCTTGGCTATGCGGGTCGAACAGCTGGTGGAAACAGTGGATAGGCTTGCAGAGGCCCAGAAGCGTACCGAGGAACGGCTGGAGGCCCTCGCCGAAGCCCAGAGGAGGACTGAGGAGAGGCTCGAGGCCCTAGCCATGCGCGTGGATCAGCTCGCCGAGGCGCAGAAACGCACCGAGGAGCGTCTTGAGGCTCTCGCCGAGGCCCAGCGGAGCACAGAGGAGAAACTTGAAGCCCTGGCTGAGGCGCAGAGGCGCACAGAGGAGAGGCTGGAG
>JALVFK010000157.1 GCA_027030065.1 Desulfurococcales archaeon | reverse complement strand
TGGCTAGCACCAGAAAACGCTGGAAAAGGAATGCTACAATACATTGCAGAAAAGTTAAAGAACAATAAAAGAATAGAGATAATACACATAAAACCCGATGGAACACCAGTACGCCTAACACCCGGGAAAACAGAGTCAATAATAGTCAAAGAAAACAGTATTACAGTAGAATTAAAGAGAATAATAAGGACACCCGGAATATACGATGGCCTAAAAATAGAAAAAGAACCAGGAGACTACGATATAATGAGAATAAATACACTATCATGGACTATAACTCACCACTACTACAATAGAAACGGAGAACTAAAAGGAGAATACATAAACATAAACACGCCACCCGAAATAGGCCCCGACAAAATAGTATATCATGACCTCGCATTAGACATAATAAAGAAACCAGACGGAACAATACAGCTAATAGACATAGAAGAATACCTAAAACTACTAAACCAAGACATAATAAACAAATACATACACGAAAGAATCCTAGAAATACTAAGAAAACAAGGAATAAACACGACCCAACTAGAAAAACCACAAGAAGAAAACACTAAAAGCCCCGTACAAACCTAAGAAAACACGACCCACACACCCAAAGACCGCGGGGGTGCCCGAGCCTGGTCAAAGGGGTCGGGCTGAGGACCCGATGGCGTAGGCCTGCGTGGGTTCAAATCCCACCCCCCGCACCATTCTAGTAGAACCTCTATTGCTCAGCCAACAAGTAATCCTAGTATAGTTCTATGATCACCATATTCATTGTATTCTAATCACAGATTAACGACACATCTTGCTATAGAGCAGATAGTCTCAATTAAAACACAAGTACAAGGATGTTCCATCATTCTACTGAAGGTAAAACATATTTCGAACCTAGAAATAGAGCCTAAAACAAAACATCTACAATGCAATTCCCAGGAAAGATGCCTCTCTCACGGGAGAGAAGAGGCCTGAGAAATGCGCTTACATAACAATATTCTCGTGAACTGTTTGGTATATTTCTTGTAGCAGTCAGCGGTTATCATAGATATATTCTCAGAGTATTTTGTCAGTGCTATTGCTCAGTGCTCTACCTTTCTATGAATCCCATTACCTCCTTTCCACGTCTAAGATATACCTTTT
>JALVFK010000156.1 GCA_027030065.1 Desulfurococcales archaeon | reverse complement strand
AGAGTATCCTCCAGCCTTAAAGTATGCATTAAAAATACTATACCCGGAGAAAAAGGACTATCACCTAGCATTTAAATGGCAAACCATACTACGCAAGAAGGGGTCCCCATTACCAGCTATAGACTTAGTTATAGCTGCACAAGCCTATAATAGAGACCTCACACTAATAACGCGAGACAAACACTTTGAGACTTTGAAAAAGGAGATTGTACCCCGTTTAAAACTACTCATACTGGGTATGCATGAATAATTCTCATATTTTAATGCAATAAGCTATTAATGTAGCTTGTAAAGGATTATTTGTTTCATTTTGTAACCTTACTGTTTTATACTCTAGTTTCTTTTTGTAGCCTACTGTGTGGTGATAATGAGATGAGTGGGGTTGTTAAAGGGTTTTCTCCAGGTTATGGTGCTTGTGTTATGGGTACTGGTATTGTAGCTGTTGTCAGCTATATTTATTCAACTTATATCCCGTTTCTAGGTTTTCTGGCTTACTTCTTTACTTTCCTTAATACTATTATAGCTTTGATAGTATCTATCCTGTGGTTTGGGAAACTCTTATTTCATACTCGCTCATTTATAGATGACTTATCTAATCCAATGAAAGCTAACTTCTATCCCACACTACCCATAGGGTTAATGGTGCTAGCAGCTGACTACATAATAGTGTTAAAGAACAGCTACATTGGATTATTCTTATGGCTCCTCGGATCCCTCATAACCTTTGTGCTAGGTGTAGTAGTACCATATAACTTGTTTAAGAGCGAGGCTGTACGCTTGGATCATATAAATCCATCTATATTCATTCCTCCAGTGGGATTAATTGTTATACCTATTGTCGGCGGCCTAATAGTGGGGAATGCAAGCGGAATATTATATGAGCTTGGCTTGTTCTTCAACATTATTTCATGGGGCTCAGGGTTCTTCATCTACATAGCCTTACTAGCGGTATGTGTCTATAGGTTCATACTGCATAAGCCTCTTCCAAGCACTCTCGTCCCAACGATGTGGATAAACCTTGGCCCCATAGGAGCTGGTACTGTTGCATTAAACAACTTGATAATACATACTAGTTTCCTGGGAGAGACCATGATTAGCGCCTTGAAGGCCTTCCTAGTATTCTTTTGGGGTAGTGGTGTTTGGTGGCTGCTAATGGCTATACTCGTAACAATACACTATGTGTTAAGGAGAGATCTACCCTACGCTACGTCCTGGTGGGCTTTTACCTTTCCCCTGGGAGCCTATGTTGCATCCACCCACATCATATACGGTATAACTGGTATAGGCGTAGTAGATTACTTCGGCTTAACCATATACTTCCTACTACTATTACTGTGGATCGCCGCGTTTCAGGGAACATTCCGTAAACTAATAAGTAGTTTAACTGTAAAACAATAGCATAGAAACAAGACGTGAAGGATAATGCGGGTAGAAAAACTAAGTAATACAAAGAAAAAGATACTATCAATACTATACGAGGATGGGAGGAAAAGCCTCGTAGATCTCGCAAAAGAACTCGGTATAACACATGTAGCTGTTAGGAAGCATTTAACCCAGCTAGAAAAACAGGGTTTAATGAAGGTTCAAGCGGGAGTAAACCCGGTTAAAATGGGTTTAAAGCTCGTACTAGTTTTCATGGAGATCGATAACGAGGAACATATGATGGATATAGTTGAGAAGTTCAGGGATTGTCCACGTATAGTTTTCTTGGCGTCAATGGTTGGGGGATATAATCTTGTAGCATTAATGGTTGCTGAAAACGACTATGTATTGGAGTGTATTTCAACTGTATGTGCTGTTAGGCGGATGCAGGGTATTAGGAGGAGTGAAGTATACCTTATAGCCGATATAGTTAGGCCAAGGTTTCTTCCAGTAAAGATAACCTATGAGAAGAAAATGGGGAAAGCTCCATGTGGGAGAGACTGTAGTAAGTGTCCCCGATACACTAGCAGTAAGTGTCTTGGATGCCCAGCTACAATTCATTATCGTGGAACACTATTGTAATAATCTCTGAGTTTCTCAGTCAACGTTATCTTTTCTTCTCGTATTCTATTATTTTCTTAACAGTAGTGTCTAGGTCGTAGTATACTAGTTTATCTGTTAATGCTATTGAGGCGTGTATGGAATCAAAGAATGTTAGTTCACTATACTTTGACTGGAGTTCTGCGGCATATCGGAGGTGTTTGAGGGTTAGTTTGGGATAGTATGGTATTGTATAGTATAGTATGGAGTCATTTAATGCCTCAAAGACCTCGCTTATCTCGTTGTAGTTTAGTCCACGGCTCTTCAAGTAGAGGGCTAGTTCTATTAGGGCTGCTGGAGAAACATGTAGTACTATGTTATTGTTTCTAGCTTCTTCGAGGACTCTCATAGCCCATTCATGGTTTCTATCCAGAGGGTTAAGGGCTAGGAGGAACCCTGTTTCAACTAGCACTCTTATGGGCTTCGTTTCTCCTCCCCTACATCTATGTCTATTTCTTCTAGTGCTTGTTCTTCAGCTTTCACACGTATACTTCTATCAAAACTTGTTCTCCCTAAGAGGAGTGCTAGCTTTTTAAATGGATCGTATTTTTTCTTTACGATGATCTTGTCTCCAGCTACTTCTAATAATAGCTCGTTACCCGGTTGTATACCTAGCTCTTCTCTAATTTCTCTTGGGATAACTATTCTTCCACGTTCATCAACTCTTACTCTAACAGCCAAGTGTTTATCCCATAGTAGTTTCTGTGGGACCCACTATTAAAATATACTGTGGGATCAATGTATCCCACGGTTTGGTTAACAGTTAATCTTATAAACAAGTATCCATGCTCTAGACTATATATTTAAGACAACCTAATGGTGTAAGCGGTCTTGAAGTCCAAGAGTCTTGACGAGATTAATAGTCTAGCTGTTATAGGTGCTGGTAAGATAGGCTCAGCTATTATTAAAGCTGTGAGGAAGTGCTATAGTGATTTAACTATTATTGCTACCGGTAGGAGAGAGAAGACTCTAGTTCAGGCAAAAGAGCTTGGAGCTATAGCTACACGAGACAACAATGAAGCCGTCAGGAAAAGCGACTTCATAGTATTATCTGTTAAACCCTATCATTTCCCAGTGGTTTTAAGACAAGTTGAGAGGAGTGCTTGGCGCGATAAGATAGTATTATCTGTTATGGCTGGTGTAAAGCTATCCACTCTTAGAGAAGCATTGAATGGTGCAGTAGTTTATAGGGCTATGCCTAATATTAATGCTCTAGTAGGCTATTCTGCAACAGCTATTACAGCTGATAGTAATGGAGAAGAATATAAGGGGATTGTTGAGAGACTATTGTCTTGTATGGGTACAGTATACTGGGTTCCAGAGGAAATATTAGATGTGTGGACTGGGCTAGCTGGTAGTGGGCCAGCATTCCTAGCCGAAATAATAGATGCATTGGTTCTAGGCGCTGTAGCAGTAGGCATGCCTAGAGACCTAGCATACAACGCCATACTAGACGTCCTAGAAGGCACAGCCAAGCTGTTAAGGAATAGGAGAATACACCCAGTAGAAATGAGAGACGAAGTAACAACCCCCGCCGGAACAACAATTAAAGGCTTAATGATGCTTGAATCAGAAGGCGTTAAAGCAGCCCTAATGAAAACAGTAGAAGCAGCCAGTATCCGGGCAACAGAGATAGGAGAAAAAATAGACAAGGCTATTCAAAGAGAACTGAGGAAGATTGAAGAAAAACCGGGGCTCATGGTGAGATAAAACTATTTTAAATAGCCTAGAAACACTATAACCATACACGTAGAACACTTGGCCCCCAATAAAGGCGTTGTATAGGTGGTTGCTTATTGCACAGCAAAGAAAACTACAACCCCCACGCGGTATGAGAGACTATGAGCCAGGACTATGGCGTATTATAAATAGTCTTAGAGACAAGTGGATGGACTTAGCCCGGAAATGGGGCTATGACCCCATTGAAACCCCCGTTCTAGAACACCTATGGGTACTTGAAACAAAGGCTGGAGAACAAGTACGCGAGGAAATCTATTGGTTCGAAGACAAGGCTGGTAGAGAACTAGGACTTAGATTCGATATGACAGTCCCCATAGCACGCTATGTGGCAATGAACCCCCAGCTACCCAAGCCCATAAGACTATGCTATTTCTCACGCGTATGGAGATATGATGAACCCCAAGCTGGGCGCTGGAGAGAATTCTGGCAATACGGTATAGAACTCATTGGATCTAAACACGTGGAAGCTGATGCAGAAGTAATAGCATTATTTACAGAATCCTATCGTAGAGTTGGATTAGATGTTGAGGTAAGACTATTTGATAGAAGAATAATGGAGTCCCTTCTAGGAAAATACAAGATACCCGCAGAGAAGAAGCATGGAATCCTAACCCTAATAGATAAGAGATGGAAGATAGGAGAAGACGAGTTCAAGAAACAATTATATGAACAGAATCTAAGCAAAGAACAAGTAGAAGCTCTAATAGAATTCACTGCAACCCGTAAACCCTTGAAAGAATCCATTAACCTCATAGCAGACGTAGAGCCCAAGCTAAGAGAATTCTATGAAGAACTAGTAAGCCTACTAGAAGCCTACGGCGTATTAGATAAGATCTTATTCGATGCATCAATTGTTAGAGGACTCGAATACTATACTGGACTAGTATTCGAAGCATACTATACCAGAGGAGACGAGAAATGGAAAAGACTAGCCCTCGGGGGAGGAGGGAGATATGATGAACTACTAGGACTCTATAGGAAGCCAGGAGCCCCCGCAACTGGTTTCGCTATAGGAGTAGACCGCGTAGTAATACTCCTCAAAGAACTAGGTCTTGTAGAGGAGAAAAACGAACCAATAGATGTACTCATTGTATCAAACACGAGTCTTTACCGTGAAGCCATAAAGATAGCTTTAAGGCTACGCGAGGAGGGACTCCGCGTAGAACTAGATGTTATGAGAAGACGTGTAAAAGAAGCTCTTAGATACGCGAATAAACGTGAAGCAAAAATCTTAGTATATGTTGCCCCTCGAGAATACGAGGAGGGTAAAATAGTCGTAAAGAATCTCATAAATAGGGTACAAGAATCTGTTAAAATCGAAGACGTAGTGAAATATGTTAGAGAACTACTTGTTGGAATTAAACAATAATCTTATATGGGGCATAATGTTTTCCTCGGTATATTAATTTTTGTGTTAATATAACTAAATTTACCTAAATCTCAATTAGAGACATATTTTTATGTGTTTTTTACATTATTTATTATTGGGAAATATTATGAATACGGCAGTCCTAATAGTAATAGGATTAATATTATACGCCGTATTCTACATGACCCATGGAAAATATCTTGAGAAAAAAGTTGTTAGAGCAGACCCTAGTCGCCAGACACCAGCTCAAAGACTATATGATGGCGTAGACTATGTCCCGGCAAATAAATACGTATTATACGGCCATCACTTCGCCAGCATTGCTGGAGCAGGACCTATAGTAGGACCAGCTATAGCTATGGCTTGGGGATGGCTACCAACATTATTATGGGTCTGGTTCGGCAACGTCTTCGTAGGAGTAGTACATGATTACCTAGCACTAATGTCGTCAGTTAGATATGATGGACATACTATAGCGTGGATTTCAGGTAAGCTAATGAGCCGTAGAGCATTCTATGCTTTCAATGCATATATATGGTTTGCACTAGTATTAGTAGTAGCAGCCTTCGCGTTTGTTATATCAGCACTCTTCACCAATGTCCCCGGCGCGGGTTTCGCTTCCTTCGTAATGATACTACTAGCGCCATTAATTGGTTTTCTAATGTACAAGTCCCCTCTAGGGTTTAAGGGAGGTACAATTGTAGGTTTAATACTGATAGCATTGTCCATTTATGGAGGCTATGTCGTACAGTCTATGGGGTTCTCACTCGACTTTAACACATGGCTAGTAATACTACTAGTATACATAGTGATAGCCGCTAGCCTACCAGTATGGGTGTTACTCCAGCCAAGAGACTATATGAACGCATACATACTATGGTTTAGCTTAGCCCTAGGCGGCTCAGCCCTAATAGTAGTAGCAGCAAAGGGGCTCGGAGCACTCCAGTTCCCAGCCTTTACAACATTCTCAGCAAACGTTGTAGGAGGACAGCCCTCACCCTTCTGGCCGACCATACCATTAATCGTAGCGTGTGGAGCATTATCGGGCTTCCATAGCATAGTGGGTAGCGGTACTAGTAGCAAACAGCTAGCAAACGAAGCCCACGGACTCCTAGTGGGATATGGAGGCATGTTAACCGAGGGTTTCCTGTCAACTCTAGTAATAGGTAGCCTTGCTGCCTTCGGCTTCCTAGCACTCCAGAGAGCAGGGCTAGATGTAGCTACACTACAACAGCTCCACGACCCCCTAGTGTTTGGTGCAAAGTATGCTGCAATAGCAAATAAGTTGAAGTGGACTGTTATACCCTATAGCTACGCCTATGCTGTTGAAGGAGCCTACGGGCTACCATTTGATCCAGTAGCAATATTCGCTACACTATGGATAACTGCTTTCGCATTAACAAGCCTTGACACCGCTACAAGGCTTGGAAGATATGCATGGCAAGAACTGATGGAGCCGTTGAAGAAAACTGCTGAAGGCGCATATAAGTTCTTAGCTAACCGCTGGTTTGCTTCAGCACTAATAGCCGTTATCGGAGTCTTATTAGCGTATACCAAGCAATTCTTGGTCATATGGCCTGCTTTCGCTGGTATGAACCAGTTGTTATCGAGCCTTGCTTTAATGACTATTGCTGTATGGGTCATAAAGGTGCAGAAAGCTAAGGGGCTAGGTAAGGGCTTAACAGTAGCACCAGCAATATTTATGTGGGTGACAGTTACTCTAGCACTGTTATGGTATCTAGTAGTAGTTATACCAGCATTGTGGAGTAAAAGCGTTGTTACTGCTGCAACAGTTGGAGCGATAACAGTCATAGGTGTCGGCCTAAACATATACTTATTCATTGAATGGATACTAGCGTTAACCAGAAAAGAGCCGGGCACATAGATAGACTTAGAGGTGTTTTTGCATCCTTGAAAAAACATTCTATTTTTTCTAAAATATCAGAAATAGTATCGGGTATATTCAAGTCCCAGGGCATAGAGTATATAGAGTTAGAGCTAAGAGAATACGAGAACATCTTCGCACTAATCCTTCTGGGATCATTTATAGGTCTCCCAAGCCCGCCAACAACTCTAAGTCTAAGACTACTCCCATACCTTGGAAGAGAACTACTCGTAATGCAACATACAAGCGAGAAACTTGATGACGCGTTAAGTGAGATAGCAAGTCTATTCGACATAACATGATAGGTGGAGTAACCATGAGTTTCTACGAATTATTTAAACCTAGAGGAGACCTCGGATACCATGTCGTCTTCGTTATGGGTAAAGGCGGTGTAGGGAAGACTACTATTTCGGCTTCCATAGCCTACAAGCTTTCAACTAGAGGTTACCGAGTCCTAATAGTGAGCCTAGACCCAGCCCACAACCTTGGAGACGTACTGGATATCGCACTAGGAGATAAGCCATTGAAAGTTGCGGAAAACCTATGGGCTAGTGAAGTAGATTTCGATGCAATGGTTACTGCATATCTAGAAGAACTATCAGAGAAAATGAAGCATTTCTACAAGTATTTAACAGTACTAAACCTAGATAAATACATTGATGTTCTACGAGAATCACCGGGCATAGAGGAATACGCTACACTAGAGAAAATACTAGAAATACTAAAAGAAAACACGACGAATAAGAAATACGATATAATAGTATTTGACACACCACCCACGGGGCTAACCCTACGTATAATGGCTTTACCCACTATAACCCTACTATGGATTAACAGGTTAATGCAGTTAAGACTAGCTATTCTAGATAGACGTAGGATAATCGCAAATGTAACTGGCGAGCCAGTAAAGGTCAAGATAGGTGATGAAATAGTAACATTACCCTATGATCCCCGCGAAGACCCAGTTTTCCGCGAACTAGAGTCTTATAGGAACGATATCGAATGGATAAACAATATATTCACTAGCAACGAGTACTCAAGTATAATAATGGTTGTAAATCCAGAGATGCTACCTGTAATTGAAGCTGAGAAGGCATTAAAGACGCTTAAGAAATACGGTATAGGGATAAAGACGTTAATAGTAAACAAGGTATTACCGCCGGAAAGTATCGGTAAGGGCTATGAGGAGAGATTGAGGCTCCAGGAAAAAGTGCTTAGACTCATAGAGGAGAAGTTCAGTAATATAATGGTTAAGAAGATACCCCTCCTACCCTCTGAGCCCCGGGGTCTGAGAGCATTAGAGAAGGTGGCATCTCTTCTTGAGTAATTGGTTTGGGATAAGGGACATTGATCTATTCATTATATTAGTAGTATTATCTATGGTCGCTGTTGCACAATTCTATAGGGGGCGTAAGGTTAATTTAAAGCTAATAGAGTTTACTGCTAGGAGATTAGAGGAACTCTATAAACCAGTTGACAAGAATTACTGGTGGATAGGAGTATACGTTGGATTTAGAGCTCTATACAAGCTATTGAAGGGTGTTTTAGATAGAGTTGAAGTAACCTTTATACTCTTACCACGCCACAGCATATTCTATTTCCCCATAAGCTTGCTGACAACAAGGTTTGATAGAATATTCCTAGTATACTGGTACAATAAGAGGATTCCACGAGAAGCACACTTGGTTCAAAAAGGATACTATCGTAGAGGAGTAAAGAGAGTCATTGATATGAAGGGGTTGAGGATGGATAAACGCGTTATTAGAGGTAAGGAATACTATGCTATATATAATGATCACACACTCGTCATGCGTCTTGTAGACTTCTTAAAGAACGTGGAGAAAATAGATCTCGTTAAACACATAGCGTTTGTACCAAAGAATAATACGTTATATGTTGCGGCAAAATATGATCCCGAGTACCTTGATGATCTAGTTGAGAAGACTCTTAAACTAGCTCTCGACTATGCGGTAGTCTTAGAGAAAACTAAGCGTTAAACTATTTTTGCAAGCGTACCGGAGCCCCTTACCACGATTAGCTTATCGTTGGCTGATATCTTATAGTTTAACGGCGGGTTCACGATTACTTCTCCACTGGGTTTAGCTATACCAACTATTATAACGTCTTCTTCACGTTTGGCTTTAACTAGAGCTTCCTCTATTGTTAGTCCCACGTACTTGTCGGCTGGTTTTTCTACTAGGTCTCCTACCCCCTTAACTGTTGTTAAATCGCTTATCAGTAGTGCAACATTTTTCTCGAAGACCATGCTCGCAAGTATTCTAGCAGTTATAGTTGTTGGTACAACGTATTGGAAGCCTGCTGCCTCTAATACTTCTGCCGTCTTAGAGGTTCTCGCTAATGGTATTATCCTTGCACCTGGGTTTAGTTTCCTTGCTAGTAGGGCTATGTGTACGCCTATAGAGTCGTCGCGGGGGCATACGATAATGTATTTTGCTTTATCAACTCCTCCTCTACGCATTGTCTCTGTGTCTACTAGGTTTCCTACAACATAGTCTACGTCAACTGTTATGTTGGGTTGCTTATCGGTTATCCACGATATCTTCGCATGGGGTATGTTCTTCTTTATCTCATCCATAGCCTCAATACATTCTTCGCTATCACCTATTATTACTACGTCACGGTTTTTCAACCAGGCTAGCCCCCAGGTCTTCCTCATAGTGCTAGATAATAGTTGCTCGGCAATAAGACTTACCAGTAAGCTGTAGGAGGCTATACCTAGTATTGCGTTAACGACTGCTACCGCCATACCGGGACCCGTTTTCGGGACGACGTCTCCGTATCCCACGGTAGCCATTGTTATAATACTCCAATAGAGAGCTCTAGTAAAACTAAGTTCTTGTCCCTCAGCCTCCCATGCAGGTTTTTCGAAATAGTAGAATAATCCCGCATTCACTACCGCTATAACTGCAACTATAGTAGCTGCTACTACTACCTTATTCCTAGTAGGCCTTATGAGAGACCTCAACAAGCTTACTAGTACTCTGTGAATAAATATTACTGGCATTGCCTCGAATAACCCCCTAATCCCTAGGTTGCCTGCTGGAACCCATATAAGGATTGTTAGCAGTAGCTCAACTTTATTTAACCCTTTTAACCGTGTTAAAAATAGCGTAGGAGAGGTGTTCTATGATAACCTTAAATGACTATATTAAGGGAATAATAGACGCGTTAGCAACGAGTAGAAAGGACGATGTTGTTACATTAGAGGTGACCAGGGCTGGTGTATACAAGCTTTTGCGAGAGGACTTTCTCAGAGACCTTATAGTATCGGAGGAACCGTTTATAGAGAATAATGGAGAAGAAATAGTTGTAGGCTATAAGGTAAAGCTAAGATATGGTAGTACAGGAAAACTAAAGAATCCCTACGATTATCTCGCTGGATGCATTGATGCAGGACTAGTAGATGCTAGAAGAGAGAATGATAAACTAGTCTTAGAGTTAAAGTGTAGGAACACAAATACCGTCCTAAAACTGTTTAAAGTAGTTGAAGATAATGGAAAAATTACTTTAAAGCTTGATAGGGAGGAGATAGAGAAGATTTTACCAAGACTCCATAACAGCTACGTAGCCCTAAAGATAAGAGCATTAGCCAACAATGACCTAGAAGACTATCATAGAATTATTAGAGAGGAGTTTCAAGCAGATGAAGTACTAGGCCAGCTGGCAGTAGAAGAGATACTTTATTCTAATCGTAGCGAGGAATATAGGAGAATACTATCAATTAAGCCCGAGGAAGCCAAGTTTCAGCAAAAACTTATACGAGAGCTAATCGGATGCGGAAGATGACTCTCTTGTACGTATAATCTTCTCGGCCAGCTGATAGGCTATTTCACGGTATTTTTCACGTGTCTTCTCTAAGTAGTCTTCAATGAAGTCATATACTTGTTCTACTCTAGGATGAGCTGGTATATCGGGTTTTACTTCAACTATTTCCTCGTATAGTTTTCTAGCTCTTTCAAGATCTTCGTAGAATTCTTTACCAGAAGTTATTTCTGCTATGATTTTATTTAATAGTACTCCGAGGTCTAGTGCTTTAAGCGATAGTATTCTTAGCTCCTCGTTGCCGAGGAATTCCTGGTTTCTTAGATCCTCGTATAGTTTCTTGATGAGATTCAATGCTTTATTATAGGCTGTATAGACATTGTATTTTTCGAGTTCTCGGACTATTTCCTCAGCTTCCTTTACCCCAAGGCTAACGATATTGTTTGCTTTTCCCCGCGCTACATCGAAGTCGGGTTTATCGTTTAATGCATTGAATAGTTCTAGAAAAGCTGGGAGGACCTCCTTTACGAATACCGCTATTCTCTCGAAATCTTGAAGAGCTTTGTCAACGATTTCTCTCTTAGCTTCTTCTCTCCTCCGTTCTTCTTCTCTTATACGCATTATCTCGTCTAGAACATTCTTTATGCCTTCAAGGTTATCGCATTCCTCTAATACTAGTCTCCCATCTTTAAAGAATAGTATTAGTCTAGAATCAACTAGATCATATTTCTCCACATCTGATAGGAAGTGAACCTCCGATATACGGTATCTAAAGGCTTTTTTCTCAAGGATTCTTAATTCATTGCCTACTATTGATATACGGATATTCTTACCCATTAATCTGCAATTAGATATTATCTCACCACTCACACGGGGGCACCTCTAGGATACTATGAGGTTGTCTATGGAGAACGTGGACATATCATTTCTCTTCCATCCTCTACTCTTATAGTTGCTTCAGCAAAGTGTATTCTAACATATAGTCTTGCAAGCCATCTAGCATGTTCTTGTAGCATCGGTATCTCTCTCAAATCAACACATGAGCCAGTGTAGAGTTTACTCTCAATGATACGTCTCGCTACCCAGTAGTTTGCTGCTCTCTCTCTAGCCTTACTGGCCATGTCTAGATAAGATATATTCTTCCTCAAGGTCTCAGCTAACTCTATGAATCCGGGTACACCGCGGCCAATAGTTTCTGGAATACTTCTAAGATCGGGGAGGTGAGCTACTGGTATCCCAGCTAGATCGGCTATTATTGTCTTCTCTACTCCAACTATTTTTGAAGCATAGTTTATTGTCTCTTCAATCCACTCGCTAATCCTCACAATACTCTTGGATAAACTGTCCTTTACTGCAAGTATAAGCTTGGAGAGCTCTGATATGTCTCCAGTCTCCTTCTTCAAGATATTCATAGTCTCATTTAAGCTCTCAAGTAGTTCCCTTCTTATCTCCTCCTCAATGAATACTCCTTGCTCGACCACCTGGTGTACGTCTCTTAACGTTGCTGTTAGTCTTGCTACAAGCTGGTTCCAGAGTTCTACTAGCCTCGGATAATAGGTGTCCTTGAACTTTATTATAGTCTTCAACGCTTGCTCTAATGCTACGAATGGATCATACTCCATATTCGCCTTTATACTATTTATATCTGCTTTAACGGATCTCAATATCTCTAGTCCACGTGGATCAAGTAATGCCAGGCTCTTAGCCATACCCTCATATTGTTGTAGGAGATGTTCAACAGAGTCCATGATAGCCTTGTTCAACATCTCGGTCGCGTGTAATAGTTCTTCTACTGTTATCTTGGTTAAATCTATTTCACGTACTTCTCTCGGAACCTCTAATTCGCCTCCAAGACTCTTGAGGAGTTCTACTGCATCAAGTAGTGTTGCCCTCCTAACGTTAAAGGAGCTCTTCATGTTTTCTATAAAGCTGGAGCGTAGTGCTTCTAGTTTCCCACGTATCTCCTTAACCCTACTTATTATAGGGCTTCGGAGGAGTTCGAAGCTCCTGGCTTTAAGGCTCCATGAGTATAGGTCTTTTGCTTCGTCTTCAAGCATGTTTAGGTCTAGTTCTAGTTTCTTAAAGGTTCCATGGAGGGTTGGAATCAACTCAATGGACTTCTCTATTTGTCCCTTTAAGACATTTATCTGTGAGAGTATTTCTTCGAGTCTCTTCTTAATCCTCTTTCTAAGTTCTTCTCCCTGCATTCTCAGCTCTGATAAGGCGTAGAATATGTAGGGTGGGTAAACGAAGGCTACTAGTAATGCGAAACCGTGGAGGATTATGAGTTCTTGTTTCTCCATAAGCGTCTCAGAACTATAGCCTAGCGGAGATAATGCATTAAACATGTATAATCCAGCTACCAGGCCTATCCATAGGGCTACTATTGCTAGTATTGGAAGAGAGAAGGCTAGTATGAGTGAGAGAGACCCCTTCTCTGATTTCCTTACGAGCTTGTACATGAGGCGTGTTAGCTCATTGTTAATATAGGAGTATATGGCTCCACCTAAACCTAGACCGAACCATATGGTTAGAGTAGCTATTGTTACAGCAATACTATAATCGGTTAGAATATTCTTAGCGAGAACCATTAGTGATGCGGCAATCGCAGTCTTCATCTCCTCTGGGCTCATATTACTCATATCAATAACACGTGGGCGTAGGTTACCTAAACCCAGCTTTTCTATTAGTTCAGAGAGCCTTGCAGTAAGCAATGGTTCCCCGTGGAGTATCCTCGTACGGTTTATCTCAGTGAATATGGGAACAGTTCTATTAACATTTAATGGCTGCCCGCTTGCTTGAGCTGATGGGGGTAGGTAATAGGTTACCGCGTAGACTATGGTATCTACTGCTATACCATGGGGGGCAAACTCTTGTGCCTTCTCATAGCCATAGTCAACCATAGTGTAGGCTACTTGTATTGGCAGGAATAATGAGAAGTAGACTAGGAAGAAGAGTCCTAGACCCTTAATGCTCTTCGCCTTTACGACACGCGCCGCGCTTAGAGCAGCAAAGAGCAGGGGGATTGAGAGGTAGGCGTATGGAGTTATGAATAATAGTATTGCGGTTAAACTAATATAATATGAGACTAGTTCGAGTGGATGCTTAATCGTAGCCGCTATGACGAGTGCTACTATAAATGTCGCTATTAGTACGCCATAATATGCTCCACGAGCGTAGGGATCCTCCAATGTATTAAAGAGTTCGGGGCTAACACTTCTAAGACCTAGGGGAACCGCTGCCTTAACGGCAAAGAAGTAGTAGACATGGTAGACTATTCCCCCCACGACTATTAGTGTTGTTATAAAGCTGGCAATCCTAAACCGGTTAATATATGCAAAGAACCCCGCTATAATACCGAGTGCTACAGGTAATGCGGCGCCTTCAGGCCTAGTGAATATTGCTAATGTGGGCATTAGACTAGAAGCCCAGACTATCATTATGAACGAGTAAACTGCTGCGAGAACACGTGGTCCATACCTCTTAATGAAGTCAAGCCAGTCCATGACCGTGTAAACCCCCTAAGACTATGTGTCATTGACTATTACTGAGCTAGGCTACGAGCTCTAGTCTTTTGAGGAGCCTAGGTAGTATAGTTGCTTGTAGAAGTATTTGTATCTAATGTCCTTTAATACAAAACACGTCAAGTAATCTCAGCATTAGTGGAGAGTTCAATTTATTTATCTCAGCAAGACCTATTGGTATACGGGTATAATACTTGTCTGGGCTAACCGTTATCGATGAATACGTTAAGTTTATTGAGGAAAACTTTAAGCCCCGGAAATACCGTGTAGCAGTAGTTGTTGCCTCTAAGGAAGCTGTCGACGCTTGTAATAGGCTTTCAGCTTGGGTTGGAGAATACGAGTACTCTGTATTGTTTGTAGAGGGACATGAGAAAAACATACATGTCAGTGTTGATTACCGGGAGCCATGGTATCATAGTATTGTAGATGTCTCGGAACTATTTAGGGAGCATAGATTATATGCTGATGTACTAGTACTTGTAGCCGAGTTTAATAGGCGTGAAGAAGTACCAGTATTCTATCATATAGCGAACGAATATAAGAAAAGATATCCTTGGGGGAAAGTTCTATTATTTGCTATAGTGCCGAGTCCGGGTGCCGCTATAGAGTATAAGGCGTTGGCATACTCTTTGATGCGGGAACTCCACTTAAAGGATAAAGCTGATGCTATAATAGTAGTTGATCCTAGGAGACTAGCAGAACTCAGTGGATTATCTCTTAACGGCGTACTTGTTCACAGGTTTAGTGGTCTAGGAGAAATAATTGGAGCAATAGCTTCAGGTGATGTCTTTCTAAAAGAGATAGAGAGGTGGAAGGATAAGCGTATATGGGAGATAGCAAGCTTACTCGGAGTGAGCATGGCTATCTACGGGTCTCTAGACAACTTGTTTAAAACACTAGAATTCGGATTACTTACGACTCCGTGGAGCTGGAAGAGTGATGTCCTAGCCCTCATACTTAGAGCTGAAAGTAGGGTAAATATTAGAATGGATGACTTGAGGCTGAGTTTTAACGAGTGGGCTTCAAAGAAGTTCGAAAAACTTGTAAGCGTTATAGTTGACTATGGAAAGGCTAAGGGAGGTGTTAGGAGAGTAACAATAGTATTATTGGGTAGGCTTAGCAGTGAAGCCGAGAAAGAAGTATTAGGCGTCTTGGAAAAAGCTTTTAGAGAATACATGGGTGAAGGACAATAAATACTCGTTATTATTGACTTTTCTGCTCTGATTCAAGTGATTTACGATATAGTTCTTCTAGCTCCTCTATAGTATAGCCCCATTCCTTGAGGAAGCTTCTCATAAACTCTCTATCACGTGGATCACTTGTCTCATAGCTATGTCTTAGAACCTCATATATGTCTAGGTTTTCGGGTCTCACCTTACTAACCATTACTAGTATGCTTATAGTCCATGGATCTATGGGTGCTGTTTCACGGAAAGCTATACACCGGCTAACCTCGCCCTCAATGTATCCAGCTAAGCTGGCTTCTACTTCTTTACGTAGATCCTCACTCCACAAGCCTACTGGTGAGAGAACTGTAACCCATATACGGTCTGTACGGAAGTCTGGTTTTAAGCCAAGATTTGTTGGGTTCTTCAATTGGTTTATGATTGTCCTCATAAACTTGTTAAATCTCTGCTTATCTAAGATCTTCATTAATGCTTCCTCGCTCTTCAATTCCTCAGCTTTACCCATCAATAGTTTTTCTAGAATCCTTATCTGCTCTTGATGGCTTAGCTCAGCAACTCTTGTAAAGACTTTCTCGAGTCTTGATATACTCGCTAGTTCTTCGTGGAACTTTTTCTCGAGTTCCCCTATACGCTCAATACTTTTTCTATACTCGCTTGTAACAGCGTATAGGTTCCTTATATTGGAGAGCATATCCAGCTTTGATTTCAGTTTATCATATTCTTCTTGAGCTATTCTACGCTCTTCTTCTAAGCGTTTAAGTGAGACTTCTAGTTCACGTGCCCTAAGCTTGTATTTTCCTTTACCGAAGGGTAGGAGTCCTCTAAGCTTTGACTTTACTTGCTCGTATTCTGCTCTCGTTCTACGGAGTTTTGATTCAACTACTTCTATTTCTTCTTCTCTACTCTTTAATTCCTCTTCGAGTCTCCTTATAATACCGGATAAAGCTATAACGACGCTCTCAGCTATCTTTGATTCTTCAGCTGGCGTACTTGTAAGAGCATTTACTACTTGGAGGAGCGTGTTTGCTTCAGCTCTAGCCTCATCTACTAGTGGCTTTATCTTTGCACCCATTATAACATATAATTGCTTAGCTAGATCGGTTACCTCAACATATAGTTTAACGAAGTTGAAGGCCTCCGCCAATAATCTCAGTGTATCAGCGAAAGCATTTATCAATGCTTTTTGTTCAGGTGTAAATCTTGGAGCACTAACGGTTATACTCTTCAAGTCCTCTACGCTAGTATTAACAGTTCTAACGAACTCGTCTATTTCTTCTTCAGCTCTACTCGCTGTCTCATAGAGCTTCCTTACAAGCGATATAACATTGTATTCTGTCGTACCCTCCTTTACCTCAATATTAGCTATGATATCGTAGAGCGTCTTTACTATCTCGTCTAACGATACCTTTACATCTCTTGCACGCATCAAAACATTGCGGGCATACTGGGGGGTTGCTCGAATAGAGTTTAATAGCTCCTTTAAGGCGTCTTCAGTGTAACGATTGGTCTCTCTAAGATAGTCTGCATAGGCTTCTAGAAGCTGCTTTTCTTTTTCTTCTAATAGTTTTCTTATATTTGCTATAGCGTTTAACTTGTCTTCAACTAGTTTTGCTAGTGTCTCAACTACTTCGAGCTTATATTTTAATATCTCAATATACTTGTCTATGGGGTAATAGACTTTCATCAATGAAGTGACGACTATGTATGAGTCATCATCCATTCTACCAGACTGCAAGTGGTCTAATGCGTCTGCTACATCTATTGACGCAATAGTGTGGAGCATATCTACTATTTCAGAATCTATTACTTCATGGGTTAGCTGGAGGCTTCCAAGCTTATTGTAGACTGGTCTCATGGGCACAAAGAAGAACGCGTAGAATGGGTTCTCATAGGATTTACCAAAGGTCTCAACAACCCAGCGGTTCTTTCTAGGGCTTAAGAGGAAGCCTAGCTCCTTTAAAGCTATATAGCCAGCTATCTTTACGTTAGGGTCATCTGCTTCTACTGGGAGAATACTTAAGCCAACTATGGGTATACTTGCCCCCGCATGTTTTCTGAGATGCCTTGCAAAGTCTACTACTATACCGCTACCCGTTCCACCGCCAAGTCCGAATACTATTACCGAGATATTGGAGCCAGGGTTTCTTACAAGTGTATCCTTGTATTCCTCGATCATGCGTTTTATGGTCTCGAGTTGATAATAGTTTAGGGCGTAGATGCTTTTAGATAAAGATCTCTTCCTAGCAACGCCTCCAGCCAGTGGAGGGATCTCTATGGAGGTTGTAACAATTGGTTTATAGTTTTCTCTTGAAATATTTACTCCATCCATTCTTAGGAAGTCCGGGTACTTGGAATATATGAAGTCAAACATTGCCTCAGGTGAGGGAAACTTAACTGATTGTGCTATAACCTTTATCCTAGTAGGTGTTATCCCCTTCTGGATCAGCTCTCTCATAACTATGTCTTTTGTTGTCAAGAGCCGCCTAATATCACCATCAGCTACATCTAAGGCTAATAGAGATATGTGTAGGTCTTCTGTTTTAGCGAGCCTATCTATGACTCTAGGATCTTTAAGATAAGTTTCAACAACGTTTGTACCAGCACCACCCAGTCCTATAGGGTGGAGAGTCGCGAAAACCCTTGATAAATAACTCAAACCACTACACCCGCTCCTTTCTTCTCTTGAAACCCCTTAGTGGTATTTGATTAGAAACTCCTACCTTATATACTTGCTTTAGCCTTCTCAATGATATCTCTTAGCTCGCTTCCAAGTCTCCGGTCAAGCTTCTCTACTCTCACACTCAGTGCCTCCAAGTCAGCCGTTATACTGTGTAGTTTTTCTTCAAGCATTTTTGCTCTACCAGTTGCTCGAAGCCACATTACTATACCCACTATTACTATTATGCCTAATCCCCCCATTATCATATAGTAGAGGGACTCCTTACCCTCTGGGGGTTTTAGTACGGGTTTACTCGGTATAGTGTTTAATAGATCTCTCGCTTGCTCTACGAGCCCCGTATTTGCTAGTCTCTCGGCTTCATCTATAATTGATTTAACCATGCTAAGCCATGTCTCATCTGCCCCCTCTGTTTGGAGGAGAGCCTTCTTCTCATTCAATAACTTACGGTATTCTTCTATTACCTCGTCTATTACCTCATAAGTCTTAGCGTCTATCGGGTTAGCGGGATTATTCTCATAGAAGACCTTGATGACGCTCATCTTAACGGGGAAGTGTAGAGTGAGTCCATCAACTGTTCGTGTTGTAACTATTTCTGGTATCTCGCCTACGAGTGTAAGCTTTATCCTTCCACCGGGATTAGCTATTATTACTATTCCCGTTTTATCACTAGTATAATTCCATTTAACGTTAACAGCCTCGTCTACCGTGAATAATTGTCCACCCTTATACTGTGCTAAATCCGTTGCAACAATAACCTTTACATTTGGTGGAGTTTTTTCACCCATAGTTATCTCTACTGTAGCCTTATAGGCCTTCCCGGCTAAGAGGTAAGGTGTCTCTACCTTTGGACCCTCATAATAGTATAGCTCGAATTTTGAGACACTAATACCGTCTCCCTGAGCAAGAGCGTAGAGAGGAAGTACTAGTGACGCAGCTATTATTCCCAGTAATATAATGGTTTTTAAGGTCTTAATCATCACAGCATATAACACCTCTAGAGAATAATTATATGGTAGAGGAATTAATAGTTTAGGCTAAAAACAAGGGGTATCCATGTATACTCTCCTACAAGGTATGAGGTACAGTGAGCAAGCATAGGAAAGGGAGCTCCTATATTGGTAAGGGTATGGTGTTAACGGTATTTGATCCCTGGAATAGTCCATTATGTACTTGTCCATTCAAGTATAGCTTACACCCTTATACTGGCTGTAGCCACCAGTGCTTGTACTGTTATGCTACAAGCTACATTAGGGTTAGGAAGAGTATTCCCAAGAAGAACTTTATTCAAAGACTACTACGCGATCTTGAGAGAGCCGACCCACGTATACCCATCAGTATGAGTAATAGTAGTGACCCCTATCCACCAGAAGAAAAAGAATACATGCTCACGAGGAAAACCCTTGAGACACTATTGCCGAGAGGATTTAAGGTACTAGTAGTAACGAAGGGATCTCTTGTCTCCCGGGACAAGGACTTATTGTCTAAGGGTAACGCGGCTGTAACCATGACTATAACTACTCTAGACGAGTCTTTAGCCAAGAAGCTAGAACCCAATGCTCCTCCACCCCACGATAGGATTAGGGCTCTAAGAGAACTAGTTGAACACGGCGTACCCGTGGGGGTTAGAGTTGACCCTATAATACCTTATGTAAACGATGATGAAGAGATGATAAGGGAACTAGTTGAAACGCTAGCCTCCATAGGAGTAGGTTTTATCGTTACCTCAACGTATAAGGCTAGACCAGACAACTTGAAGAGGATGAAGGAGGCTTTCCCGGAAATAGCCGCTAAGCTAGACAAACTATACCGTGTTGAAGGTACATGGATTAGAGGATACTGGTACCTACCCTTAGAGCTTAGGAAGAAACTATTAAAACCAGTAATAGAAGCTGCTAGAAGACATGGCTTAGAATACGCTACTTGTAGGGAGGGATTAACGAGTAAGGAATGGTTTAACGCTAGGTCATGTGATGGAACACACTTAATACCCTTAAGGATAACGCCTAAGAAGAAAACACTCCTAGACCTATAAGACCTTAAGGATATGGAGACTGATACGAGTTGAGGAGAAACAAGCCCTGGATTGGCGAAAAGAATACTGTTTATAAGAAGGTTACCCGTGGATACCTTCGGATAGGCTTAGTCTATCCTAGTACTTATCAGGTAAGCATATCTAGTCTAGCAGTAAACCTACTATATTATCTATTGAATAGCTTTGAGGAAGTATATGCTGAGAGAATAGTATTCGAGTCTAGTCCCAAGAGCATAGAGACGGGTTCACATATGAGGGAATTTGATGCACTCTTATTTTCTGCTCACTTTGAATTAGTTTACCCGGATATCTTGAAGATGATTAGGGAGGCAGGTATACCATTATATGCTCGTGACAGAGGCAATGAATACCCTATACTAGTTGTTGGGGGTCCAGCGGTTTCAGCAAACCCGGAGCCTCTTGCAGATTTCTTTGACGTAATAGTTGTTGGGGAAGCAGAGCCGGTAATCCCTAAACTAGTTGAAAGCCTCCTAGAGTACCACGATGATAAAAGGAAACTATTAGAAGAATTGTTTGGGGAAGAAGGCTTCTACATACCCGTCTATGGCAAACACGTGGTTAGGAAGGCTTGGGTTAGAGACCTAGACGATGCCTTTCACCCAATAGAAGAGATACAAAACATCGACGTTGAACCAATATATGGTCGCGGATACATGGTTGAAGTGAGCCGTGGATGCTTTCGTAGATGCCGTTTCTGTCTTGAAGGACACGTCATGTTGCCTAAAAGGGATAGGAGTTTCCCCAAGGTAAAGAGGCTTGTAGAAGAAGGCTTGGAGGCTAATAGTCTTAAACGAGTAATATTCTATTCACTCAGTTTCTTCGATCATAGAGATGCTGATAGAATACTAGAATATGTTGTTGAAGACCTAGGAGTTGAAGCAAGCATACCCAGCCTTAGACCAGATACACTGAATGATTATAGACTAGAGTTAATAGTGAGGGCTGGTCAGAAGACTTTGACTATCGCACCCGAAACCCTTAGCCCCCGTATAGCGAGAGTTCTAGGCAAAGGCTTTACATATGATTATATAAGGGAGTTATCTGTTAAAGCATTATCAATGGGTTTAAAGATAAAATATTATTTCATAATAGGGGTTCCAGGAGAAAAGAGAGAAGACATTGAAGCAATACCGAGACTAGTAAACCAAGTAGTAAAGGAGACGGGGATCAGAGCCTCCGAGTCAATCCGGCTTTCAGTAAACCCCCTGATACCCAAGCCCCACACGCCCCTCCAGACGATAGGTCTTGAAGACCCGGGCATCTTACGTGAGAAGATGAAGCTTATTGAGAAAGGTCTTCCAAAACCAGTAGCGGTAATGGATTCTTATCCGCCTAAATGGGCTGTTATTCAAGCAGCAATAGCATTGGCTGATAGAAGTATCTCTAAGACGCTTGCAGAATGGAGTATGCTTGGCGGAGGATTGGGGGCGTGGCGGAGAGCTGTTAAGAGAACCAATTATAGCCTAGACTACGTGTTCAGATCTAGAACCCCACCTTATCCGTGGAGCCATATAGTAGTATCTCCTTAACCTCTCTGGGATTCTACATTGTTATCTTTTCTTCACTTCCACGGCTAACACATGGTAGTATTGCTTCCCACGCCTTATCGAATCCTACTGTAACTCCAGCTATGCTTAATCCAACCTGCTTCTTATCCCCGATTTTACGTATAATGATTTGCCCACGTATATTCTTTAACAAGTCTACTAGTTTTTGCTGCGCTGTCTCAGGGTCTTTGCTACAAAGTAGTGAGAACTGGGTTAGCGCTATTCGTGCTAGATCCACACAGTTGCCGCTAACCCGGCCATAGCTCATACAGGCTATTATGGTGGTGTCTACTATGAAGTCTATTAGCTCTACGGGTAGTAGCTGGTTTGGATAAGCTTTAGCGAGGAGTCGGACATAAGAGTATGGTATGCCATTGTCTCCTTCAACTACGAAGAGCTTTGCTATCCTTTTATGTACCTCTAAGCTTCTAATTGGAGAGCACTCAGTTAGAACTGTTGTAAGGGCTAGGAATTCTCCCGGGCTACGTAGATAGGTATCATATAACATTCCGGCTAATACTTCTAGTTTCCTATCGTCAGCATTCCTCAACATACTGTCTATTAATTTGCAGTTAACTCCACCTGGCTCTGTTAACTCTTCTTCTAGCTTAACAGCCCATGTATAAGAGTCTTCAACCCTAGATGAGAGCGCGCCGAGCTTTTCTGGAAAGAACTCGGGCAACAAGTTAACTAATAGGATAACGATTAAGAGTACTCCAGCTATAATACTTGAAATAATCACGGTGTAATCATATCCTAAGGCGAAGGCAACGATAGAGTAGAAGGTTAAGCCCCCTATAACTGGTAAGAGAATATAACCATACCATGACTTCTCAAATAGGAATCCCTTACTACTCCTAACATAATATGCTAGTATGAGGAGGCCTACGAGGAATCCTAGAGATGCCAGTGAAGCTTGATCCAGACCCTATCCCCTCCAAGTCCTCTTCTATCCTCTAATTTATGGGGAGTTTACCACCCCTCAATCTTATAATACCCCACGTTTGGGCTGCTTCAAGCAGCCATCCGGCTAGGATTCTAGCTAGGCGGCGCCTAGCTTCTTCTGGGTCTAGTTCTATTCCAAGTGTTTCCTCTAAAGACTTTACCGCTGTTTCCGCATCAATTCTATCGAGAAAGTATTCTTCGAGGCGATCTAATACTTCTAAGAGGTTTAAAGCTTGTTCTAAGACCATTCTCCGGATGTAGTCGAAGTCCTTGTTCTCGAGCATCGCCTTGTCTACTAAGTCTTCTCTCCCCTTTCTTCTAGCCAGCTCCCAATAACGGAATAATGGCTCATAGTCTGAGACTATGGTGCCAGTAGCAAACATTGGGAGTCTTTTCTTCCTTTCTTCTCCGCTAATAGTGTATCCCTCTCAACGCGTTATCTTACAAGACCTACAATATATTATCTTACATGTAGTTTCTTATATACTCTCCTAGATACTCGTACAACGCCTTCACAATACTCTGAAACTCTCTATCACCCAACACGTCTACACCATTAGCGGAAACATATTCCAATAGTTCTTCTATACCATAGGCTAGATCCTCTAATATTATGGTATAAGCCCTCACATGTTCTCCTGGATCCAGGATACGGAAGAGCTTCCTAATAGTATCATCGCTTGGATGCATTCTCCCACTCATATACTTTGATATCGCAGCAGGACTTACTCCAAGTTCTTCTGCTAGCTCTTTAGCTGATCTACTAGATAATGCTAGCTCTATTAACTTGAGCCTAGCCTCCTTGCTGAGTAAGTGGATAAACCTCATCTTAGCTTAACCCCCCGGTTACGCCTAAAGAAACTAGTTTATTATCGCCCCCACCCTAATAACTCCTAGGACCCAAGACCGGGATAGTCCTCCACCATGAAAGGGTGCTAGGTTGTGAAGGCACTCGTCTTCCAATATAATGCCATAGTAGTTGACAAGCCAAAGCCCCCAATACCCTATAATCATGTCCTTGTAAGAGTCTATGCTGTAGCATTGAGCGCTCTAGAAAACGCAGTATATGGTGGACTGTTATGGGTTGAGCCCGGGAGAATCCTAGGAGCAGAGGGCTATGGTAGGGTAGAATACCTAGGCGTTGACGCTGATACTAGTTTCTCGGGAAGACTCATCGCTAGCCTACCTAAGACGGAGAGGGGTATCCCGGGAGTAGACTATGATGGCTTCGCGGCAGAATATACTGCTCAGCCGAGTAGTAGTATAGGATTACTTCCAAGAGAAGTAGACGATATCGTGGCTGCAACACTAGCTAGTTCTACCTCAATAGCCCTCTATGTTGCAGAGAAGAGTAGGGGTAAGAATATACTAATAATAGGTTCAGGTTATACTGGTATTCTCACAGCATATTTCTCCAAGCAAGCCGTAAACATCGTATTAGTGGGTAACCCTTCAAAGAAGCTTAAGGGAATAGTACGCGGCTTCACCAATGCCCTCTACAACTATAATAAGCTATCAGATATTAAGGGTGAATGGGACATAGTATTCCTATCAAGCCTCGATGCTCGCGCTAGAATGTATGTTAGAGAAATAGGGCGTGCATCAACTGTAATAGTACATCCATGGCTCGAACTATTATCAACGAGTATTAGGGGGCTTACCAGGGTAGAAGTTGCTGGCTGGACTCGTACTGGAGAAGCATATTATGCTGGCAAACAATTACCCGTAGAGCTTAGAGAGGGGCTCATAAAAGTAATAGACAACTTAGAAGCCGCGTTACCAGTAACAGCTCCAAGAGTAGTTGTAAAACTAGTAAAAGAATAGAGGGAAAAAGAGTACAGACCCAGACTATAATACGGGAGATCTATTTCCCTAGCTCGCTCTTCAATAAGTTGCCCAGCCTCCTAATACCTTCAACAATCTTGCTTGGCGGTGGATAGCTAAAGTTTAACCTCATAGTATTTGCTCCACTACCGTCGACAAAGAATGATTTCCCGGGCACGTATATTACTCCATGCTCTATCGCCTTGGGTAGTAGTGCCTTAGTGTCTATCCCCTCGGGGAGATAGGCGAACACGAATAATCCTCCAACAGGCTTAGTCCACCTTGAACCCTCAGGGAAGTATTCTTCCAAGGCCTCTAACATAATGTTTTTCTTTTTACGGTAAAGCTCCTTTACCCTTGGTAAATGCCTTTCTATGACTCTCCTCTTTATTGCTTCAGCTACGATATATTGGTTTAGGGTTGGTGTATGTAGGTCAAGATTTTGTTTAGCTCTCTCAAAAACGCTTATCAATTCCTCATGGGCTATTATCCATCCTATACGTATACCCGGTGATAATATCTTACTAATAGTTGATATGTATACTACTCTACCACTAGTATCCATAGCCTTCAAGTGCTTAAACGATACGGGCTCGAAGAGGAAGTGGCTATAGGGGTCGTCCTCTATTACTAGGAAATCATATTTCTCTGCGAGCTCGAGCAAATGCTTACGCCTATCATTACTCATCGTAACACCGCTTGGGTTTTGAGCCGTTGGAACAGTATAGACAAACTTAACCTTCTTACCCTCACCGTATATTTGCCTCAACTTCTCCTCCAATATATCAGTACGCATACCATCCTCATCAATAGGTATACCGATGAACTTTGGCTGACTGAGCTTAAACACGTTTATAGCGGCAAGATAGGTTGGTAGCTCAACTATTACGAGGTCGCCTGGATCGATTAAAGTACGCGATATTAGGTCAAGGGCTTGCTGGCTACCCGTAGTAATCAAGATGTTTTCCGGCTTGCAGAGAATCATAACCCTAGCCATAAAGTGGCACAACGCCTCCCTCAGAATCCTAGCACCCTGAGTAGTACCGTACTGTAAAGCCATCTCGCCATACTCTCGTATAACATAACTAGCTATCTCAGCCAACTCTTCTTTAGGAAAAGTACTTGGATCTGGCAAACCACCAGCCAAGCTAATAACATCGCGTGATTCCACGACTTTTAGTAGCTCTCTTATCTCTGAAGCCCTCATGAGCTCCGTACGTTTTGAAAAGAACTTGGAAAACCCTTTAACTGACACGGTGGTTAAACCCGATACTAATTTATTAGAATATAAGGTATATTATCGTTTATGGTACACAGTGGGAAAACCATTACAAAGAATACTCTAAAGCTAGAAATCCTAACCACGTCTCCAAAGACTTCTGTGTTATTGAATAGGGATAGAACTCAATGATATACTCTTATATAAAAACTTTCTCACCTTTAGAAAATCGAACCACTATATAAACTTGTAAATATTGGAGGAATAGCACATAGTTATACATGTGATGAGCGGGAGAAAGCCTATGTCCCCAAATGATATAATAAAGGATTTTGAGGAAAAATACGGTAAAATGGGTGCAAGTTACGAAGACCTAGAAAGATACGTCCTCTACCTAGAACCCGAACTCCCCATACCCTACGAGGAAGCAATGATGGACTATAAGAAATGGATGGATGCCCTAAACGAACTAGAGAATACAGTAAAAGAAGAAAACGAGGAGGTAGAGGAAATAGAAGTAGAGTAATGGTGCACCAAATTAATAGAGTACAGAATCTATCTCAGCCAAAAATTATTTATACTTTTACTAACTAACAAGGTAGCATACAATAAAGATCTAAGAATGTTGTCTGCGAAATAGTAGAAAAATAAATAATTAATAGTTCGGGTTAGAATTTCTAACTTTATATATAGAACTTATATAATTTCTTTGCGAGATTTTTATCTATGCAAAAGTTTTTTTAACTTGTAGATATAGCACAGTTATAGACTGGGTGCACGACAAAAATGAGTCCTCATGAAACAATTAGAGAACTAGAATACAAGTACGGGAAAATTGGAGCTAGCTTTGAGGATCTAGAGAACTATGTTGTAAACCTAGAACCTGAACTATCGATACCGTTGGATGAGGCTATGGTTGATTATAAAAGGTGGCTTGACGCTAAGAAGGAGATAGAGGAAATAAGTATCACAGAGGATAATGAGGAAGTAGAAGTCGTCGATGAAACAGACTATCACGCAGAATTTGGTGATTTAAGACTTCAGTAATTGTTTAGTAGTTATAATAATAAGCGCTTGCACACGTATCTGTTTTCTCTTTTTGTTTTTCTAGAAGGCGTAATATTTTGCCTTGTTTATCTCAATGGTTTTTGGTGCTGTTACTTCGTGTAGGATTTTCCTCATTATCACTGAGACTAAATCTTTGTGTCTCCTCCTAACATGGTCTTCTATTTTTGTTATCGGTATTTCTACTTTACAGTAGCTACAATATGCTTTGCCGTCACCATATACTACGATTATTGGTTTTACTCTTAGGATATATGGTGTTAGGAGTCTTAGTAGGGCTTTGGCTCTCCACTCGCTTCCTGCTTTCTCTATTACTCTTTGAGTGTATCCTCGTAGCTGGTGTTTGCTCATACCATACTTGTATGCTAGTGTGCTTGGACTTATCTCATTTACTATGTGCTCGTATACTGCTTGCACGGCATAGCCGTGTCCAGCTAATGCTTTTACAACGAGGTATTTTACTAGTTTCTCTACTGTGGAATCATATGTTGGCACTAGTAGGCACCCGGATAATGTGCTTATTTCATTGGAATGGGTTTTAAAGATTTAATGCCTAAGCGCCCCCGTATTATCGTTTCACCGTACTTTTATACCAAGTAATACTGGATGCGAAGCTGTCTGTGGCTCGTACATGTTTGCACCTATTGCTTGTATACTATTCTCTGGTAATACATCTCTAACTGTTTTATCTCGGAGGATTTATTATTTAGGCAATCTTATTGTATTGTAATAGGGGGTTAAGGGTCTTGGAAAGGTATTCTAGAATAGCCTATGTAACTGGGTCAACTGAGGCTGCCAGTGATGCACTGGGATTATTGTTGAATGTAGTTGATAGTGCTGGTAGTTTGAGAGAGCTCTGCCTAAGGATTACTAGGACGGCTCACGAGATATATAGGGCTAGGCCTACTTCAGCTATGATTATTAATACGTTGAGAGATATATTGATGCAAGTAAATGCTCTCATAAATGAGGGATCAAAGCTACCCGAAATAAAGGACACTATACACGGCTTCATCAAGTCTAAGCTAAGAGAAGCCGAGGAAGCTACAAGGCAGCTAGCTTCAATTGGGGCTAGGCGTTTGAGAGAACGTGAAGTCGTTTTGACTCACAGCTATAGTCGGAGTGTTGTAGAGATTATTAAGGAGGCCTTGAGGCTGGGTAAGGAGATTGAAGCCTATGTAACCGAGTCTAGGCCCGGTGGAGAGGGATTAAAGATGGCTACAACGTTGAGGGAGCTCGGTATACCAGTAACAGTTATTGTTGACTCAGCTGTTAGATACATTATGCCTAATATAACAAGGGTTCTCGTTGGAGCGGAAGCAATAGCTGCTAACGGTGCTGTTATAGGAAAGGTTGGAACAAGCAATATTGCTTTAGCTGCTAAGGAGGCTCGTGTAAGAGTATTTGTTGCTGCTGGAACCTATAAGTTTAGTGTAGAAACAGTTTTCGGCGAACTAGTAGAAATACCTCAAGGAGACCCCGTTCTACTAGGATTAACGGGGAGGGAGAAGTTTAAAGCCTATGTCCCATTAATGGATGTAACCCCACCGGAATACGTTGACGCATTGATAACTGAGAGGGGAATACTAGCACCGCAAATGGTGCCAATAATATTAAAAGATATCTACGGCTCGTGGCCGCCTAGACTACCAGAGATAAGAGACGCTATCCGCATGCTTGAAGCAACTTGCTCTCGCATATAGACTCTATTTATTTCTTTGATATTTTAAAACCCATGTCTACGTATCTAGTAGGTAAAGTAGAAAGTTTCTCCTAGAAGCCATTAGGGGGTGCCGTACTTGTCTATTAGGGTGTATTTTCTTGGTACTGGTGGAGCTGGATCGCATTTGAATAGAGGCTATCCTGCATATCTTGTTGAGACAGGAGATTCATTGATACTAGTTGATGCTGGTATGAGGGTTGAGTCTAGGCTCCGCGAGCTGGGTTTCCGTACATGTGATCTAACGGCTGTAATGATCTCTCATAGACACTATGACCATACTGCGGGGTTATTGGGTTTACTTGACCTACAGTTAGAGGAGCAGTGCTCTAAGCCGTTGAACGTCTATGCTCCAAGCGATACAGTGGACCGCCTACTAAGCATTAAGGAATTACTGGGGCCTCGTAGCGCTCCAAAGCCTATAGTAAAGCCTCTCTCCTACGAGGAGGTATCAGTCTTATCGTTTAATAGTACTCGTGTAGAGGCTTTCCCCGTAAAGCATAGTGTACCTACCCTAGGCTTCCAGATAGAGTATGGAGACGTTAGAGTAGTTTATAGTAGTGATACGAGACCTTGTAAAATAATTGAAGAAAAAGCAAGCAATACCCAGCTATTACTACATGAGGCAAGCTTTCCCGAAAAACTACGACAAATAGCAGAGCTCACAAAACATACAACAGTAAAAGAGGCCGTAGAAATAGGGGAAAAGGCTGAGCTACTAGCACTCATCCACATAACACATGTAGCAGAAGAAGAGGTAAGAAGAGCCACGGGGAGGAGAATAATAGTACCAGTTGACGGCCTCGTCATAACTATCTCTTAGTGTTGTAGAGAGAATACTCCTATCTCTTATATATTTTCGCGGAGAAATATATCTAGGGCCACGAAATAGGAGAGACAAGGCATGATCCATACAGCATGGAGACTATGAGAGGGTGAACTATGTCTCTAGTTTGGGAGCCCAAGTGGGTTAGAAAGACTCTTGAAGAATATGGTATAAGGATTACAACATGTGTTGACGAGGATACAGGTCTCATAATGTGTCCTGTATGTAGCGATATAGATGAATATTGCCCGCCCGGGAAAACTACTTCGAGGACGCCAGAGAATACAGGTGTGTTCTTTACTCTATATGATCTAATATGGCATATAATAGCGCATGCCCGCGGAGAGTGGATAAAGGCAAAGAAAGCCGCTAAGATACCAGTCGAAGTTGAAGAAGAGGAAGAGGAAGAATAACAATGAGTTTTCCCTCACTAGTGAGGTCTATTCTAATTTAACGCTGTGCATAGGAGGAGGTTAATGATTGTTCATCGTTGTAGGTAATCCTACTATAGACTACGTTAACGGGGTAATGAGGCCCGGTGGTTTTGCATTCTATGCTAGTATTGCTCTTAGATTATTAGATGAGAATGTGGGTATAATTGGATGCATAGGTAGTGATTACCCGTTAGAGTATTTGAGTATTCTTAAAAGGCTGGGAATAGACTTATCTTATCTAAGAACTTGTTCTACGTCAACTGTTTTTAGACTAGAATACTATGATGATTCTAGGATTCTTAGACTAGATTC
>JALVFK010000155.1 GCA_027030065.1 Desulfurococcales archaeon | reverse complement strand
CTTCGCGGCGACAAAGATATGCATTGCTCAGCCATACATAGTCCGGCATGAGACACGCTGCCCGTGCGTTGCTCGTAGCCCTCGCCGTAGCGGCGCTGATAGCCGCGGCCTACCTCTACCTCCAGCCCAGGCCTCAAAGCCTGGCAGAGCTTATAGCGGCGGCCAAGAGGGGCGGGAAAACACCGTTGCTCGTAGCCGGGAAGACCAGTGGAGACATAGACGTGAAGTACACGTGCCAGGGGGAAGACGTCTCGCCGCCCATATCCTGGAAGCCCGTCCCGGGAGCCGCGGGCTACGCGCTGATAGTCTACGACCCCGACGCCCCAAGGGGCGTGTTCATCCACTGGCTGATATACAACATCCCCTCCACAGTCTCCTCCCTCCCAGAGGGCGTGCCGCCGGCGCCCCTCACAAAGCTCGGCCTCCAAGGCCTGAACGACTTCCACCGCCTCGGCTACGGAGGCCCCTGCCCCCCGCCGGGCCCGCCGCACCACTACCACTTCCTCCTCCTAGCCCTCGACTCGAAGCTCGACCTGCGGCCGGGGGCCACGGCCAGGGAGCTCCTCGAAGCCGCGAGGGGCCACGTCATAGCATACGGCGAGGCCGTCCTCACCTATAGGCGCGGCTGAGCTCGGCTAGCACGCGGGCGACGCGGCGAGCCGCCTCCACGGCTCCCCTGCTGGGCGGGCCGGGCGCCAGGCTAGCCGCGGCTATGCCGACCACGACTACTGGGACGCCGGTGGCCTTTTCGAGGAGGCTTGGCGGCACCCTGTGCGTCGAGGCTAGGGGGCTTGCCTCGTCCAGCTCCTGGGCCTCGAAGACGAGTATGGAGCCGGGCGGCGCGTCGCTGAGGACCGCGTCTACTATGACCGCTGCCTCGGCCTTTGCTCTGCGGAGCGGGCCTACGAGGTCTAGAAGGTTTACGGCTTCGAGGGGCTCTACGCCGAGCCTCCTGAGCTCCTCGGCCGCGACGAGCCCGGCCGCGTCGTCCCCCATGTCCTTGGAGCCGAGGCAGGCTACCGTGAACCTCCGCCTCCCCAGGAGTGAGCGCAGTTTTTTCTCCCAGTCTTCCGCCGCCCCCACCCCGGCATATATTAGCTAGCTCTGCGATTTAGCCTTAGCCTT
>JALVFK010000154.1 GCA_027030065.1 Desulfurococcales archaeon | reverse complement strand
CCGGGGCCAACTATAGTATACGTCCACGGAGGACCGTGGAGCGAGGTATATGATTACTGGAACGTATTAATCAATGGACTAAGCATTATGGGATACCATGTAGTAGCACCAAACTTCCGCGGCTCAACAGGCTATGGCGAAGAATACAGGTTAATGGATATTGGAGACCCGGGTGGAGGAGACTTAGAAGACGTTGCATCAGCTGCAAAATGGGCTAAAAAGAAGGGGCTCGCATCAAAGATAGCGGTCATGGGCTACAGCTATGGCGGATACATGACCTACCTAGCACTCGGCAAGAAACCAGAACTATGGGATGCTGGAGTAGCGGGTGCTGGAATAGTTGACTGGGTTGAAATGTACGGGTTAAGCGATGCACTGTTCAAGAAATTCATAGAAACCTTGTTCAACGGCTACAATGAAGAACTCATGAGGGAGCGATCACCAATAACCTATGTAGACAATGTTAGAGCACCACTATGCATAATACATCCACAAAACGATACAAGAACACCACTAAAACCAATACTAAGATACATTGAGAAACTATTAGAAAAGAAGAACACCTTCGAAGTACACGTAATCCCGGATATGGGGCACATGGTGAAAACAGTAGACGATATAGTTAAGATACTATTACCAGCAATCCTATTCCTAGACAAATACCTCAAAAAATAACTACACAAGCTCTCCATGTCATCTAACTATTTTTCTCGAATAACAATATATAATACGGGAAAGGAGTCAAATTCACCTACATGTACATTGGCTTTACCGATATTAACGATATGCTGTAATGGTACTTTAGCTGAATATACAACAACGTGTATCACATAGGATCCGGATCTGAATTTATTGTTGCAGGAGTCAACTCCTATTACGGGTATAGTCTCCGCTATTAAATCTCGTGTACTCTGTGTTATCTTACCCCGTGCTACAAGTACGTCAGCAAATGATACTAGGTCTATTGCATTATACCTTTTCCCGAGATATCCGTAATCAGCGTGAAAATATGGTTGCGTACTATGGTTGGCCTCGTATAGCTGACTACTCCAGCCATCTATGTGTGTAAATATAGCATTACTAGGCTTACTACGTCCAATACCAGTTGTTTCCGGGTAAAAATCAG
>JALVFK010000153.1 GCA_027030065.1 Desulfurococcales archaeon | reverse complement strand
TAGAGGATTATTACTAGGGGGAATAGGAATAATGCTGCAACCCCGGCTACGAGTACGGTTGCGGCGAAGAATAATCCTATTAGGCCGTAGAGTACTAGGTCTATGATTCTACGCGGAGTACTCTTTGGCTCATAGCCTAGTCCCTTAGAGGATATAAGCCTAATATAGTAGAACGATATAATAGAGTTAACAATAAGTGATAAGAGGGCTATAAAAAGCCATAGGGATACGGGATAACTAGCTGGTGTTGCGGGAGGGGGTTCCACGAAATCCCATACCGTGGGAATAGTTATGGGCAAGGTGATGCGGAAGCCTATGTGGAAGCCATTAAACTCTAAGACTCGGCGAATATTGTCAATACTCATAAACGCTAAGAAAACGTTAACGAGGAATAAGCCGAATACACGTGATAAAGCCCTCCTACCCATACCATAGTATTCGAGAACCACCGTGGAGAAACCCTCTACCAAGCGTCTTCTTAGAGAATACTCAGGGGAGACTAAAATAACTTTAACATTACGGATATAGAACTCCTCTCTACACTAACATAACGCTATAAGACTTGTTCATAAATAATCTATAGTCTAGGCGATAGATGTCTTTTTGAATAGTGCTTATATAAGCGCAAATGTAATATGTGTATATCGGTGTTTGTACGTGTCAGTCACTTTTACCGTACGTATACCGCGTAGATTGGCTGAGAAAATGAAGAAATACAAGGAGATTAACTGGAGTGAGGTTGTTAGGAAAAGCATTGAAGAATATCTTAGAAGACTTGAGGAGACGAGAACAGTTGTTGATGCTGATGAGGTTTTAGAAGAGGTTACTGCATTAGGCGTTGATCCTAGGGACTTAGAGCCGAGAAGCTATGATGAGGAGGTAAAGTATTATCGTCTTATGGGTGAAAGAGAGTGGAAGAGGCTCTCTACGACACTAGCGAGATAATAGAAATTGTTGCACGAGCTAGGCGAAAGATACCTGGATACATATCTATTCTTTCCATAATAGAGTATCCTCCAGCCTTAAAGTATGCATTAAAAATACTATACCCGGAGAAAAAGGACTATCACCTAGCATTTAAATGGCAAACCATACTACGCAAGAAGGGGTCCCCATTACCAGCTATAGACTTA
>JALVFK010000152.1 GCA_027030065.1 Desulfurococcales archaeon | reverse complement strand
GTTGTTTAACGAGTAAGGGTATCATAGCTGCAGGCATTACAACACCACTCGTACCAACAACTATTACCAGGTCAGCATTACCTGCTTCTATAACAGCTTGCTCCCAAACACGACTCGGTAGGGGTTCCCCAAACCATACTACATCGGGGCGTAGAAGAGAACCACACCTAGGACACCTAGGCGGTATCTCCTTAGGCGGCTCCCTAATCGTTGCCCGATAACCACAACTAGGGTTAACGCATCTAACCCTCCAAATACTCCCATGAAGCTCCAAGACGTTCTTAGACCCAGCCCTCTGGTGGAGACCATCAACATTCTGAGTTATTATAGCCTTAACAATTCCAGCCTCCTCCATTCGCGCCAAAGCTATGTGGCCTGGATTAGGCTTTGTCCTAGCGATAAGCTCCATCCTCCACTTATACCACTCCCAAACCCTCTTAGGATCACGTTCAAAAGCTTCGGGTGTAGCTATTTCCTCGGGCTTATATTTCTCCCATAATCCGCCCTTACCGCGAAAAGTAGGCACACCACTTTCAGCTGAAATACCAGCGCCAGTAAAAGCTATCACATACTCTGCTCGCTCAATCATCTTAGCCGCTCTATCAAGTTCTCGCTCAAGGCTCTCACTCAAAACAAGGCCACCTCCAATATCCTTTCCGAACCATCTAGGACAAGTTTCCTTGGAGAAGATAATTTAGCCTTAAAATATAATAATTTTACCCAGAGCTTAGTCCTCCAAGAAAGATATTTTAGAAAAACAATCAATCTACTACAGCCAATACATTAAATAAAAACTCTAGTAGACTATCACCCTAGAGTTCATGGCGCTACGAGCCCTATGAACACTAGGACTAGTCCTAGTAGTGCTAGGAATCCTAGGAACTGTTTTGGCGATAGGTATACAACATTCTTTAGTACCTTAGCACTAAACCATACGAAGAGTCCTATTCCAAGTATTAGTAGTATTGTTATACCAGCAGCTACTAGGATTACACCGCTTCCACTAAGCCCTAGTCTAGCACCAATACTTCCAAACCAGTCTAGCACGGAGTATAGGTTTTCTAATCCCATAGCTGGCTACCCCACATAGAATCTTGGCGTAGGACAGTGTTATTAAAGCCGGAGACACGGGAATACCGAGATAATACCATCGCAATGCTCCAAGGGGCTGGAAGGAGGGCGGCTACGCCATGGATTCAAGTGTTCGTAGAGTATTGTTTCTCCTAGCTTTAGCAAACTTTATGGGTAGTCTCGGCTGGGGAATCTATTATTCTGTTTCAAGACCCTACTACACCGATGTATTGGGAGCAACCTATACCATGATAATGATAATAGCTAGTAGTGAGTGGGGGCCAGGGCTAACATCAACTCTATGGGGATACCTAGGAGACCGTTATGGCAGAAACCGTATCCTCCCCCTAGGTGCTCTAGCTTACAGTCTATCACTAGTACCCTTCGTACCACTCTCCCTCGTACCCTTAGTTGTAGGCATAGCCTCGCTGGGATGGGCGGTAGCATGGCCTTCTATACTGGCAATGGTATCCCTCCTCTCATCCGAGGAACATGTTGGTAGAAGCTATGGCTACTTTGCAATAGGTGGGAGTCTGGGATGGGCTGTAAGCGGCATAATAGTAGGTTTACTGAAACCCCTCCTAGGATTCAAGTTTATCCTAGTTTTAACTGGACTATTAGCTGGTACGGCCTACATTATAGCTTTCATAATAGCTAGGTGGCGTGGAGAAACAGGCTTCGAAACAGTAAACGTTTTCAGAGAGCTAAAAGGCCCCCTACTAATCGTTGCTGTAATCCAGATAGTCTTAACCCTTGGCTTCGACTTCGCCTACAACTTATTCCTAGTACACTTCTACAGCGATATAGGTGAGAACATCCTAGTATACGGCTTAGTTGTTACGAGTCTGCCAGCATTTATTGGAGCAACGCTAAGACCTGTTGTGGGTTCGATAGTTGATAGACTTGGAGGGCTGAAAACAGTAGCCTTAGTAGCCGTCATGTACTCCCTAGACTTCATGGGCTTATCTTATGCTAGGGGAGTATACTCTATATTACTTTGGATCCTACCAATCTACACCTTCTATGATACCGGGATGGTTAAGCTTGCCTCAGAAATAGCTGGGAGAGAGAAGCGTGGAACAGCTATGGGTATAGTGAACACTGGTTCGAGTCTAGCTGGAGCTCTAACATTCATCTTAGGTCCCCTGGCGGATAGGCTAGGGTATACTTATTCTATGATAACGGCTTCAATAATAGTCTTAACAACATTAATACCGTTAATGGTATTGAAGAAGATGACTAAAGGGTAGCCTAGGCAAACATAGTTTTCTCTTAGGATTGCTCTGGGCTTCCGGGAGCCTTTCTTCTCTTTATCCTTCTACCGTTACCTATAACCCAGTATTCTCCATCCTCTCTCTTCTCAAGCTTAAATATTGGTACACGGTGTTTTACTTCCTCTAAAGCCTCCTTAGCTACCTGGAAGGCTTGATGCCTACTCTTTGCAGATACTGCTACATAGAGTGTTGTCTCACCCGGCTTCAAGTTCCCTACTCTATGGTATATTCTAACGTTTAATACTCCCTCTCTCCTCTCATATTTTTCTGCTATTTCCTTAAGCATTCTTGAAGCATGAGGCTCGTATGCTTCATAATCTAGTTCACTAACCTCTGAATCGTCTACTCTCCCCTTAACGTAGCCTACGAATAATACTAGTGCACCCGCACCCTTCTCTGCTGTATCCTCGATAATGCTTGCTACAAGCTCGTTTAAGTCTAGGGGTTTCTCAATTATTCTTCCATCAGCCATCTCAAACTACCCTCCACTAGCTGGTGGTATTAATGCTACTTCATCTCCATCCCTCAACTCGTTATCTAGCTTACCATAGCTTCCATTCAATAACGCTATAACTCCTACCTCCTCCCCACTAATCTTCTCTAGATCAGGGTATAAACTGTATATTTTCTCTAGAAGGTCTCTTAGCTTTGCTCCCTCTGGCAACTCTAGTTCTATTGATTCACGGCCAGCTACATCTTTCAATATCGAGAAGAATCTCACCTTTATCTTCATATACGCTATCCTCTCGTAGATAGTGCTATAACAGAGTTAATAATAATTCCCGTAAACATGTTTAATAATGTATCTATCAAGTATTTGAAAAGAAATTATAGTTGAGAAAAACCAGTATTATTACATTAGGTAGGGTATTGGTGGTCTCTGACTAACCCTAAAGGGTAGGGTTTGTGGTCTCCTTGGATAGCCTTCTAGTTCTCTCTCGAGATGGTCTAAGAATTCTTGGAGAGACATTGCTTTCTGGTCATTGGTTCTCCTAATCCTAACGTTTACGGTATTGGTTTCTACTTCTCTTTTACCAACAACTATTATATATGGTATCCATTCTCTCGCGGCATCTCTTATACGTTTCCCGAGGCTCTCCCAACGGTCGTCTACGTCTACTCTAATATTATGTTTTCTTAATTCTTCTGCTACTTTTAGAGCATATTCTAAGTGGTCTTTGGTCATGGGGATTACTCTAACCTGGATGGGGCTAAGCCATGTCGGTATGTAGGGAGTCTTACCCTGCTTCTCTAGTTTAGCAGCATTTGCTAGTATCCCGTATAGGTATCTCTCTATTGATCCCAGGATAGCTGTATGTATTATTGCGGGATATTTCTTCTCGTTTTTCTCGTCTACATAAGTTATATTGAATCTCTCTGCGTTACCAATGTCTATTTGGAAGGTTGCTATCTCGCGAGGCCTCATGAGCTCGTCTAGTATAGTATATTCCACGTTTATAACCCAGTAGTAGATTCCAGCTGGGTTCACGACTACTA
>JALVFK010000151.1 GCA_027030065.1 Desulfurococcales archaeon | reverse complement strand
TTCCCCTATACTGACTGGATACCTGTAGGCCTAGCGCTTATTGGGGACTTGTTTCTATGGATTGAAGGAATACGTATGTTAAGGTACTTCAAGAGACTCGTAAAGACTAAGAGAGTTAAAGGTAGCGTGCTTTAATCATAGTAAGACCCGGAATTGCTACTCTCTCCTCTATTCTACGAGAGGCTTTCATGAAGGCTAAGGCTATTCCAAGGTATATTAGGGCTATAATAGTGTAGACTTCGAGGTACTTGAAGGTTCGAGCCCCAATAATTTTACCAGCATATACGAGTTCAACTACTGTTAAGAAGTAGGCTACTGAAGAATACTTTAACAAGTATACTAGCTCATTAGTCCATGCGGGAATAACTACTCGTAGAGCCTGGGGTAAGATAATATATCTTATCGCTTGAAGCTTGCTCATACCGAGGCTCAAGGCTGCTTCCATTTGACCCGAAGGAATAGACCTTATTGCACCACGGAAATACTCTGCTTGATATGCACCACTATTAATACCCATTCCCAGGAAGGCTGCAGCTAACGCGCTTAACACTATGCCTAGTTGGGGTAGAGCATAGTATGCTATGAATAATTGTACTATCATAGGAGTACCGCGTATCAATTCTATAAAAGCAGTAGCAAGCCACCTCAACGGACGAGGACCATAAACGCGAGCCAATGCTAGAGGCAATCCAATCATAAAGCCGAGTACAAAGGAGACAGCCGTCAACAGTAGGGTATTCTTTAAGCCCTCGAGAAGCAGTGGATAATACTTCTCAAGTATGTAGATATATGATTCAAACAACTCTATCAAAGCCCCGAGACAACTTATCCCCTATCCCTTAACTGGTATAGTTCACGTATCCTTGAGAGAAATCTCTTAGTTCTCTCATGTTGCGGGTTAAACAGTATCTGTCTAGGAGGCCCGCGTTCAATAATTCTACCATCATCTACGAAGAGTATTTCATCAGCAACATTCATAGCGAAACCCATTTCATGGGTTACCACGAGCATTGTCATCTTCTTACGAGCCAAATCCTCCATAACCTTTAATACTTCGCCTATAAGCTCGGGATCCAATGCTGACGTGGGTTCATCGAATAATATAATGGTTGGCTCCATTGCTATAGCTCTAGCAATAGCAACACG
>JALVFK010000150.1 GCA_027030065.1 Desulfurococcales archaeon | reverse complement strand
CCGGAAACCTAATTTACACTCTACTACAGAACCTCCTCTCTCGTGGAGGAAGATTTGTTTTGGAATGGCTATCCAAGCCAGGGTTAAACATAGGCTTCCTATCCCGCTACCCACCCATGCATTGTGGTGTTGGCGAGTATACCCGCATGCTTGTTTCAGCATTGAAATCTGTTGCACCGTGGACCCGTATAACAGTATACACGTCAACTCTCATAGGAGAAGAACCATGGGTTGACGAGGAGCTAGGAGTAGATGTTATACCATCTTTTACTGAAAAAGGCTTAGACTACTCAAAGCTATCAGACCTTATAGCAGAGCGTGGCGGAGTAGACATATTACACGTTGAACACGAATACGGCATCTTTGGTACAAGCAAGGAGCTCATAAACGTTTTAGAAAGACTTAGAGATGAAGGCTTGGTTAAGAAGACTGTTATAACAATGCACTCAGTACTCCACCCCTACTCTGGTAGACTCGAAGAAGTATCCTTCCAAAGAGAATTAAACCGTTTCGACGCTGTAATAGTACATAGTGTACCCCAGGAATTCGAGCTGCAATGGCAGGGTATTGAGCCTAGGAGAATACACCGAATACCCCATGGAACACTAATAAACCCGTATCTAGGATACCCTAAGAACCTCCTAGCCCGCTCCCTAGGATTAAATGAAGAAGAACTCAGGGGACTAGTACTCGTTGTACCAGGATTCCTACGCCCAGACAAGGGATTAGACATATTGTTCAACGCCATAGGATACATGGGTGATCTCAACTCTACAATAGTGGTGGCTGGAGAACCTCGAGACAAGAGCATTATAGAGCTAATAGAGGATGCCCGCACACGCTTAAACATAGTATTAATAGAGAAATACTTGTCAAACGAGGAAATACTAAGAGTAATAGGCCTAGCAGACATACTAGTCCTCCCCTACAACGATAAACCAGGAATCTATAGCGTAAGCGGAATACTACACCTCTCAATGGGAGGACTCAAACCAATAGTAGGCTCACGCACACCAAGACTAGTAGAACTATACCAATACGCTCCAAGACTAACAGTCCCCGCAAGAGCTCCTAGAGAACTAGCAGAAAAAATACGATGGGTAACCAATAACTACGACTACGCAGTAGCCTACATGGCAACACTCTACAGCTA
>JALVFK010000149.1 GCA_027030065.1 Desulfurococcales archaeon | reverse complement strand
ATTTACAGGCACGTCTCCCCCCTGACCTGGGCCTCCTACTACCTCCAGGCGCGCTACGGCTTCTACGACGCCGCGGGTGACACGGGCTTCGGAGTCAGGGTTGTAGAGCAGCTCCTTCCACGGCTCATGGAGCGGTTCGCTGAGAGGTTCTTCGCCGAGCTATACGGCCTCAAGCCCGTCAAGGTGCTGGAGCCCGAGGTGGACATCGCCCTCGTAGAATACAGCAGGCTCAAGCTCGTAGGAGAAGTCAAGTGGAGACACAGGATTTCGAGGGCCGACGTGGAGGCGGCCGAGGCGAAGCTGCTGCGCCTCGCCAGCCACGCGGTGCTCGTAGTCCCCAGCAGGGACGCGGTGCCGCCGACAAGGCTAGAGGTGTGGGGCCTTGAGGAAATGGCGGCCGCGGCGGCGGAGTGGGCTAGGAGGCGGGGCCACGCGTCGACCACTCACTAATGGCGGCTCATAAAGTAGCTTCCCTCACGCGTCGTCGGTCTAGCGGCTCGAGAGCTGAACGGCCATCAACGCGCAACGCCGCCGCTCCGGAGATGGAGATGGACGAACCCGGCTTGTTAGCCGCCCCTCTTCTCGACGCGTACGCCCTTCGCCTCCACGATTATCGTGTCCCCGGCCCTTACGAGGAGCAGCCGCTCGGGGAAGTGTGCCTGAAGCCACTCCACGGGTTCCCGGCCGCTACAGTGGATAGGCGAAATGTATCTCGCACCCATCTCGACGAGCGCCTCCATGGTCTCTGCGGCCCGCCCCGGCTGGCCTGCAAGGTGGAAGCCTCCGAGCACGAGGAACGGCTTGGCTCCTACGTCCCTGGAGGCCTGGGCGGCAATCCTATCTATCCCGGGGTGGCTGCAGCCGCCAAGCACTATGAGGCCGCTCCCCTCCACGTGTACCGCGAGCCCTTCCTCGTATACGTTCCACCCGGGGGCTGGGAGGGGCTTAACCACGTATACGCCCGGGGCAACCTCGACCGTCGAGTTAACAAGGTATACGTGAAAGCCCATGCCACTCAGCTCCTCGGCGAGACCACGGTCTCCGCCCGGCACGTAGACCTTCAATCCATCCCTGTAGGGAGTTAATGCCGCGAGGCCGCCCGTGTGGTCAAGGTGTCTATGGCTTATAACGACAGCCTCCACCTTTGACAGGTCAACGCC
>JALVFK010000148.1 GCA_027030065.1 Desulfurococcales archaeon | reverse complement strand
GCGGTCTCCAATCCATATTTCTCCTTCATCGGGGTTCTCTAAGCCAGCGATAAGTCTAAGAGTAGTCGATTTACCGCATCCGCTTGGCCCTAATAGTACCATGAATTCTCCATCACGTACATCAAGACTAACATGATCTACGGCAACCACTTTTCCGAAGCGTTTAACCACGTTTCTAAGCATTACACGAGCCATTCCTTGGCTCACCCTTTTCCAGCTGTTACAGCTATTCCCCTGATCAAGTACTTGTTTAAGACTATGAACAATATGATTGTAGGAGCTGCAGCTACGAGAGATCCAGCTATAATTGGGGTATACTCTGTCCACATAGAGCGGGCAAAAGCGAAGCTTAAACCAACTGGTAAGGTGAAGTTTTCGGGTGAGCGGAGGAATATTAGTGGTCCGAGGAAAGCGTTCCATGCCCCAAGGAACTGATATACTGCTACGGCTCCTAGAGCTGGTTTAGCTAGTGGTAAAGCTATGTAGAAATATGCTTTCACAGGCCCACAGCCGTCGAGGCGGGCTGCATCGAATACGTCGTGGGGTATTGAGAGAAAGTATTGTCTCATAAGGAATATGCTTGAGACATTGGCTAGTCCTAGGAGTGCTAATCCTAGTATATTGTCTACTAGTCCAAGCTTGTATATTATGATATAGTTTGGTACGAGGGTTATGAAGGCTGGAACCATTAAGAGTGCTAGGAGAGCTGAGAACAAGGCATCTCTTCCCGGAAACTCTAGTCTAGCGAAAGCATAGCCAGCCATACTCGTAAAGATGATGTTTCCGGCAACTATTAGGCCAGCGTAGAGAGCCGTGTTTAAGATCCAGCGTGGGAATAGTTCGAGGCGGAAGAGTTTCAAATAGTTTTCAAGTGTGAATGGATTAGGTATCCATTCGGGTGGATAAGCTGAAGCCTGCTCCCATGTCATGAATGAGGCTACAAAGGAGCGGAGGAAGGGTATAAGGTATATGAAGGCGAAGAACGATAACACTATATACGTTATAGTGAGCCAGAGCTTCTTCTTAACCCTCGTCTTAGGCCTCCCAGGTCTACTCATATAGGGATCACCTTGGGAGCACACGATATTTTTTCTGGAAAACATATGTTATTATGAAGATGAGGAAGAAGAGGAAAACACTCTTAGCTGCCGCTACTCCTGGAC
>JALVFK010000147.1 GCA_027030065.1 Desulfurococcales archaeon | reverse complement strand
CCACCAAGCTATGTTGGAGAAGAGATGAGCAAGTATAACGTAGTAGTAGCGATAACCTCCTACTCTCTCTCCCACACTAATGCGAGAGAAAAAGCAACAAGTAGTGGTGCGAGACTAGCAAGCATGCCTGGCTTCACAGTAGATATGTTTCTACCCGAGGGCCCAATGTCAGCTGACTACAACTGGATTAGCAGTTTCTCTAGAAAACTAGCTGAATACCTCCAGGGGACTAAGAAGATACGCGTAGTAACAGATTATGGAACAGATATAGAGTTTAGCGTAGAAGGGAGGAGATTCGATGTAGATGATGGTATCTACGATAAACCGGGCTCATGGGGCAACCTACCAGCTGGTGAGGTGTTCATAGCACCAGTAGAGGGTACTGCTAATGGCAGAATAGTTGTATTGAAGGGATGGTATCCCAGACTAGAAGAAGACATGATCCTAACTGTTAAAGACGGCTTAGTAGTAAGCATTGAAGGTGGAGGCAAGGTGGGAGACTATTTTAGGGAAACCTTGGGGTTAGAGCCTAGAGTAGAAGACGAAATCCACCGTGCGAGGAGAAATATAGCTGAATTTGGAATAGGAACCAATCCTAAGGCTAAGAAGCCCGACAACGTGTTGGAGGCGGAGAAGATTCTCGGAACAATACATATTGCTATAGGAGACAATAGCCACTTTGGTGGAAGAGTGGAAGCGGACCTCCATGAAGACTTCATCATACCCAAACCAACAGTTTACGCCGATGGCAGGGTGTTTATAGAGAAGGGGAAGCACCTAATAGGCTAATCATTAATTAACCTATAGTTCTAGTACTAGTTTTTTCAGTACTGGATCAGTTATCGTATAGGTTCTACCCTTTTTCTCTACTAGGAAAGCGTTTTCGAGTGCTTTTAGCATTTGGCTTAGTATCTTGCTGTTTACACCTATTTTTGTTTCTAGTGTGCTCCAGTTTGCTGGTAGGCTTTTTAGTAGTAGGATGTATTTTTCTCTATTCTTCCTCTGTTCTAGGAAATGGTTTAATTCTTCTAATACTATTTTCTTTCCCTCCTCGTATACTTTTTCGAGAGCTCTTCTATGATCTAATCTCCTAATGCAACGATAATTTCCGTAATAGGTTAGCCATCCAACATATCCGTTTAATAGCTCTATGGTCTCAGCGATCTCCTCGTCCCTTACTCTCAGCCCGCACTCATTGAAGCCTCTCAGTAGGAAATCCCTACTCTGCTCGTGGGTAAAGGGTTTTAATTCCAGTATAGCTGGGCTTCTACCATACATTGGGCTTCCTGCTCCCGGTTTAATTAGCTTCTTTATAACCCCCATGATAGAGCCCGTGAAAACTATTCTTAAATCATAGGTATCCCATATCTTCTTTAATAAGCGTAGAAAATAGTTTGCTGGAAGCTCTTGTACTTCGTCTAAGCCTATTATCTTTCCCTCAAACCTTGAGAAGATATCAATAGCGAGTCTAGTCCACGAAACCCTCAGTAGGGGTGGTATGCTTACTTCTACTCCGATTCTCCCTGCATGTTTTGCTAATTCTTCTACCAATCCCCTAATGCTGCGTACTCCCATGAGGTTTATGTATATCCCGCCTACCTCATTGAGAAATGTTTTTAGTAGAGAAGTTTTCCCTGTCATCCGCTTACCTAGTATTATAACCCATTCCGTTTTAGTTAACCTGTATAGTTCTTCTAGTTCTTTTTCTCTATCATATAGTTCTTCTCTAGTTTCTTTTGGTGTGAGCTTGAAGAGCAAGTCTGGGTTACCCAGGTAACTACTTACCCAGGTAAGTTTATACGTTAAATCAAAAATAAACTCTACGTCTCTACACTAACACTAATAGCCTTGGAGGCTTGTGTTTTAAGCATATTCATGTATAGCTCATAGTATCGGCCTTTTCTAGCCATGAGTTCTTCATGGGTTCCCTCTTCTACTATCCTTCCTCCTTCCAAGACTATTATCCGATTTGCCTCTCTAGCCGTGCTTAACCGGTGTGCTATTATTATGCTTGTACGGTTCTTCATTAGTTCCCTCATAGCCCTCCTTATGAGCCCCTCAGTAGCTGTATCTACGCTTGATAATGCTTCGTCTAGGATTACTATCTTGGGGTTTCTCAGCATTGCTCTAGCAATAGCTATTAGCTGTTTCTCACCAGTTGAAAGCTTCTTACCAGCCTCGCCTGCATCGGTTTGGTAGCCGTGGGGTAAGCGTTCTATGAACTTGTGGATCCCGAGCCTCCTACATATCTCTATTATCTCGCTATCACTGGCATCTGGCCTCCCTATTCTTATATTGTCGAGTATTGTTCCTGGGAATAGATAGGTTTCCTGGGGCACGTAGCTGATATTCTTCCTCAAAGACTTTAACTTGATCTTCCTAATATCTATTCCATCTAATAGTATCCTACCCTCATCCGGGTCATAGAATCTCAAGATAAGGTTTACTAGCGTAGTCTTTCCAGCACCCGTATGTCCTACTAATGCTACTGTTTCACCAGGCCTTATGTGTAGGTTTATGTTCTTCAATACTGGTCTACCGGGAATATAGCTGAAGGATACGTTCTCGAACTTTATCTCTCCCCTAATCTCGCCTAGCTCTACTGCTTCTGGATGCTCTGGTATTTCTTCTCTAGAATCAAGTATACCGTATATCCTCTCAGCTGCCGCTAACGCTGCTTGGAGTGAATCATACATGTTTACGAACTGGGTTATCGGTCTCCCCAAGCGGTTAGTGTATTGGATGAAGGCTACTATCAATCCTATACTTATAGCCCCGGTTATTGTAAGGTATCCCCCATAAACTAGAACTAAAACCGTTGACAACGTGACGGTGAAGTCCATTGAGGGCCAGAAGAGGCCCATGAGCTTAGCTATCCTTATATAAGCATTAACCGTTAGCCTCGATACCTCTTTAAAACTATTAACTATATCCTCTTCCCTACCAAAAGCCTTGATCACGGGTATTCCCGCTACTGTTTCCTCTACAACGCTTGTTACATCAGCTATCTTCTTCCTCGTAACCTGGTGTGCTTCTTTAAGCTTCTTTCCAAAAACTCTAGCAATTAGTACCAGGACTGGTATGTTTGCCAATGCTACTCCCGCTAGAAGAGGGCTTAGATAGAACATTACTCCTATAATACCTATAACTGCTATAAGATCTCCTATAACCGATAATATACCGGAAACCAGTACATCATTGAGCATTGATGTATCATTTATTGTTATTGAGATAAGGTCTCCTATCCTCCTCTTAGTATAGAAGCTATAGGATAGTCTCTGAAGCTTACTGAAAACCTTATTCCTTAGATCCCTTAAGAACAACTGGCCTATCGTCTGGATACTATAGCTTCTAACCATTTGCGAAAACCACTGACCCACCAGTAATGCGAGGTATACTGCCGTCATAGAGGCTAAACCAGCTATATTCCCCTTCAAAATGTACTCGTCTATTATTAATCCTAGAACATATGGTGTTAGCAAGCTAGTAACAGTAAACGCTATAATAGATACAACGACTACTACTAGCGTTAAACGATACCGTATAAGATCTCCTACAATTCTCTTTAGTAGAGTCCAAGCCGAAATAGTTGGAGCACTAGTCTCTTCTCCCAGTCTCCTATACAGTCTACCTATACTTATCCTACTCACTACTAACAGCCTCCCTCTCCTGCTGCTTCATTAGGGTTGTATAGAGCTTGTAGTAGAAGCCCTTCTTAGCCATGAGCTCCTCATGAGAACCCTCTTCTACAATTCGTCCATGGTCTAATACGATTATCTTATCGGCTAGAGCTGCTAGACTCATTCTCTGACTAACCATTACCACAGTTCTATCCCTCAATATATCCTTTAAGTCCTCTACAAGCCTCCTCTCAGTCTCAGCGTCAAGATTTGATACAGGGTCATC
>JALVFK010000146.1 GCA_027030065.1 Desulfurococcales archaeon | reverse complement strand
ACAAACTATTATACTATGACAACAACCTAGAAAAGGCTCTAGTAGACGAAGAGTGGCGGAGAACCAGAAGACTCGTAGAAGAAGAACTAAACAAATACTCTAACATAGAGCCAGTTAGAGTCGTTGACGATAAGATACTTGTCTTTAAAGTAGAATCAGCATACTATATAGCCTCAGCAATAACGAGACAACTAGCACTAAAACACCAGGATAAAATAGTCGTAGTAGCATTCAAACACCTTAAAGGAGGACCATGCCACGTATATGCGCGTAGTTGGAAATATGATCTCATACAAGTTATAACAAGCCTAAGCCTTAGAGGATATAATATTGGAGGAAAGAACGAGGTAGCAGCCATCACAGTAGAGTGTAGTAAACTGGAACAAGCATTAGAGGACATGGTAGCGGCTATAAGAGATACTGGGTACAAGCTCCTCGAATAACCTTATTCAAACCAATTATAGTCTTCCTGATGGAATATGTTTCCGTAAATCTTTTTTCTAAGAACAGTATAACGGTCTTCTAGTCAGAACACTTTAGGCTAAGGGTGGTCTGTTTTTGTGGCGTTAAGAATAGATCCGTGGGGTCATACAACAATAAAGGAGTATGAGAAACTATTCCAGTACTTTGGTATAAAGCCCTTCAAGGAATTATTACCACAAATAGACAAGCCCCACAAGTATATGACCCGTGGAATAATATTCGGTCACCGAGACTTCGATAAATTCTGGAAACTATACAAAGAGGGAGCGAGAGTAGCAGTATTAACAGGATTCATGCCGAGCGGTAGGTTCCATTTAGGCCATAAAATGGTTGTAGAACAACTAGTATATTATCAGAGGCTTGGAATAGATGTATATGTTGCAATAGCTGACGCTGAAGCATATAGTGTTAGAAAAATACCGAGAGAAGAAACGATAAGAATAGGAGTAGAAGAATACATAGCCAACATGATAGCCTTAGGCCTAGACCCAGATAAAACAGTATTCTACTTCCAGACAAAACAGGATCCAAGATACTATAGGCTAATACAAATGTTCTCAAGGAAAGTAACCTTCAACGAACTAGAAGCAATATACGGTGAACTAGAGCCAGCCAAGATCATGGCCGCGTTAACCCAAGTAGCAGACGTAACCTACCTAACACACCGAGACCTAGGAGGCTATGAGA
>JALVFK010000145.1 GCA_027030065.1 Desulfurococcales archaeon | reverse complement strand
CCAGAGCCTCCTGAAGAAGTAAAGAAGATATTGAGGGAAAAATTCCCACCCCACGTAATAGTAAAGAACCCCCTAGATCTCACAGGTGATACTGATGATGAGAGATACCGTATTGCTCTCGAAGAACTATTATCACGTAATCTCTACGATATAGTAGTGGTTATAACACCGCCCCATCCACCCTCCATTAAGGGATACGTTATAGACTATATCGTTGATGCTTGGAAAAAATACCAGGTACCAATAATAGCAGTCGTTACAGGTGGTGCTATTTCAGAAGAGTTCGCCAAGAAGATTGAGGAGAAGGGTATACCAAGCTATCAGACACCAGAGAGAGCTGTTAGAGTTGCAGCGGCATTAGCTGATTACGGAGTATTTCTAAAACAACAATAGACTCTATTCTACTAGGTTGGAAAAAGTATGGCTAAGATCATAGTTGTATCTGGTACTCCTGGAACAGGTAAGACCTTGCTAGCAAAGAAGTTAGCTGAAAAGCTTGGAGCATGCTATGTTAACCTATCAAGTATTGTAATCGAGAAGAAACTCTACGCGGAATATGATGCGGGGAGAAACACCTATGTAGTAGATGAAGAAAAGGTTAGAGAGTATCTTAGAAGACTTACTAGAGACTGTGAGCTAATAGTTGTTGATAGCCATTATGGAGAGATAGCTCCTAGAGAACTCGTCGACAAGGTAATAGTACTTAGATTAGACCCCATAGAACTAGAGAAGCGTTTAAAGAAGAGGGAATGGAGATGGGAGAAGATAAAAGAGAATATACAAGCCGAAATACTTGGAGTATGTACTGTTAATGCAGTTGAGGAGCAGGGTGAGGAAAAAGTCTTTGAAATAAACGCTACGGGTAAGACATTGGATGAGATATTAGAGGAAGCACTAGACATAGTAAAGGGGAGGACGAAGGAGAAGAGGCCGTTTATTGACTGGTTCTCAATTAAAGAGTTTAGTGAGCTAGAAAAATATCTCGTATAGGCAAACAAGTATTTCAACCCTCTAACCTAGATACCAGGTATAAACAGAGGCAATCTCCTAGGAAAAAAGGGGTATATAGTTGAGTAAAAACGGGATACAAGAGCTTAAAGAATTCCTTGAGGAAAAAATAAACCAGTTGAAAAAAGAATTAGAATTCTACGAGTTATTACTGAGCATGCTTGAATCCGGTA
>JALVFK010000144.1 GCA_027030065.1 Desulfurococcales archaeon | reverse complement strand
CTTCTTATGCATATTATTTGACTCAACATATTTTCTTAGGAAGCTTGGGAAGTAGCCTCCACTCCACTCCATCATCTTATCATAGCTTCCCGGAGGCAAGTAGACTAGTCCTACTACACCATGCTTCAATAAGTATTTGCTCGGTGTCTCTAGTTCTAGCCATTCTACTCTTCTTATCTTGTCTAAGAAGCCGTTAAGCCATGCTTCAGCACTCCCTGGATCCCACCATTCCCCGAATTTTTCTGCATCACTACCCCATAGGACATAGGATTCTCCATTGGGACTTTTATGCTGGTATAGGTAGCCTAGTACTTCATCATAGCTTCTCCATGGGAGGAGGTATCTTATCTGAGCATCTATGAATAACACCTTGTTCACGTGTCCATCGTATTCTGTATTCCATGCATGGTGTACGTCTCCAGCCCACAGTCCAGCCCGGTAACCAACAGTATCATCTACTAGGACGTACTCGTATCCTGCTCTCGCTATAACTGGGGGTAGGGTGGGATCCCATACTCTTTCGGGAAGCCATAGTCCACGAGGCTTTACTCCAAGAACCTCCTCTACTAGTCTTCTACCCATTTCCAGTTGTTTTACCCGGTCCTCCCATGGGAGTATGGCTAATATGCTTTCAGCTAGGCTACCGCCCATTACTTCGAATCGGCTTTCTTCTACTAGTTTTCGGAGGCGTTCAAGGTATTCCGGGTAATAGGTTCTCCAAGTCTCTAGTAGGGGGCCGCTGAAGTGGAGGGTTAAGGGTAGGTCTTTGTGCTTGCTTAGGACTCGGTAGAGTAGTTCGTAGGAGTTCTTGTGTACTCGCTCCATAACCCATTCTGCTTGGCCTACTGGTTGGTGGAAGTGTATAGTGAATATAAAAGTGGTTTTCAAAACCCCTAGAACACCCTTTATTATATTTAGTCTATGGTGTTTGGCGATGACTTCTCTGATAAAAATTGTGTAGTTTCAACCGGTCCCCTTAACGTGGGATTCTATTATCTCGATAGCCTTCCTCTTCAACTCCTCAACACTCAAGTCTTTTTTCCCGAGTTCTTCTAGTTCTCTTGCCAGCTCCTCCCAGTAGAACATTGTTCTTATCCAGTAGGCTAGATCCCCCCTCTTCAAGTGAAAGGCTATTGACTCTGCTGGCAAGTTCCTCATAATGCCTAGTAGTTCTGCTATGCTCCTCGCAA
>JALVFK010000143.1 GCA_027030065.1 Desulfurococcales archaeon | reverse complement strand
ATACAAGGCGGAGACCACAACTAGCTTTCACCCACTTGGATACATAGAATGGAAATCATTGTTGTGAGAGAATACTCGGGTCCTCCTCAAATACTACTGGATCTATATTATTTCGCGGTGTCTTAGCCAGTATGGATCCACGGATACTGCTACCCAGTTCTACAAAGTCTACATCTCTAAAGAAAACCCATAGTATTGCTGCTACTCCAGCTATATTCCAGAAATACGCATCGAGTCGTGCCTTCTCATTTGTTTCAAGGTCATAGACTAGTCTCTTGAACACACCCCTCCTTGGATCATAGCCTAAGTGTATTCCTAGAACTACTCTATCACCAGTTGACTCGGTTAATACTTCTTTATAACCTATCTGATAGAATACCTTGTAGACTCTATCAACCTCGTCTACAACGAATACCCCGTTCTCCTGGAGTATTTTAGCAGTTGAAGCAGCAAGTCTAATCATATTCCATGGGTCGAAGTGGGGTGTTGTGAGACCATGGAGCAACGCTATATCTGCTCTCAGCCGGGGTTGCATCTTATATAGGCGGGTTACATCAGCATATACTGTTTTTGCCTCAAAGCCCAGTATTCTCCTAGAATTCTCCAACGCCTTCTCAAGAGCCTTTCTACGTAGATCAACTACTATGAGATCCACATCAACTCCCCTAGACTCAGTTAAGACTTTAGCCAACCCTATACCACCAAAACCCCCACCACCACAAAGGTCAACAACTACTATCCTATCCTTAGAACCAATAACGTCATCAACCCATTTATGCCGAACCAATTTCCTAAACCATTCTAGCTCACGGTTAAACCGCCTCCAACCCTCCTCACTACTAATGTCATCAGTCCATGTGTAGATCTCGTAGAAGTGCTCTAAAACTCTAGATAGGTCTCCACTCAAATACAACCCCCATAAAACTATATTATTCTATTATTAAGTCTAACCCGAGCTAAGACAATAAATGTTTTGTCTAGAAAACTTCGCGAAGCTAAATACGTCTTAGATGAGGGAATACTCCAGCCACTAGAACTAGTAGTGTTGCCCCGTCATCGCCTAGGCCTACTATTGCCCATAGGGGGAGTAGGCCAGCTATACCAGCTGCTATGACCGTGGTTTTTATTATTGCTGCTAGTATTATTGATGTTAATATTGCATGCGAGTGTCTTTTAGCGTGTTCTAGTATT
>JALVFK010000142.1 GCA_027030065.1 Desulfurococcales archaeon | reverse complement strand
TGATAACTACTACTGGTGCTCCATGGATGTCGGCGTGCATGAATATATCGTTTTCTTCAAGGTATTTTCTAACTATAGACTCGTTCTGGTCTATGTTTTTTCCACCTATTACTAGGAACCCGTTTCTTGTTATGATCCAATGATATCTTTCATACCATTCCTTCCTTTTTATCTTGGCTTTACTCTTTGCTTCTTCTCTAATCATTTTCTCAGCGATCTCAGTCATTTTTTCTTCTAGTTCGCTTAACACTTTCTTAGCTCTCTCTACTTTCCGCTCGTATTCTTTCGCGATCTTATAGTACTCGTTTAATACATTGTATGGTTTTGACTTTATCCTAAATACTACTTCTATTCCATCTAGATCTATCGTTACTAGTCCCCTATGTTTATCAAATCCCTTCACACCCTTGCACTCTGATATTTTATTCCACCCATACCTATCATATACCTCGTTTACGCAATTGACTATTTGCTCGAGTAATGGGTATTTCTCGGAGATCCTCTCTGCTATGAATCTCTTTTTCTTTGCTTCTTCTTCGTATTCTCTTATCGTTTCCTTCTGTTTCTCTATACTAGCCTTTACTCTCGCTAATGCTGTTTCTAGTTCCTTTTTCCTTGTAGAGGAATATTCTTCTTTTTCTATTCTGACAAAATAGTCGTCAAGTGCTTCATTAAATGAATCGTATTTCTTTAACTCGGCATTACTGTAAGCTAAAGGCTTGTATGGTAGAACTGTTTCTAGTCTCCCATCAACTATTACGTGGTATGCTTCTATCCTACCACTAGCTATATCCTCTATTATTTTCCTTACCTCCTCTAATATATTCTCCATAGTATCACGTGATATCTCCTTAGACTTCATATTCTTCTCCAGTCCTAGTCTCGCCAATACTTCTTCAGCGAGTTCTCCGGGAATCCCGAGGCCTCGTACAAGGCCCCTTACAACGTCTTTTCCGCGTCTAACTAGTTCTAGGGCTTCATCTACTGTTAGAGACCTTACATCGGGGGGTGGGGGTGGGGGCTTGTATTCTACTCCTCTACGTATAATGCGATCTCTCATTTCACGGTATTCTGTAGAATATATTATCTCATTGTTCTTGTTGAGGAGGAGTAGGAGTCCTCTTGGAACGAGTTCTACTATTAACTTGTATGTATCTCCACTAGCTCCTATGGTTATTTCTACTATACGGT
>JALVFK010000141.1 GCA_027030065.1 Desulfurococcales archaeon | reverse complement strand
AGTAATTTTGATGAAAACTAATATGGCAAACATTCTTCGTAATCCCGTACAAGCCATCATAATGCTTACACTAATACTTATCATAACTATTGTTACAACATATTTAAGTAGTACATTAATAATTCCTCTAGCGATATCTATCATACCACTTATAATAAATATTAACCATATAAGAATAAGTCTATCACAATATATGATTGCAGAGTACTATAATGTATTTAATGTATTTAAAAATAGCATCATGCTGCTAGGTGTATTATCGGTAATAATATTTAAGGTAATTGTCGAGAAAAAACTACCACACGATCCCTTGTTAAGTATAAAGCAGTTATTAGAGAATACACGTTCTACTAGTACGAATAAACGCTCATTAACGATAATAATGGCCGAGACTTTTGTAATGCTTGGCGCATTTTTTTACATGGCTTACATAATTACCTCGTTGATAAGGGATTTATCAGAGCTCTATATAAGTGGTATACTAGTATCTGTAACAACTAGTACTATTGCAATCATAAGCAATATTCCTCTTACAGCAAGTTTATTGATTGCAGTCTCGTCTTGGTTTTCACCATTAGTATTTCTGTCATTATTATCAGATCTAAGCAGCAAAATAGAGGAAGTAAACATACCAAAGAGAGGCGTGTATCTTGGTAAGATAAAAGCCAAACTAAAATACATTAAAGGGGCTATTAGTAAATACGATTTCTCGGACACTAGTAAACATATTTCGATAAAAGAACAATGGGAGTGGACTAAAGTAAACATGGATTTCTATTATGATCCAAGCTTACACGAAAATCCACATATACTAATAGTTGGATCAAGCGGAACCGGGAAAAGTACATTAGCAACCATTTTATCACACGGACTACATGTAATATTCAATTCATCTATATTAATAATAGATTTCCACGGAGAGTACAAGATACTATTCGAGAATATTTTCCCAGAAATAGAAGTAAACATTTTGAATACTGCTGAAAAGAGGGTTAGCCTATTTGATATATTAAGCGGACACAACATAAAGGAAAAGAGTCTGGAGATAGCATCAATTATTCAAAGAATTTTTAATCTCGGACCACTTCAGAGAATCTATCTCCAGAAAATAATAGAAGAAGCATACACCATAATACATGAGCTAAAAGACAGTGAGAATAAAGCCTTACTAGAAGCATATAATCTTGTTTTGGAAAACGTACAAACAGACCAAGAACTCAGAAGCGTTAGAAGCTTAGAACCATACATAAGAGCTCTTGCACAAGAATTCTTTGGTGGGGAAACAATTCCTATAGACAGAGTATTTTCAACAATAACAATTGTAGATCTATCCCCGCTGTATAGTGAGTATTTTAAGAATCTGTACGCAGAACTTTTATTACTAAAGATATACGACAATTTACCAATACTTTCGAGACAAAACAATAACGTGAAATACCTTGTAGTGGATGAGGCGCACCGAATAGCTGGAGAAAATAAGAACGTTCTAGCCAAGATCGTGGCTGAAAGCAGAAAATACAGAATAGGTATCATAGTACTAACGCAACATCCAAAAAGTATAAGCGAAGATATCATAGGTAATACATCACTACAAATAATATTACAATTAAGGGAACCACAAAACCTTGAGTATTCTGCAAGGTTATTGGCAGGTTATCAAGCTGATAATAGATTAGATGTTATCAGAAAAGCCTTATACTATTTACCCAGGTTTCACGGACTTGTAAAGGATAGTTTAATAAGGGAGCCTCTGCTCATTGACTTCACTCGGAAACTAGGGGATAAAAATGGTTGAAGAAGAAATAGGAGAAGTGACACCGACTACCGAACAAGAAGAAAAGACCGTTGAAGAAGAGCCGCTTATAAGCGAGGAAGTTTTCGATACAAATAGCCTGGAAATACTACTCCAAGTAACGGAGATCTGGGATCGTATGCTTAGCGGCGAAATATCAGAAGAGGAGGGAAGGAAACTTTTGGAATCAATAACTTCTTCTATAAAAAGAGAGCAAGGTAGACGCCGTAGAAGAAGAAAGAAACAGAAATAACTTGTATTCGGTGCCTAATACATTGTTTCCCTTCTAATATTAACACTATATCCTAATTCTTTAAGAGCTTCTTCAATTTTATCGATTGGGACCCTTCTGTCAAACACTATTGTCACTTTTTTCTCATTATTCTCCTTTATTAATATGACTCTATCGACTATTATGTTTCCACGTATCATATCGTTTATGGATTTGGGCGGAGCCAAGCTATCTTTGAATTTCTTCTTCATTACCTCATAGAACACGTCAAAATTCGCTATATATCGTTGCGCTTCTTCGATATCAAAGGTCTGTTTACCCATTTTCTCTGCTATCTTGTTTAATAATTTCGAAGCGTCTTCAGCTGGTAATGTTACATGTCTATACTTCCCGAGATCTATTAGCAATGTTATGGTCTTAGACATATATTTACCCCTTGTACTCTGTGAAACTAAACTATATATTTTCTAAGCACATAGTTGTTTAGTGGTAGAAAATATGGTCTTTAGAGCAATATATCCAGCAGCAACAAAATTCAAGTATGTAGCACAAACAATAGCCAAGATAACAGATGAAATACCATTTACAGCTACTCCCGAAGGCTTATTTGTTAAGACTCTAAGTAGTGATAAGACAACTATGATTATCTTAGAGATACCAAGCACGGCGTTTGAAGAATACCTATGTGAGGAAGAGAAAGTAACATTTATTGTGAGTGCCGATGAATTTGCTAAGGTCAGTAAGCGTGGTACGAGAAATGATGTTATAGAGTTAGTTTTAGAAAAGGAGCATAGAAGACTTAGATTTACATTTCAGGATAGGAAAACTGGTGTTGAAAGAACATTCTACGTCGAGCTACGTGAAGGCGTAGTAGAGGAGCTCCCGGAGCCTTCATTGGATTTACCCGTTATAGCACGAATGCTCACCGATACTTTTAAGAATGCGTTAAGAGATGTAAAACTCGTTGGCGAAGAAGTTGAAATAATAGCAGAGGGTGAGGATCGTATAATATTTCAGTCAATATCACCTCAGAGAGAATACTATAATATCATGGAGAGAGATAAAGCCCTACTATCGTTTAGAAATACTGCTGAAAAAGTACGAGCAAAATATAGCCTTGAACTCCTAGAAGCCGCTTTAAAAGCAACAACTGCTGCTGAAGCCGTAACCCTAGAAATGGGAGAGAATATGCCCTTAAAACTAACCTTTGACTTACCGGGAGGAGCAACTCTGGTTTACTGGATTGCACCACGAATATAGAGGTAGACAATTACATTGTGTTTGTTGGCTTTAACGACAACTATTCTAACTTCTTAAGTAAGTCTAATAGAACCTTTTCAACACGCTCCTTTTCAGTAGCCTTTCCTCTAACGGGCCTTGAAGATTTCTCTAATTCTGGGAACCATACGGGAGATTTACAAGCTAGTCCACGTTTATTACAATAGAGAATACAACAAGTAGGACATACTTGGTCAAGTGGTGATAAAGAACAACCTAAAGTTACTGTATATTTTCCACATATTGAGCATCGATACCAGTACATTACCATATGCTAGCACCAAATTATACGTTAAATACTGGGCTTAAGTAAATATACTTACTGGCTCTCTATGAGACACGGCAATCGGGCGGGGCTACAGTTAGTTGACTAATGAGAGCCCCGTGAGGTAGGCCGTGTCGAGGGGGCCGTTTTAATTCATAATGCACTATAACACATTAAACATTTTATTCTCTTTAATTAGATATTCCTTGAATTCACGTGCATTTTCAAACATGTATACATTATTGAACATAACATAACACTCGGAGAAGCGTTCACTATACTTAGCAAGCTTTAATGATAATTCTTTATAGTCGTCAAGCGTGTATTTATACTTGTAGTTTACTTCACGTTTACCCTTACCATGTAATCTTAAATAACAAGTATTTGTAGTTGCAATGGGATCATATTTAAATGGGTCAACCACATGGATTATTTTATACTTACTTAGTATTTCTGAGAGAACCTCCTTATATTGAGACCAAGATCCTCTTGGCTCCCACGCAACATGTATGTTCCTTTCCCTACTGATACTCGTTATCCTTTTGAAGAATTCTGAAATACTTTTAATATTCTCATCATCGTATTTGAGAGAAGGCGGCGTCTGTAGAACTATAACTCTTGTTTTCAGTATTTGAGCTATTTCAAGCATTTCTTCCCATACCTTTATATTCTCGTCTGTTGGCTTCAAGAGACCATATTTATCTATCTTTTCCTTAGGTAGTGTTATCTTGGCCTTTCTCCATGTAGGACTACGTGGTGAATGCGTTATTAATTGCCAAGCCTTGAACGTGAATTCGAAATCAGCTGGTGCTTCTTCACGCCATTTCCGAATAGTATCCATTGATGGTGGTTTATAGAAAGTCTGCTGTATTTCTACAACCTTGAATACTTTGTAGTATCTACTTCTTGCTACAGGAAAACCACAACATCCTATTTTTACTAACATTAGCCTATACCCATACGGGATTTTCTGTGGACACTTGCTTTAAATACTCTCTTACTCTATTACCTTTAAAGCATTCAATTGATGTACAAAGTATCTCTATGTTTTCTTCTTTTACTAATCTTTGTATTTTTGTTACAGTTTTCTTGAATTCTACTTCATTGCTTAACCATCTTTTCGATAATATTGCAGTTAAAGAGTCTCCTACAAATAATATGCTCGTATCATCTTGTTTATAAGTCACCAGAACACTTATCGAACCCTTCGTATGTCCAGGTGTATGGAGTATGACTATGTTGTTTTCACCAATACTTATCCCGTATTCGTCTACATTTTCTCTTATATTAATAGATATAGGAGCTGGTATGAACTTAGTTTTAAGATCTTCTGCACCAGTATATCTCGGGTCACCTATTCTAATAAAAGAAGCGTCTGGTTCATGTGCCACAATAAGAGCTTGTGTCTTTGAGAACCACCATGCCGATCCAGATGCGTGATAATGTGCGTGTGTTAGAATAACGTATCTTATACTATGTAATGAGACACCTAATTCAAATATATTGCTTATTAGATTCATTAATCCTTGTCCAGTACCAACATCTACTAGTATGTAATCATTTTTATTCAGACGTAATAGGTATACATTAGAGTCATAGATAAAGGATAAGTCTCTCCCGCCAACACGATAAACATTCTTGTATATTGTTGTTATGGGCAATGATTAGACCTCATATATGTTGGAAAAAAGAGTGAGATAAAACGTAACCTTATATTGATCTCTGCATCTGCCTTATATTTACCAGTTTAACATCAGGTAGCTTTGAAAGCTCGAGTCGAAGTGCATCTGGTTCTAGTTTGGATTTTGACATATCGGCTATGAGGAGACATTCTGCTGTCTCTCCTCTCCTCACTGTTGTACAGTGAGTTGCAATTAAATCGACACCGTATTTAGCCATTAGATCTGTTACTTCTGCAAGAGCTCCCGGCACATCGTTTATTTCGATGTATATCTCATATAGTTTTGTTCCCGGGAAGACTACGGGCGATATTATTATCTCACGTTTAGACGTATCTGCTATTAATACTACGTGCATACCTTCAACTATGTTTAGAGATTCTCTTATAACCATGGGTATTGTTATTCGACCCTTGCTGTCAACACGAACTATTTCGGTTATCCTCACCTTTTCCCCCGCTTTCCCACTATTATATTTGATTTAATTAATTTTTCGAATAGTATTATCTGTTTCAGAGATAAAAGATACATCATCCTTAACACATCTCAGTCCGTGGTCCGTTCATCATGGAGTCTGTCTTTATATCATGTTTTATATTTTTAACAAGTATTTTATTTGAAACTTGTTTTCACTTAATGCTTCATCGCCCAGTAATATTAACGAGAATACTAGGTGAATGTACATCTTGTTTTTCTCTAGGCCCCGTATAACAGCTGAGATTTCATCTGAGCTTTTAATAATATCCCAAACGATGATTGCTTCTTCTCTTTTACGTGCTTGAATACGTGGTATATATATTGTTCTTATTCTATTAGGAGGTTCTATTACGTGTTCAACAATGTACTCCTTAGTCAAGGGGGCTCTATCTGATACTATAAACAACCCGGTATTCAAATACATCGAGAGGACTGTTGCCAACGATAATATTATGTTATCCTTTGATACTATTTTAGTAATCCTATATCCAGATAATTCTAGATAGAGTTTACTTGAGAGAACCTTGAGGATTACGGGATCAGTTAAGACGTTCAAGTATTCTAAAAGACCGTCTGGAGAGATGTTTATTCTCTTAAATATAATTGATGATAAGTCTAATTTCTCGTTTAGCCTAGACCATATATTGCGAGCTTTTTCAAAACTCGGTATGCTACTTCCACGTATATACCTGCATAGAGTAGTCTCATCAATTCCTACAATTTGTGAAAGTTCTTTGTAAGAATAATACTGTTTTAAGAACCTAAGTATTTCTACAACAGATATTCTGTACTTCATTATCCTAGCTTTCCCTCTTTCTTCGCCAACGACTTCTAGATCACTTAATTCCATCATATGAACCTCAATTAATCCTTCCAGGCATCAGCTATGCGGGAAACACCTCATCTATCGGTTCCGAGTGCCATCATCATATTTACTCAATACTTAATACCGAGGTCAAGAATAATATATTTTTAGAGGGGGATGAACGAGGTCTTAAGTCCCGAGCGGTGAAGAAGAACCCCACGCGGTGACCCTATGCACATCGACATACATTATGTAATCTCTGAGATCATCGAACCTTTCAGCGATCCTAGGGATATGTTTTGGTGCTTAGAGTTAGCAAAACATGAGGGAAAAACTCTTATAAACTTATTATATAAATGCAATGGTAATTCTCCATTAAACATCAAACTTAAGGTAATCCCATACACAGAAACAGTATTAAACATTACATTGTGTGTCCCCAATACGACAGAATTCACAAAAATAAGTAATATTCTATTAGAAACAAAAAATATGGATACTGAAGTTGTATTTGATAAAACAAGTCTCTGCATCTATTTTAAACAAAATTTAAGAAAAGCCTTAAAATACATCTTAAAAACCATAAGAGAATTATGTAGTGGGAACAGTATTGAATATGCTTGCTATATAGGAGATGAACAACAAGATGAATAAGGATATACGTTTCTATATAAACAAGTGGCTAAGTAGAGAGGAGTATGAGGATTTACTAAGGATCAGTGACTATATTGGTAGAATTAATGGTAAGTCTGTTTTCAGGTTAAATATCAATAAAATAATGAAGGAGGGGCTAACATACGATGACGTCTTAGAGCTAATAGATACTTATGGAGGATATATTTCAGAATACAATAGGAATATGCTCAGAGAGGAGTTAAGAGAACGTAGAAGCGTTGAGATATACTGGGAAAATACGCGAATTATATTGAAACCAAATTTCTATCTAGGGGATCTATATAGGAAAATAAAAGATAAGATAGAGTATGATAAAAGAAGGAGAGTATTTATTATAAAACCCATATACTTCTTTGAAGTAAAAAATGAACTAGAAAGAAACAATGTTTATGTTATTGATAGAACAGGTATACCCTCCGAGGCTAAATTATATTTCTCAATAAAACTAAAAACCTCCTTAAGACCTTATCAAGAGGAAGCTCTCAATAAGTGGCTTGAAACAAAAAGAGGGATCATAGCTCTACCAACGGGAGCTGGTAAAACAATTATTGCAATAGCAGCTATTACCCTATTAGGGGTTCGCACTCTTATAGTTACATTTACTAAGGATCAAATGTTCCAGTGGAGAGACATGTTTCTTAAATACACGGACATAACTTATGATAAAATAGGACTATACTATGGAGACGAAAAGAGACTGGGCCCAATAACCATAACTACTTACCAGACAGCATATAGACACGTTGCAAGAATATCTCCGATGTTTACATTACTAGTAATTGACGAAGTACACCATTTGCCAGCCGACAAATTCAAGTATATAGCACTAAATACTATTGCCCCTTACAGGTTAGGGCTTTCAGCCACAGTCGTAAGAGAAGACGGAAAACATGAAGAACTATTCCCACTAATGGGAGGAATCGTTTACTGGAAAAATGCAGGCGAACTTGCATCGGAGGGTTACTTAGCCAATTATGTAATAAGAACGGTATACGTCGACTTAACGAGAGAAGAGAAAAAACAGCTTAGAGAACTCATAATACTTTATAGGAAATTTGCTAGAGGAAGAAAATTCCAGGAAATACTTGCAGCTGCTAGAAAAGGAGATGAAAACGCAATTAATGCACTAAAAATTCATAGCCGAATTAAACAAATTGTACAAAAATCAAGAGAAAAAATAAAAGCAGTTGAAAAAATAGTTAATAGAGAATTATCTCGTGGTTCAAAAATCATAATCTTTACTCAATATGTAGACCAAGCAAAAGAAATAGCAGAGAGACTAAACGCATTATTATTGATAGGAGAAATGAACTCACTAGAAAGGAAGAAAACCTTGGAAAAATTTAGGAACATGAACAAAGGCGTGCTTGTCGTAACCACAGTAGGCGATGAGGGACTAGATATACCCGATGCTAATATAGGAATAATTGTAACGGGGACTGGTTCCCGTAGGCAATTCATCCAGAGACTGGGTAGACTACTACGTAAGGGGGAGGGGAAGGAAACAGCAATATTGTATGAAATCATTACTAGAGGTTCAAGCGAAGAATATCAAGCAAAGAAACGTAAAAGCATTGAGAACATAGATCTTGATTTAGGGCTCAGTGAGGTCGATGTCAATCATTGATTTCATTTTAGGGTAGCCTCGTCATCGCCCATAGTGCTAGTCGTATACCATAAAATATTTCTGAAAACGTTAAGGTCAATAAGGTTTCTCCATAAATACATGGATATAATCTTATAGTATTCCTCGTGTCTGTTACAAAGCAAGGGCATGTTTAAAGAAACCGTTGAGCCTATTTCAACTAATAGTTTATCACGCTGCTTTAGCGGCTTCACAATAGCAACTTTAAGGGCTAAATTCCGCATAATAGCAGTTATATCATTTACTGGCACTTTTAGATCTATAATAAACCCTTTCACCTTAACTACCGCTATCCCCTTACAAGATAAACAAACATCCCTCATTGTATCCAGTAATGTCTTTTTAGAAGGAATTTTATGATACGAGTGCCTTTTCGAACCATACTTCTTCTCCAATGTTTCGAAACAAAGAAAGATAGTCCTACCACTACAGGAAGATGTTGTAGTATACATCCCAATATTATTAAGAGTTAGCACTAAGTCTACTATTAACTCATCAACGTATCCCTTCTTTAAATCCTCTTTAAACCCTTCTAGACTATTAGTGAAAACTTGGCGGGACCGCATAGTCTGTTCCACTCCGTTACAGAGCCAGCATATAGATAACAGAATTATAGAGAACTAGATCTCTGACAGCGTAAGAGTATTCCTCCCAATTATCAATTAACACTATTATCGTTTTTTCATCCATACGCTCTAGAACTAAGGGAAAATTGTCTGCTAGCGCCAGTATATCTATGGGTTTCTTATTTAGTTCATCTATGCGAGTAATATATAATGGTATTTCCTTCTTATTGTCATCATATATTATCACTTCCCTTAACCCGTTTACAACTATGTGTCCTGGCTTCAATAGTTTAATATCTGGCACAACAAACTGTTTTTCCTTTATATCAATATCTATCGTAGGATTCTCACGATGAGATACATACGGGATTGAAGTATTAATGATATCTACTTTACTTATGAGACAGTTAAAGTAATTCAATAATTTTGAGCCTTCGAAGCCATGGACATATACCTTATTTGCTGATAATTTAGAAGCTTTTGTCCATACATCTTCATCGAGAATCCATAAACTATTACTTAGTTCGGACAAGTAATCTAGAGCTTCGCTTGCCTGCTGAGGTATTATTAGAGAGCCTATAGATAGAACCGTGAAATATTTTTCTTTTCCTATAACTACTTTAGATACAACTGGCTCTAACACAATGAATAATTCAATATTATAGTTTAACATTTTGGTTAAAGCTTCTACTACCCTTACAATATTCTCATTCTCAATATATACCAGTATCTTCTCGTATGGAATAATAATGCTTCCTCTTCTCAGTCTCATAGCGCTTACACCTTCCTTGTTATCAGAAGCCTGGTTTTATGTCATCGCATGAACTCACATCCTTACGAGGCTCATCATCCTAATTCTTAGCATAACACATATAGATTTATAAACACTACATTAAATCCCAGCTAATCCTAGAAGAACGTAACATAGGAGATACTTTTGAAGTGGCGAGAAATAGCAACATACATGCTATTATACAAAATATTCGGACAAGGAGAAATCAAATACTTTGAGCTACTTTCCTTTCTGAGACTATTTTATGGTAAGCGAAATAGTCGTAGAGAAATAAAGAGATTATTAAATATAGGTCTCCTAGAAAGAGATAATGACAAGCTTAGGGTTTTAGATCTAGACTACTTTATCAAAGTATATGTTATCCCATATTTTATAAGAAGATTAAAGAATAGAATAAGAAGTATTGATAAAAAAGCAGAAGTAATTATGGAGAAAGACACATTAACAATTATATGCTATAATCAAGAATGTGCCACATACATTCAATCCTATGGTAAAGAACTAGAATATTTGCCTTTCAGAGTTTTTGTGAAAGTAAATAAGTAACTCAATTATGTCAATAATTAAGATTAAATATAGAGAATTCTGTCTTGGATAAATAAGAAAAAGGGATACACTGTTGTATTAATGTATTCTATTTAGTTTCTTTACTCTTCTTTTCTTACGATTGTTATCTCTATTGTTGAGACTCTGCTCTGGCGGCCGTCTTGTCCCTGTACTGTCTGGCTGCCTATCTTTACTTCTTTAACATCGATTTTTCCTGGTAGGAATCTATTTCTTACTATTTCGACTGTGTCTACGGCCTTGCTTATTGCTCTACCTCTTGCCTTTACTACTATTTCATTGACGCCTTGGTTTAGTAGTGTTAGCGTTGCTAGTACATAGTTCATTACGGGTTTTTTACCAACTAATACTACATTACTTGGTGTTGGCTGGCTTGACATGTTCTCCACCTATTGCTGTTGTTTTTATCAGCGTGTTAAGGGCTAGTGTCTGGTTGTATTTAAAGATTTCTATTAACTAGTGCTTTACTGCATGTATTAC
>JALVFK010000140.1 GCA_027030065.1 Desulfurococcales archaeon | reverse complement strand
CTCCTTTTTCTTTTCCTTGTTTTTCTTTTCTCCTTGGTTTTCTCTGCCTGTACTTCTTTCTCAATTGTCTCCAATAGTAGACTAAGGGATTTTTTACTCCACAGTCTTCTACGCATATCCCCATGGTCCGCATGGTGTTGCAGCTATAGGGTAGGTATTTCTTCCTCGAACCACGTAGTCCGGCTAGGTGTTCTACTTGGTATCTAGCTATGCGTTCGTTGAAGTCGGGCATGTTTCGGAAAACGTTTACTACAGAGTCTACGTCCATTCCAATGTTTAATAGGAATGTTGCTATAGCGAAGCGTTCATGGTGGCTTAAGTGTTCTCCCCTTAAAGCCTTCTCATATATAACCTTCATGCATGGGGGGAAGAGTTCTACGTCAACTATGCCGGCAAACTCTTCTGCGAGTTCTCTTAGCCCCATGTCCCTGGCTTGGGATAGTCCTCCAGACTCTATTACTTCTCTTACAATCCTCCCCCTCTTCTCTTCAAGCTTCTTCACTAGTTCTTCAACGAGTCCTTTTATGACGTCTGGGACTTCTTCTAATGGTATTAGGTGTTCTAGTATGCGTTGGGCTAAGGCCTCCTCTATTATCCTAGCAATCCTCCTCCTCTCAAGGTATATGTAGCCCTTCTTTATGAACTGGTTTGTAAGCTTCCAGGAGGGGTCTCCTACAAGCCTCTTAGTATGCCTTAGATAGTCGTAGAAGTGTATCCTATAGGGTAGGTAAATGTATATGACGGTGCCCTTAGAGTAAGCATAAGGTATCCTCGCCGCGTTCTCAGGGTCGTAGCGTATGTTTAAGCCGAGAAACCTCCCAATAGCCTCAACAACCCTATCATCTTCTCCCACAAGGTGATTGTAAACTCTCTTAGCCTCCTTAACAGCATAGCTCTGCATCAACCACTTGTCTCCAATAGCGCTAACAATAACTAGGCTTACATGATACGCTAATAACTCGTCATCAACACTCACGTCTACGGGAGGGTCACTTATAACGTCATGTTCTATTGCATCTAAAACCCTCTGCTTCGCTCTCCTCATAACAGTTGAGCCAAGCATACTTAAAACATCGAGGAGGGTGAGACCGTGAGCCCATCTACGCTCAACGTACTTCCTCACATCTACTAGGAAAGGATACTTCCTATAGTCGACGAAAGCAGTCTTAGCGGACATCTCTCAATCCGCTTCCCGG
>JALVFK010000139.1 GCA_027030065.1 Desulfurococcales archaeon | reverse complement strand
TTTCGCCTATCTCATATCTTGGCCCCTGCTTAGTCTTAACCTTCAGTAAGGTTTCCTCGCCCTCTGGGTTTATGTCTACGTTTAATATTATCTCTGATCCCTGAGGCTCTGTTACAAGTATCTTCGCCTTAATAGCGTCTGGCTTGGGTTCCTTGTATACTTCTACGAATTCTGGCCTTATTCCCAGGAGAACCCTCATCCCCTCACGTATATTTCTCGGCTGGCCTGGAAACGTTCTAGTGAATCCAGGGCACTCTAAGACGTATTTGTCTTCTATTCTCACTATCCTACACTCTATAATATTCATTGGAGGTGCTCCAATAAACTTGCCAACGAAGACGTGTTTTGGCTTCAGGTATATTTCATCGGGTGTTCCAACCTGGATTATCTTACCCTTATTCATAACCGCTATACGATCAGCCATACTCAATGCTTCAGCTTGATCATGAGTGACGTAGATTGTTGTTATACCGAGCTCTTTCTGCAGTCTCTTCAATTCAGCCCTCATTTCCAGTCTTAGTAAAGCGTCGAGATTTGATAGGGGTTCGTCCATCAACCATACTTTTGGTGTTCTTATAAGCGTTCTAGCTAAAGCTACACGCTGTTGCTGACCACCACTAAGTTGCCCGGGTTTACGGTCTAATAGATCTTCTATTTTCAGTAGTCTTGCAACTTCTAATACTTTCTTCTTTATTTCTTCTTTTGTTAACCCTAGGCTCTTCCTCTTAATCATTAATGGGAAGGCTATGTTGTCGTAGACCTTCATGTGTGGGTAGAGAGCATAGTTTTGGAAAACCATTGCTACATCACGGTCTCTTGGCTCAAGGTCTGTTACGTCTTTACCGTCTATTAGTACTCTTCCCTCGTCTGGGAATTCTAGGCCAGCTATTATTCTGAGTGTAGTTGTCTTGCCGCATCCGCTTGGCCCTAATAGTACCATGAATTCTCCATCACGTACATCAAGATTAATGTGGTCTACGGCTACTACTTTTCCGAATCTTTTTACAATGTTTTCTAATACTACTCGTGCCATGGGTTATCACCCTTTAAGAGTCCATCCAACCATTCCTCTAACATAGTATTTCTGGAGGAGAGCATAGAGTAGGAGGGGGACGGACATAGCCATTATTGAACCAGCTGATAGGAGGCCCCAGTCTATATGGTATTGTCCCTTCATGCTTGCTACTTGGAGGGTTAC
>JALVFK010000138.1 GCA_027030065.1 Desulfurococcales archaeon | reverse complement strand
TAGCCCCCAGGGGGAGGCTTCAACTAGAATGGGCTGAAAAACACATGCCAGTCCTACTACTAATACGCGAACGGTTCTCCAAGGAGAAGCCATTAGAAGGCCTCCGTATAGGAGCAGTACTCCACGTAACCAAGGAGACGGGTGTACTCATCCGAACCCTACTAGCTGGAGGCGCCGAGGTATATCTAGCAGCAAGCAACCCCCTCTCAACCCAAGACGAGGTAGCAGCAGCATTAGTAGAGGAGGGAGCCCACGTCTACGCCTGGAGGGGGCAAAGCCAAGAAGAATACTATTGGTGCATAAAACAGGTAGCAGAATCTAATCCACAAATAGTAGTTGATGATGGAGCAGACCTCCACGCAATACTCCACACAGAATACAGGGATATCGCGAGAAACATAAAGGGTGGAACAGAGGAGACAACAACAGGTGTTGTAAGACTCCGCGCACTCGAGCGTGAGGGCAGGCTCCTCTACCCGGTTATAGCGGTAAACGACGCCTACACAAAATACCTCTTCGACAACCGCTACGGTACTGGGCAGAGCACAGTAGACGGCATAATGCGTGCCACCAACATATTGTTCGCGGGGAAAAAAGTAGTAGTAGCAGGGTATGGGTGGTGTGGTAGAGGCATAGCAATGCGCGCTCGGGGACTAGGAGCACGCGTAATAGTAACCGAAGTAAACCCTATCCGAGCACTAGAAGCAGTCATGGACGGCTACGACGTAATGCCCATGAACGAGGCGGCAAAAATAGGAGACATATTCATAACAGCAACCGGCAACCGCGACGTTATAAGAAGAGAACACTTCCTAGCAATGAAGGACGGAGCAATCCTAGCAAACGCGGGACACTTCAACGTAGAGGTAAGCGTCCAAGACCTCGAAGAACTAGCCATAAGGAAACGCGAGATAAGACCCTACGTAACAGAATACACACTACCCAACGGCAAAAAACTCTACCTACTAGCAGAGGGAAGACTAGTAAACCTCGTAGCCGCCGAAGGGCATCCAAGCGAGGTCATGGACATGAGCTTCGCAAACCAAGCACTAAGCATCGAATACATATACAGGAACCCACGACTACCAGTAAAAGTCCACAAAGTACCACACCAAATAGACGAAAACGTAGCAAAACTAAAACTCAAGGCAATGAACATAGAAATAGACGAACTAACAGAAACACAAAAACAATACCTA
>JALVFK010000137.1 GCA_027030065.1 Desulfurococcales archaeon | reverse complement strand
TTTTAAGGGAATACCCGTCCACCATCAAGTTTATACATTATACTGATATACATATAGGTATACGTACAGATAATGTATGGGCCTATGAGTTCTATTACAGCGCTATCAACCTAGCAAATGCTTTACCTGCAAACTTTGTAGTAATAACTGGTGATGACGTAGATATTGGAAGCGATATTAATTCTCTCAAACTATTTAGAATGCTTACAAACTTTTTGAGGAAACCCTCATTCATTATACCAGGAAACCATGATCATGCTGGTGTAAATACTATTACTGACTTCGAAGAAAAATACTATGGCAAGTATATTGGTGAGAGATACTGGTATAGAGTGATAGGGAAATTCCTACTCGTGGGATTAGATACGGGCTCTTACGGCTATCTTGATAAGACGCAGCTACAATGGCTTGAAAAAGTACTAGAGAAAAATCGTGAGAAGGTCAAGATAATATTAATGCACCATCCATTATTTGGTTATGATGCAAGAGGATTTGTAACCGGAAGCTGGCAAGAATTTAACAAATTATACAATCTTCTTTACCCGAGCTGGCAAGAACATAGTGATTCAGCGAAAGAGTTTCTAAGACTCGTAGAAGAATACAATGTTACCATGGTTTTAGCTGGACACATCCATACCGATAGAGTTGTGGTGTACAACAATAAAACATACTTTATAACAACGACGACAACGTGCGCAGGACGGAGAGAATCAGACTATAGAGGCTTTAGAATAATAGAAGTGACTGATAATGGTAGAGTACTAGGTTATTATTATCCTTCTAGAAACCCCTTTAGAGGTATGAGTTCATATAATATAGAGGTCTTTGAAACAGAGTTCAAGTGGCCAGATAATTTCACGTACTTTATAAATTATATGGCAGAAGACGAAGATAAAGGCTGGCTTACACTAGATAACGCAACCATGTATCTATACGTTAGTAAATCTTTAAATAAAGATGAATACAGGATCTACGGCAATAATTCAAGCGCGACATTTATACCCTATGGAGACTATTGGCTTGTAAAGGTTACAAATATAAGTATAGCTCCAGGTAAAGCCGTTGAAATAATAGCCTCACCCTTCAAAGATGATATCCCGCCGAAGATAAGTATGATATACTATACGCCAAAAACACCTTCGCAGAAATCTCAGATAACCTTCTTAGTGAAGGTAGAGGATAAGGGTTGGGGGGTTAGAAAAGTACAGATAATATACACGTATATGGGCAGAAACCATACTCTTCTAACATACTTTGATGGAAAATACTGGAGCAACATACTACCACCGCTACCAGGTGCTAGGAATACAACGATAATAGTAGTAGCAGAAGACTATGGTGGAAATAAAGCAGTATCAAAACCAATACTAATAAGGTATCTTGTACCAACTAAGACGACTACGACGCCGACAAAAACAATATCTTCTCCAACAACGAGTTCGCCAACAACGACCACGACTACTAATACAACTACTCAATTGAACACCAGCACAACAACTACAAAGGCTAAGACACCAACCACTTCTTCAACAAGCATAACCGTTACGAGCACTCAAACATCACAAACAACCACAACGATTCAAACAACAACCACACGTAGTGAGACCACTACAGCACAAATCACAAATACTATAGATTATACTGTTATAGCTGTTATAATCGTAGCATTAATTATTGGCGGAATGATAATGTACTTTGTAGCATTGAGACACTAACAATATTTCTAAATATAATCTGTTCTTTTTTTAATAATCCTAAACACATACAAACCTATTACAAACGAAGCTATAGAGACAATGTTAACTATTATTAACATAGGATCTATTATATCCCCCTTAGGACTATACGTCACGTTCACGTAATGTACAATAGAGTTTTTAGAAATATTTTTCAAAATTAGTGATTGATTTCTAACAACTCCTTTTCTACTATAGTATCCGACTTCAATTCTTTGATTTTCTAAACCTTCTCCATATCTTTTGTATCTTGTAGATGTACTTTGTATGTTATCAATTAGTATACTTATTGTTTTAGAATCGAGTTTTTCTACTAGATTTCTAATCTTGTATAATAGTGTTATACTAGTATTGTTTAATGTTTCATTAATAGTTTTATCTAATGCGGCAATTAGTATTTTTTCATCTCTGATACTTTCGTTTATACTGTTACCAAGAATACTCGTATAGTTAGGTGTACTTGAAATATTATTTGCAATCATAACATACATTATAACCAATAATAATAGTATTTTACTCAATACTTATCACCTAGGACACGTATTATGTACTGGATATCATAGAATGATATTATATCATTTAGTGTTGTCATATTCTGCTTATAGAATACACTCTCACAATATTTTTTGTCATATAACCGTGAATTATTTTCTAATAAGTATTCTATAATCTTCTCTACAATATCATTTGAATAGGATATGATTATTAAACGATATATCTTAACTGGTACAAGATTGCTACTAATCTTTCTGTCGTTTTCTGTGTGTGAAAGCAGAATGCTTGTTAAGTTAACATAACTTATAGTATTCAATGATTTGAGAGAATAACAGTAGGGTATCGCTGATATAAGACTTTTTAGTAGTAAATCGTCATGTGGGATTTCCTTTAAAAGTCTATACGTTGTAAAGTAGTCTATACGTTTTATCCTACCTTTATTCTTAGCAATAACATATTCAAATTCGTTCAAACCTATAATCATGTTACAGCTGGTTTCCTTACTAGCTATATAGTATTTGAAATTCTCATACATTATTACGTTTATTTGTTGGTAAGTATTGTTTGCCATTAGGCTTTTATTCAAGAACCCTACAATATTGTGACAAGTATATGTATCGTTTACACAACATATACTAATGTTATTATTACTATTTAGCCAGCTATACGATAGACTACTTCTAAGAACATAGTTTGGCATAACCATTGATACTATAAATAATACTACAAACAATATCGGGAACAATATAATACTCCGTTTATTTAATTCTACATCAACTACTATACTTACCCCTAAATATAGACCCATTTATAAACAGTTCTATAATATAACAGTTATAACATAGATTTATAAGAATGGGTTAAATAAATGGAGTTTTCAATAATTAAGGAAATATGCTCAAATAATGAAATTCAAGAAAACAACATTGTAGCAGATTTCTGTCAAGCTCTAGATAGATTAAGGTCATACGGATACTACGAAGAAGTATACATTATAGAGAATCTTGTCTCAATACTATTCATTAAATTACTAGAGAAATATACCGTTACAAGCATGTATATATGATAATTTCCTAATACAACTGTAATGACTTTTTGTTTCTAGCTATACATTATATTAAGGAATACTCTCTTACATTATATCCGGGTATTAGTATTGAAAGATGAAAGACTCGAGGTATTCTTTAATCCCAAGTCAATAGCTGTTATAGGTGCTTCACGTAACCCAGCAAAAGTCGGCTATCAAATAGTATACAATTTAAAGAGGAGTTATAGAGGCAAGATATACCCAGTGAATCCTAAAGCAAAGGAAATACTAGGTATAAAAGCGTATCCAAGTATAAAGGATATACCCGAAGAGGTAGATTTAGCAGTCATATCTATTCCAGCACCACATGTACCAAATGCTACAAAAGAATGCGGTGAAAAAGGAGTTAAAGGAGTAATCGTAATTAGTGGTGGATTCAAGGAAATAGGCCCCGAGGGCGCGAAACTAGAAAAACAACTAGTTGAAATAGTGAGAAAATATAATATGCGCCTACTAGGACCAAACGTTGTCGGCACCTATGTACCAAAAACAGGAGTAAACACGACATTCATTAACCCTGAAAGACAAGGCTTCCCCGACCATGGACCAATAGCCTTCTTATCTCAGAGTGGAGCCTTTGGTATAGCAGTACTTGATTGGGCTGCAATGCGTGGCATAGGACTCAGTAAGTTTGTAAGCCTAGGAAATAAAGCTGATATTGATGAAGCAGATCTCTTAGAATACCTTATAGA
>JALVFK010000136.1 GCA_027030065.1 Desulfurococcales archaeon | reverse complement strand
TGACCTTGGGATAGGCTTTTAGCCCTAGAATCTCAGTAGCCTTAGGGTTAACGGGGTAGATCTTACCCTGGAACCCATAGTCTAACAAGTTTTTCACTATAGCATAACCAATCTTACCGGGTTTACGGGAAGCACCGATAACAGCTATGCTACGGGGCTTGAATAAGGGTTCAAGCTCGTGTACGCCCATGTATACATCACCTAGATTTTTCAACGAGTACTTCTTATTAACTCTTAGCATAAAAAGGATACGACAATAGCCGACAACAACAAGTATGGGAGGATAAAATATTGTAGCCTATACTGTGTAGAATAATTCTAATAAGCCTCCGCTATTAGATCTAGGTATTTTCCTAGTCTTCACACTTCCCTTGACAACTACTGATCCCGGCTGATATGCTGGCTCCATACCAGTTTTAGCCCACTCCTCTTCTTCTTTATCCTTCTTTACGATGGTCACGATAGTGGACTTCGCTAACTGTATTATCAGCGGCTTTATTCTCAGTGGGTGAACTACTGCTACACTACTACCTTCCACAGTGTTGTTTCCTACTAATGCTAAGGGGAGGGGTGTTATAGCTATCTTAGGCTCGCTACTGTTAGTGAAGCCTAGACAGCAGGGATTCTGGTCTAACTTTTCCTCGACTAGTATGGCTGGTCTTCCTCGAGGCCCCATGCTTACCGTTATCCCGTTACCTAATAGGTCTTGAATCTTGCTGGTATCTGCGTCTACTAGGATGCCTACTGTATAGCTTTTACCGCGAGTTAACCCGGTATAGTCTTGTAGTATGTAGCTATAGATTAATCCATGCCTAGTACTCTTCGAGGTATTGTCTAAGGATATACCAGTACTCGTTAATGGATGGGGGTAGACCATGCATTCCTTTTCAACTAGTTCGTTAAGCTTTTCTTCGACTTCCCTGGTTATCCTATATTTTTCTAAGACGTTTGCTTCTCTAATAGACTCCCACACTTTTTCAGCTAGTTCACTATACATGCTTGGACACTGGCGTTTATTATTGATTTTTAGTAGTCCTAAACCTATGTTCACATAGTATTCTTTGTTTTCATTGTCTCTATTGTCTCTACTTATTACTAGTACTGGGCCCTTAATCTTTGATACTCCAAGGTATTTTACGAATACATGGTATACTGTGTACTCCCATTTCTCGCTAGTAGTCGAATAATTGTATCCAGCACTCCGT
>JALVFK010000135.1 GCA_027030065.1 Desulfurococcales archaeon | reverse complement strand
CTCCTAGGCTTCTTCTCATTAAACCATACAATCAATGCCTGCCTAGTTAGGGGGCCATAGAATACTATTCTCTCCTCACCATACTTGGCTGCACGAACCCTTATCTCACCACTATTAAAGTCGATATCCCTCCACCTCAGCTCCAAGGCTTCTTGCGCACGAAGCCCCGTCTCAACAAGTAAGGCAACAATAAGCACATCTAATACGTCGCGAGAAGCATTAAGCAACAAGTAGACCTCCTGCTCACTTAGAGCCTCAACCTCCCTCCTCCTAGGAGCCTTAACTACTGGAACCCTAACACTTAGGCCAAGCCACTCAAAGAACCCGCGCAACAACAATGTATAGTAGTGAAGAGTCATCTGCCTCCAACGACGCTCTTCAACCGGATCACTATTCCTCCTATTCCTCCTCTTCCTAGGAAACCCCTTCCTCAACCGCTCCATACGCCACCTACGAACATCCTCCCCACTAACCAAGCGTAAAGGCTTATCACCAATAAACTCTAAGAAATCCTCAATAGCCGCCCGATAAACCCTAACAGTCTTCTCACTAGCACCAGCAGCAAGCAACGAAGCCAAAAACTCCTCCAAAACCTCCCTATTACTACGCTCAAGAACACCTGGAGGAGGAGAACCAAGCTCAAACTTAACCATAACACTTCTTCCCAGAAAACAATACTACACAATAAACCCAGCTAAAAACACAACACCACAACAGGAACGAGAACCCAGAACAGAGCGCCACCTATAGGCCCCAATTCCACCCGGGCCCAGCCCATCCGGGCCACGTAGACCATAGACAACGCAGCCCGGCGCCCCTAGGCGAGAAGCCTGCGGCCTCGGGCGATTGGGAGCGGCGGGCTACACCCCTCGAGGCACAAGGCCCCTCGGGGCTTACACCCCCGCCCCATCAACCCCGTCTTCTACGGGAGCCCTCGCCGCCCCAGGGAAACCCCTGGAGCGGACGGCCGCCTATTTTCGGGGAGGGTTTCCCGCTTAGATGCTTTCAGCGGTTACCCCCTATGGCGTGGCTGCCCGGCGCTGCCCTGCCGGACAACCGGTACACTAGAGGCCACGGCGCCCCGTTCCTCTCGTACTGAGGGCACCTTCCCCTCAGGCGGCCCACACTCCCCGCGGGTAGAGTCCGACCTGTCTCACGACGGTCTAAACCCAGCTCACGTTCCCCTTTAATGGGCGGGCAGCCCCA
>JALVFK010000134.1 GCA_027030065.1 Desulfurococcales archaeon | reverse complement strand
TTACTATTCTCGCACCCAGTAGTTTGTCTCTAGTTTCTGTAAGCCATGCTAGTAGGTCTATTGTTGTCATAGATTTCTTAGGCATATCTTTTAATCACTCTCCACATACTCTAAGTTGCGTGGAGGGTAAGTTAACTTGCGCTTCGAGAAACTTATGCCGGAAACCGTTGAGGGTAAGATACTCGCCTTGAGGTTTATATGGGGTTTGATTGTAGGGGTTCTCTACTGGGCTCTCGATGGTAGAGTAGTTCATTTTAGTGGTAGCTTTGAAAACAGTGTTGTTGGATGGGTAGTTGCTATAATATTATATTTTGCAACCATACCGCTCGTACAATACATGTATCCTGATGTAAAGCTTAAGTGGAAGCTCGGTAAGGGTGTAACAGTCTATTTTACTGCATGGCTCCTCACATGGTTTGCGCTCTACGATATGACTACTCCACCCTAAGTCTCCTTAAGAGATCGTCTTCGTCTAAGACTATTTCTCCCCTAAGATACTCTACTAGACCTGGCGTGAGAAGAGGTTTCCCATCAACTACGGGGTATGTGAAGGGTAAGATTATCGTATTCTTTAACCCGGGGTAAGGGGACGGTACTTCTACTTCAACACTACTTGTTAAAGGTATATTCTCTAGTCTTACACCACTAGCTACTTTCAAAGCTACATAGGCTGCTCCATCAATACTCAGTTGTCCGGGACCAAGACTACGCGGCAATGCTTTGCCTAGTAGTTTGCTTGTTAGGAGATCCCATGTTCTCCCCTTGGGTGGATGGTCTCCCATTATCCCTCCTATTATGACTAATACTTTTTCCCCGTTGAAGTCTTGGGGTTCGAGTTTTTCTCTTGCTTTCGGCTCAAGTACTATTGCCTTATCGTGTTCTATTTTGTCTATTAATACGCTTATGCTCTTCTCATAAACTCTACCGAGACCGCTGAGTTTTAATCGATCCTTGTATTCCTTAACATTTGTTATAACTAGGTTTTCTCTACCCACCATTGATGAGACGTGCTTGTATTCAAGGTATAACCATTTCGTGAGAACAGGTTCCAAATGCTCTATCACTATTATCGGCTTACCCCTTACCATTGCCCCCACCCCACAAGTCTCTCCTATAGGCTTCTAGTTGACGGACATTAAAGCCCATGTATTCTGCTGCTGTTTCAACTATTGTTGACTGAGCTGTAGCTATTTCTAATAGGTCTTTCATTTTTGAACGGTAATCGATATCTCTTAGGAAGTGGTGATCAACAACTAGTCTCCTCATCTTTACCTCTTGTACTAGTTTCTTCATGTTCTCTAAGCCTTTTTCAACAACTTCTACTGGAACCTTGTAGCCAGCAAAATATGTTGGAGGACCACAGAGTACTATTTCACTTGGCTTCCATTGTAGCAGGATTTCTAGTGCTCTATTAGATATTGGTCCTTGGACATCACTTGTGTGAACGAATCTCTCTCCATCACCTACTATTAGAGTCATTAACACGTATCCTAGAGGAGTCCCATCGTCTCCGTGGGGGACTGGTTCCGAGAACGTTATCACGGTATCACCGTACTTGAACGTTCTCCCATCAGCATATTCTATTTGCCTAGCTTTTTCGACAACGTTGTTTTTCTTGAAGAATACGTAGGCTCTAATCCTCTGGCTCCGATTTATATTCCGTTCTGGATTCTTCACTAGTAGTATCTTGCCCCGATAATAGTCCGTGTCCTCACTATGGTAGAGGTAGTGGTCGTAGTGGTAATGGGATATCACAACTATATCTGAGTCCTCTAGTTCCCTTCTTATAAGATCGAGCCTATAGGATAACTCCTCTAATTCCAATGGATGTGGAGGTAAACCATAGCGTCGTGGAGCAAGACTTGCTCCGGGATCAATGAATATCTTCACGTCACTAGTCTCAACTACTGTAGCCATTGATCTTACTCCCATACTGTCGAATGCTATGAGCTTTATCTTCAACTCCCATATATCCCCGTTAAAGATGCTGTTACTGCTAATCTTATTTCGGAGCTAATAGCTTATACCTCTTAATCACAACCAATAAACCGTGGATGAGGGGCTAGCATAGTGAATGTTAGGGTCTACCAGGGATTGAGTTTAGAAGAATACAGGGAGGTCTTGGAGAAGGCTGTTAGAGAACACAAGCTAGTACTCGTGTTAGCGACATGTAGTGTCGACTATGAGGGCCGTGGAGCAAGTACTCTTGGTGAAGGTGAACGCGTTATTATAATTAAGCGGGACTGGGCTTTCCTAATACATAGACCCAACGGTTATTCTCCGGTCAACTGGCAGCCTCAGTCATCGGTTATAGACTTTGAGGTTGAAGGAGGATTATTGATTATAAAAGCTGTGCGTAGTCGTCCGAGAGAGATAGTGACTGTTAGGGCTAGTGATATCTCATTAGTAGTCGTAGCCGATATGAGCGATAAGGCTGAGTTCGTAGAGTATGTGAGTGAACATGAGATAAGGGATCTCATAGCACGTAACCCAAGTATCATCGGAGAAGAATTGAAGATAACTAGTATTGAGAAGCCAGTTGAGCCGGGCTTCGTAGACTTATACGGTATAGACTCGAATAACCGGATAGTAGTAATCGAGTTGAAGAGAGTAACGGCTACGAAGGAAGCGGTAAACCAGTTGCACCGCTATGTTATAGCGGTAAAGAAGAGTCTTGGGAGAAAAGATGTTAGGGGAATACTGGTAGCACCAAGTATTACTAAGAGCGCGTTAGAGTACCTGGAGAGACTTGGACTAGAGTACAAGCAGTTAAACCTCAAGCAACTCAGACGCATCCTCGAAGAAGAGAAGAAGACTAGGAGCGAGAAAAAGAGTGGAGCAAACCTTCTCGAATTCTTTAAGAAACGGTGATGGAATGTCAGAGTCTAACCCCTATGATGTAACAGCTGATAGCTACGATCAATTATATTATGAGGAACAACTCGCTAAATACCGTGTAGCCTTGTCTAGGATAAGATTAAAGGAAAACGATAGAATACTAGATGCGGGTTGTGGGACATGCCTATTATATGAGTACCTTATCGGTGAGAGAAGTTCCTTCAACCACTATGTAGGCTTAGACCTCAGTAAGGGTATGATAGAGAAGTGCCTGGAGAAGAAAACCTATACTGATGCACGAGTAGACCTAGTTTTAGGCGATATAAGGAGGCCTCCTCTAAGAAAACATGTTTTCACCAAGATATTCGCCTTCACAGTACTAGACCTTGTAGGAGTAGAGAGAGGTCTAGAAAGCCTTATCAACCTTTTAGGGAAGGGTGTCATAGTCTACACACTATTAAAACACAAGGGATGCAAGCCGGGTATAGAGGAGGGGTTTGAGGTAAAGGATTGCATATATATGCTTACCGCCTAGTTTTGGTGCCCCAATGCTTATATACTAGCTCGTACCCCTAACAACAATGATAAGCTAATATAATAATATAGCAATGGTTATAGGGGAGAGGGTGTATACATGACTGCTAGTCAAACAAGACTTGAAAGCCCGTTAAAATACTTGAGAAGTGCTGTAAACCGCGTTGTACTAGTAAAATTGAAGGATGGAACAGAATACATTGGTAAGTTAAAGCTAAGCGATAACACCATGAACCTTATTCTTGAAGAATGTGTTGAGGTAAAAGAGGGAACCGAGGAGCCTATAGCAAACTATGGTACAGCTCTCATAAGGGGTAGTAATATATTATTCGTAAGCCTAGACTACCATCAAGCTAAGCTCAAAGACATATATAGCTGAAAACAAGTAGACTAGAATGTTATGAAGTAAAAGTATCGGTTAATCCCTCCCATCAGCCTTCGCTATACTTATTCTAAGTTATATGCGGGATAATTAATACATATTTGTGAATTTATTTTCAGAATATTCCCCAGAGTAATCACCTGATTATATCTACTGTACGAAAGAGTTATAGCTTTTCAAAAACAAGGGGCTATGCGGGAGATATAGAAATGAAGAGAAACATAGTAGTAGAAGAAGTAAACTGGCAACCAGTAGAATCATT
>JALVFK010000133.1 GCA_027030065.1 Desulfurococcales archaeon | reverse complement strand
TCCTCATAACAGTTGAGCCAAGCATACTTAGAACATCGAGGAGGGTGAGACCGTGAGCCCATCTACGCTCAACGTACTTCCTCACATCTACTAGGAAAGGATACTTCCTATAGTCGACGAAAGCAGTTTTAGCAGACATCTCTCAATCCGCTTCCCGAGAGCCAAGTCTAGTCTATAATCATTCTCCTAGACACATATAAACACTAGCCCCGAAAAAGGGCGCTCCCAGGAAACCCGGGGGAGAAAGGGTTACAGCTTCTTTTCTGGTTCAACTATTATTTTAAGCCCCTTGAAGTATTCTTTAAGTCTAAGATAGTCTTCATCACGTAGCAATACGTCTTCGCCTTCAACCAGGAAGACAGTGTCCTCTAAAGGATGCTTTGGTGGATCGGGTAGTTCTCTTAGAGGCTTCTCCCTCCCAACGTACTCCCATTTAACTAGACTAGTCCTACCCTTCTTTCCAACATATCTTACCCTATACCAGTATCTACCATAATAGTAGTACTTCTTTATACCAGAAGCAGTCTTATAGGTGACTACGTGGTAGGGCTTCAAGTAGTAGCCATACTGTTTCACAACACTATTATAATCATATAGTTCTCGGAGAAACTCCTCCACTATACGTTTCAATCTCTCCCTACCACCAACTACTCTAACAGTCAACTCAGGCTACACACCAGTATATCATGTTTATCTATTATGGTTCTACTTATAAGGAGGTACTCCTATTAACTAATACAAACCTCTTGTCCTCGAGGCTGGGAATAATGAAGTTGAAATCAGCTGATACACCGGAAACAGAAGAGGGACTCCAATATCATTTAATGGTTAAGCCCGGAGACGTAGCACCCTATGTACTCTTACCGGGAGACCCCGATAGAGTCCCTAAGATAGCCAAGTACTGGGAGGAGAAGAGGCAAGTAGCTCGTCACAGAGAGTATAACACGTATACTGGTAGGTATAAGGGTGTACCAATATCAGCTACTTCAACGGGTATAGGTGGGCCCTCTACAGCTATAGCGGTAGAAGAACTACTACGTGTTGGAGCACACACCTTTATCCGCGTTGGAACAACCGGGACTATCCAGAAACACGTTGGCGTAGGAGACATAGTTATAACCATAGGATCAGTAAGACTTGAGGGAACAAGCAAACAATACGTTATGACCGAGTACCCAGCTGTAGCAAGCTATGAGGTCGTACTAGCACTAA
>JALVFK010000132.1 GCA_027030065.1 Desulfurococcales archaeon | reverse complement strand
GTAAGCCTAGGAAATAAAGCTGATATTGATGAAGCAGATCTCTTAGAATACCTTATAGAGGACAACGACACACGAGTAATAACAATGTATATAGAAGGAGTAGAAAATGGACGCCGATTCATGGAAACACTGAGAAAAACTACTGTCGAGAAACCAGTAATCGTATTAAAATCTGGTAGAACTGAGGCTGGATCGCGAGCAATAGCAAGCCATACCGGAAGCCTCGCTGGAACAGATCAAGTATATACCGCTGTATTTAAACAAACGGGTGCCATAAGAGCCTATGGCATGGAAGAACTATTTGACATGGCTACTGCTCTAGCACTACAAGCACCAGCAAAGGGTAATCGTGTAGCAATACTCACAGTAGGCGGCGGAAGCGGAGTTATGGCAGCCGACGCTTGTATGGATCTAGGACTCCAAGTACCAAAACTATCAGAACACACTGAAGAAAAACTAAGAAAGATACTCTTACCCATCGCTAGCCCCCATAACCCTGTTGACGTTACTGGTTCAGCAAGAGACGAACATCTTGTCGAATCCGTTGAAATACTAATGCGTAGTGGAGAAGTAGACGTTATCATATGGATACCTTATTTCATGGTACCAGCTATAACCGAGCAACTCGTAGAAAAATTCGTAGAACGCGTAAAAAGGGTAAACCGCGAACTTGAAACACCAATACCAGTAGTAGGAGCAGCAACAGGTGGAACATATACATGGAAACAAGCTAGTAGAGCAGAAAAGATGGGCATACCTATGTACTTATCAGTTGAAAGAGCCGCAAAAGCCGCATGGGCTCTATACAAGTATGGCGAATGGCTTAAGAAAAATAATAGATTCGAACAATATATTGAAAAAACTAGAAAAGTTCTAGGATACTAAACAATATTATTAAGTCATAGTTTTTCTTTGAGGTTTTTGTACTCTTCTATTATTTTGGCACCACTACTCGTTCCTATACGTGAAGCACCAGCTAGTATGAGTGCTACCGCATCATAAGCGTGCCTAATACCTCCAGCAGCCTTAACACCCGCTTCTTCACCAACAGTTTTCTTCAATAAAACTACGTCATGTATAGTCGCCTTTCCCCCGAGAAAACCAGTACAAGTCTTAACATAGTCTGCTCCAGCTCTAACAACTAGTTCTGTTGCCCTAACCTTCTCGTCATCACTTAGTAAGCCAGTCTCTATAATCACCTTTACCAACGCGTTATAAGAATGTGCGAGTTCAACCACTGCCTTAATATCGTTTAAAACGTAGTCATAGTCGCCAGACTTAAACGCTTGAATATTCATTACCATATCTATTTCCCTAGCACCACGTTCCAGGACCATCTTTGCTTCTTGAAGCTTAACTCTTGTAGGGTGATACCCCATAGGGAACCCTATTACAGTGCATACTTTGATATCAGTATTCTTGGATAGTACTTGTAGAGAGTGATACGGTGATAATACTAGGCATGCAAACCCATATTTCTTGTATTCTTCTACACCTTTCAGTACATTAGAAGTAGTAGCCTCTGGTTTAATTATTGTGTGATCTATGTATCCTGCAAATTCCTCTACACTAGTTTTCTTAATAAATTCTTCAACAAAGTTCATATCTCTACTACCTCTACTTCTAGTTTATCTAAATCTATAATAGCTATAGTGGATTTACCAGATATATATCCATGGACCTCACCTGGATTAACTACTAGCGTCTTTCCCATCTTCCTCACATCAACTCTATGTGTATGTCCATATAATATGACATCGTAGGTTCTAGACTTAGCTAACGAGTCTACAAGATCAATTGTATATTTTGGATCACGCCAACCGTGAAGCGCTAGTATTTTCCTACTAGCTAACTCAAGGAGAAGCGGAGGCTCCGAAATAATGAAACCATATTCTCTTGCAATAGATGATAATAATAGTTTATCTCCATCATTATTGCCGAAAACCACCCCAAAATCTGGCTCCAATTTACTAAACAATCTAAGAGTAAAAGGCGAAACTATATCTCCTAGATGAAAAACAAAGTCTACACCACGATCATTGAAGAATTCTATAGCTTTTTCCACTCCCTCAACATTATCATGGCTATCACTTAATACTCCAACAAGCATGTTATTCACCATAAAGTCCTGAGCGGTTTATACGAAGAAAAATAGGAGAATAAATACATTGTCAATCCTAGAATGGCTACTCCTTTTTCTCCCATTCCTCTACTTCGCCTTCTCCTCTTAATGCTCTCCCACTAGTCTCGTAGGCGAGCACTATTTCAACTAAACCGTATTCAGATACATTTATCGCCAACGGTTCTAGACCGTATTTGCCTGCAATCTCCTTTATCCTATCAATAATCTCTAATGGGATTCCATTGTCACCATACATGGGTTCAAGCTCTATTGACAACCATATGTCCGTTGTAGCTATGTCCTCACCACCACTCGTATAAACCCTAAGAGCCACTGAGGGATCAAAGACGGATATATCGTCATCGCTATTAAGCAGTAATTCAAGTTCCTCCATTAATGTTACAGTCTCCTTCAACTTACGGTTAAGTAGCTTAACCATTTCTAATCACTCATGAATAAAATTCTAGTTGCGACTAAAAAATCTAAGGCGACAAACAATTTATAATAAGGGTATCCTTAAGTACTCTCCGGAGTGATGATACGACGGTCTCCTGAAGGCTTCCATGTGGATTATTCTCCTTACTGACCCATTTATTGTTAGTTAAATTTCAAGTAGCAATTACTAATAGATAGACTACAATAATTCTTTCAATATCCTCTCGTCTATTAGTCTCAGTGTTTTAAGAAGCCATAGCACGTTGCTGTAAATTGATATTATAGAACGTGCATCTTCTATTCTACCATTATCTAAGAGTTCCCCTAATAATGTCATATCTTGCTTTATTCTAGCGTATATTCTGAGAGCTTCATCGTAACCCTTACTCGTTAAATCATAGATTATCCTCTTTACAAGTATACCCGTTTTCCTTGAGAAAACGAGGCCTTTACTTACTAAGTCCTCTAATATATCTTTAACTTCCTCTACTGGGAGCTCAGTTACCAATGCTATGTCTTTGAGATCGTTTACTCGTGATAGTAGTAAGACTAGTAGTGCATCACTTGTTGTAATTTTCGCTTTCATGATTGACCCTTTTGCCCGGATTCTTCAGTGGTTTTCTCCTCTTCCACTAACTCCTTCTTTATCTTTTTGAGTTCTTCTTCTAATTCTTTTTCTAATTCTTCTAAGGGTTTAGGCGGTGGTGTCGTGGCTAGGGTATAGCCTATCCAGGCTAATACACCAAATACTGCTATTACTGCTACAAGTCCGGTTATCTTTAGGAGTAATATATCGTATTTTGTAAAGAATAGTATGTACCCATACACTATTATCACGATAACTGATACTATTAGGAGTAAGCCTCCAATAGCCTTATCTTTTGCAACCATTACTCTTAGCCTCTACAACACCCATTTAATCAAATAGTATTTAAACATTCGGTATTCCTTATTAATCATATACTAGTTCGTTAAGAATCCTTACGCTTATAAAACTAGTATTACTTTAAGCGTAAAGCACTGGGACTGGTAACAGTGAGCATAGTTAATAAGATCCTCATAATAGGGTTTTTACTGATTGTCTCCGCATATATAGTCTATTTTGGAGCCATTGCCGGGCTCTCGGCGATTATACTAGTGGAAACATTATTGCTAGCCGTTTTAGTAGGCTTGCTCGCTAAGCAACGATTGGGGGTTCTTCTAAGCTCTATCATATATATTATCTTGTTAATTGCTATGATTGGAGCTGGTACTAGTGTATCAAGTATTATAGCACAAAATGTATATACTGGTATATTGCTAGCCGCAGACATAATATTGGCCTTATTGGCTGTAGGGTTCATGAAGCGTTAAACCCATATTTTAATACCTTTTCAGCTAAATTCTTCCCAGCCGAATAGGTGGTGTGTTATAGTATTCGTAGAATTAAGTCTAGGCAAGAAAAAGCTCATAGTTATATTAATCTTAGTGCTCCTAACTCTTACACCGCTCACAGTATTATCTATAGCTTTACCCCAGGTAAATGTGGTCTCTGATCTATATCACGGCTTGCCTAAGAGTATTTTAGCGAGCACTCATCCAACAGACGTTGTTAACGTTAAGGGTATTTTAAGCGAAGTGGACGTGATTTGGGACGACTGGGGTGTTCCCCACATATATGCTAACAATAAGCGCGATCTATTCTTTGCACTAGGATATGCTATGGCTACTGATAGATTATGGCAAATGGATCTTCTAAGAAGGCTAGCTGAAGGTAATCTAAGCGTTATAGTTGGTGAATCTGTTCTAAGCAATGATATCATGATGCGTAAGCTTGGGATAGTAGAACATGCGAAATCCATATATAACTATTTAAGAGAATGTAGTGAATGCCGCGAGGTAGCAGATTTACTAGATTCCTTTACCTCCGGCGTTAATAGTAGAATAAGATATGTTATCGACAATAATCTCCTTCCACCTGAATACTATTTACTTGGCATTAAACCGGAGAAGTGGCGCCCATGGGATAGTATAGCTATAGGCATGCTTATATCATATATGCTATCCTTTAGTGAAGACGACTTATACCTAGATAGATTCCTAAAAGCAAATGGTCTAGATTCTCTATTAGAATTAGACTTTCTTAATCGAAGCCTAAACACACCAATAATATCCAACCTGAATCTTAGCGGTAACCAGGCCTTTTTGGCAGGTAAGCTTGTATTAGGTAATAGTAGTGCTAGGGCTCTAGAAGTACTTGATGTAACTGTGAATGATAGTCTCATTAGAAGTGCTAGGCGGATACTTGAAGAGTTAATAGGCTTTAATTTATTCTCAAATAACTGGGTTATAAATGGTAACTTATCTGCTACTAGAAACCCGATACTTGCAAATGACCCTCATTTAAGCCTAACAGCTCCCCCAATATGGTATCTAGCTCAGATAGCATTGAAAGATGACTCATATAATGTTTTTGGCGCCTTTATTCCAGGTATACCTTTTGTAATTATTGGTAGAAACCATTATGTATCATGGGGCTTTACCAATGCTGAGGTCGATGTGGTTGACTTTTACTATTATGTGTGGAGGAATGGAAAATACTATTATAATGGGAAATGGCTTAATCCTACCATAAGAAACGAGACCATATTGGTTAGATATGGGAACCACTATATTACCAAGAATATAACTGTTATGGAGACTGTTCACGGACCAATAATAGATGATGAAAACAAGATAGCCGTATCGTGGGCAGGCTTAAACATGCTAACAGACATGCTTGCCTTCTACTACGCAAGCACTAGTAGAAGCATATATGATGTATTAAACGCGTTCAAGAAATACTATATTGCTCCTCCACAAAACCTTGTAGTTGCTGATAGTAATGGCAATATAGCATATTTACTTATCGGTAGTATCCCCGTTAGAAAAGGCGCTGTACTCGAAATAGACAGTAAGGTTATCGTTAATAGAGGATTCCTGCCATTCAACGGAAGCAATAATGAAGGATTATGGAAGGCGTGGATACCACCAGATGAAATGCCTCACCTCATAAATCCAGCAAAGGGATTCATCGCTACCGCTAATAATAAACCAGTTGATCTCTCAAAATACCCATACTATCTGGGATGGCACTGGCTTGACAGATATAGATACGAACGCATTGTCGAATATATTATTGAAAAGAACCCATTAAGCGACGGAGACATGATGAATCTCCAACATGATGTAAAGTCTAAGGCAGCAGAAATACTATTACCATTAATGATAGAGCTTCTCATGAAGAAACCCATAAATGGCGAATTATATGATGCCGTTAGGATGCTTGAATCCTGGAACTACGTAATGGATAAAGACCGTGTGGAGCCAGCAGTATTTACTCTATGGCTGATGAACCTTCACAAGGATCTCTGGGGAGACGAGCTAGCTAAAGCCAATATAAGTAGTGAAACCTTCCTAACACTAGAGTTTACAGAACTAGTACTCCGTAGGGAACTAGAAAACCCCGGCTCTATGAGGAAATGGGTTGGAGGAGACATAAGCAGTTTACTAGAAGAATCATTGAGGAAAACATTAAACCAGATAGAAGAAATGAGTGGGAAGAAATGGTATGATACCAAGTGGGGTGAAATACACTACTATGTCTTCGAACATCCTCTTGGAGAATATATTAGTGGGTTCAATTATCCAAGTCTACCAGCATCGGGAGGTTTCTATACCGTTAATGTGGCTCCATGGCTTAGGGTCACTATAGGTCCTAGCCTTAGAGCAGTCTTCGAAATGAGTAGTGATAAGTCTCTAGCAATAATTCCCGGAGGAAATAGCGGGATACCGTTCTCACGACATTATAGTGACCAGCTTGAGGGATGGTATACAGGAGTATACCTTGTAGTCTGGTTACCTACAAGTTATCCTACTGGTGAAAAACTAGTATTGAGGCCATAGTCTACTATTTCGGATTATTAAAAGACCATTATTTTAGCTATATGAGATATCAAGCGTGTACTGTGTCTTAGTTGTACCATAGTCTAATGTCACGTCAACAACATATTGTCCTACCTGTAGGTTCCTCAATACTATTATACCGATATACATATTGTCTTTCGGTACGACTTGTATACAATAGTCTGCTGTAGAGTACTTTTGTATGGTTAAGCTGATCCTTCCATCACTAGCATTACCGTCATTCACTATTACTCTATACATTGTACAAGGTGTTCCTCTTGAAAGCATCACTACTATAGCTGGATCATATGCTTGTGGGATACTAACACTTATGTTTGAAGATATTTGCATACCCTCAGCAATTAACTGGTTTAATCTATTCATTATGTCCTCCATGGCTGTATTCTTCGGTATCTTTAATAGTACCATCGGTTTCGGCGTCTTCGCATCAATTAATCCAAGAGATGTCGTAATAGAGTATACTTGCACGTTACCCACCGTAAAGTTCTCACCTCTTATCTCTCCGGGAGTCGTCGTAGTGGTTGTCTTAGGAGGCTGTGGTGGAAGAGTAGTAACCGTTACTGTACTTATTATTGTTACTGGTATGGTAGTTGTTACTGTAGCCGTAGTAGTTTTCACCAATGTAGCAGTGCTTGTAACATTGCTACCCGCTGTTATAGTTATTGTTGAATACTTTGTTACAGTTATTGTCTCGGTAAGAGTCGTTGTTATAGTGTTACTCTGTGACGCCAAGTAATTGTATAATACTACTCCTCCTACAGCCACGCCTATTACAATAACCATTACTATTATTGGGGTTATCCTTGTTCCAAGATACATGTTTTAGATCACCTCCTTACTCTAATACATATACTTAGTGTTATGCGTATTAAGATCTAACTCGTCGAACACTTAGAACTGTTACGGCGGAAGAATCTATGGAGAAGTTGATTATTCTCTAGGCTATTCTCCCCAATGTTCTACCTCTTCCTCAATGTATTCTCCACGCTTTCTTGGAGCTAGTATTAGAGTGAATATCATCGCTGAAGCAGTTGTAGCGATAGCAGAAGCTATAACGGGTATCATATTATATGGGAACATTATCTCAAGATACCTAACTGTCTCCGTAGACGCATTGATCCAATAGTAATAGTATACTATTAGTGGTGCTAATACACCAGCTCCAACACCTATCATAATCGTGATTTTGAACCTGGTTCTACCCAAAGCTACAAATAATCCCAGCAATATTGAGGCAACTATTATACCTATGAGACTTGTGATTAAGTATGATGCTGTAAGCCATAATGATATGCCTATTAGGAGCATTAACCCTATGCGATAGGGTTGCTCGAATCTGTACGATAATAGCGACTCATATAGTAGATCTCTGCGATATACAAAGAATACTGTTGAGGAAACTATTATTGCTGCAATAGGTGTAATCTGTACTGAGTAGAAACTATATTGTGTCCTATTACCTATTAAGAATAATGCAGTAAACATCACTATTGGCACCCAAAACCACGCTAGAATACTGCCAGATCCCTTAAGCTTCTCCTTCCACGCAAGTGGAATCAATACAATAGTTAAGGGTATGGTCAATAACATTAAGGGTGGGCTAGGATTAGCTACTAGGTCGGGATTATAATTTAGTGGGAAAGAGTTTCGCGCTAGAAACCAGTCCCAGGGATTTGCTACTGGAGGACCACCGGGGGGTCTTGACTGTGTGTGCCAGCTTAGAGCCCAGAGCTGTAGGTCTATCCATTTCATAATTCCCCCTTCATATATTATCAAGGGTATATTTACTACAAGATATACTAGGAGGGGTATAACTATAGCATACACGAACAATTTTATATTACTCACTTTCCGGTTACGCCAAGCTGATATTATAGTACTGAGAACATGATAGAATCCGTTCATTTTAACCGATCCAGCTAGTCCCACCATTATGCCAGTATGCATGTACTTCGACTTGACTGCGAAATATAATGCTATGATGGAGAATAATGCAACATATATGTCAAGCATTGCAACCATGCTCATAGCCCTGGTAACGGGTTCTATGAAAACTATTACTGCTGCAAGAAGTCCGGCAGCCTCATTGAACACTTTTCTCGCAATAAGGTATGCAAAGAATACTATAAGGGAGCCAGCTATGAGACTCGGTATCTTCCAGGCAACTGGGTTATCTGATACAAGTAATGTAATCATTACAATATATTTCATGAGAGGTGGGTGCTCAAGGTTCAAATAGTTGGCTACATCATCCCAGTCTGGGTAGGGGTAACCTATTATTACAGTATAGTTTCTAGCGAGCTCGGTCAATACCTTTCGAGGTGCCTTTACAGCAATAGTGTAGTCGTATCCGGCTAAGACCTTGTGAGCATAGTTGTCCTTTACTATAACTCCACCATGACTTGTAACGAATTCTTTTACTTTGTTCGCGTCCTCTAGCGAGTTTACGAATATTGATGCGTAACATAGATTGCCCATACAAGAGTTTGGTTCTAGGCCAAAAACTTTTCTCAATAGGTTACGAGCTGCAGATACATACCAGCATTCATCACTAACGTATCTTGCTTCGCCAGCCACAAGTCCACTAGTAATCACATAATATAATCCGTATGCAAAATAACCTATCGATAAGACTATAACTATGGCTAATACTAGTTTCTTCCTATAACGTTGGAGACGAAGCGGTAGTCTCAACGGGTATCCCTAGCTAGTAGCCTATATGCTAGGAATGATATTATAAATATAGCCGTAACCGTTATAGACCACATTACAATGTATACCCGCGTAATAATTAATACCGCATAAACTAGCATTAGGGAAGCAAGCAAAGCCAATACTAGAATTCGTATAGCATCCTCAAGTGCGGGGGCACCAGCCTCCCTAATATTCTTCATGTCTATTACCAAGAAAACTAACGATATAATACTGATAGCATACAATACCGTTAACCCAGGCACTGGTTCATAGGATACTGTTATCGGAATCTTGCCCGTGAGAACAAGTCTCCCTATACTTGCAGCTATCGAGAGAGACGCTAATGGCGCTCTATAAGATAACCCTATCGTAGCGGCATAAGATGATAATAGAGTATAGATATATATTAGGGTTGGTACGAGGAAGACTAATATCATACTTCTATAGTGGAACATTATTAACACTAAGATTAGTGGAAGTACTAGCATAAAGGATTCTATGAATAAACCTATTCCAAGCTGTGCTAAAATACCTGATACAAAGAATACAATAATAAGTGATAAGACGTAATCAATATCCCAGTACTTCTTAACCCCCCATATCACAGCCATGATTATAAAGCCTACTATTACTCTAATTAACCCATTAACTGTTAATGAAATGACTAAGGATGTATGAATCCACAGCAACAATACTGGTAAAGATAAAAGGAATAATAGAAGGGTTCTCCTATTCAAGCATATTCCCTCAGTGTGTAGTATTCTCTGAGAACTCTTTCAATAAAGTCTTCTTTCGACGCCATTACTACTCTAGCACCATGTGATAGCAGTATGTATTTTATCTTCTCTAATCTCTCCTTCTCTTTCTCAATTATATAGCTGTATACATTTTCTAATTTCTCGTATCCCGGTTTAGGTGTTATAAATGATGGAGTATACGGGATGAAGAACACTATATTATAGCCTAGAGCCTTCAGCCTATCAACTATGCTCTCTGGATCTAATACGTTCTCCATGCTGGTGAAGAAGAATATCGTTGTTGACCGCTTTGGTAGAATAGATGCTATTGTACCTGGAACACGGTGGAGAATAGTCCTATTATGGCTTGGGTTTAATGTCTCTATTATATTTAGAGCTGTATACAAATACTCCCTCCTACGCGTTGGTGGAATTAAGAGGCTTGGTGTACCAGCAATGTATAATCCTATTACATCTCCTTTATCTAGTGCTGCGAGTATTAGAGATCCAGCCGCTTCTATATAATAGTCTATCAATCTTTGTGGATACCCTAGACTAGACTCTATTCCAGCGTCAACTACTATAAAGAACTCCAGTCTAACTTCGCTCATAGTTTCTTTTACCATAAGTTCTCTTAGAGGGTTTCTAGCTGATATCTTCCAAGCTATTTTCCTAAAATCGTCTCCCGGCATATATTCTCTTATGTGCTCTAACTCTACCCCCATACCCCTAGCTTTTACTGGATGCCCGCCTGGAGGTTTAGTATACTTTATTGTAGCTGGAGCTTCTTTAAATCTTAAGGCATAGAATTGAGGTACTACTTTAAAGTAAGTTTGTGTTTCCCTTAACTCTCCTAGAGGCTTACCGCAGAGGCCTAGGGGACTTAATAGTACTAGTTTTACTGGCCCTATATTGTAGTCTCCTCTAACTAGTGCTTTAATCGTGTATTCTAGCTCTATGATTCCTTCTCCATCACTATAAAACGTCTTCTCACGACTACCCTTTATGATGCTTAAGCCTTCGGGAACTTGATCAGCTACGTGTACTAGTCCTATATACCCAGTTAGTTCAATAGATAATTTCATGTCTATTATAGAGCCGACAACTACTCTGCCTGGTACTTGAGACCTATTAGCGCCTATTAACTTAATTCTCCTAGTTCTCATGTAGAACCGTAGTATGTCTAATAGTATCAACATTATTATCGTTAATACTGCTATCACGAATTCTAGTCTAAAGACTATAATTGAGAATGGAAGTAGGACTATCGCTGTAGATAGTATTAGAGCCGCTCTTTCAGTCAATAATATCATTACTTTGGTACCCTAACCTTCTCTATAACCGAGTTCAGTATTCCTCTTACAGCATTATAGCTCCATAGAGGTTCTCTACTATAAGTACCTATAACATATTCAGGGCGCAGTATTATCCTATGATTCATAACGTCGAAGAAAACTGCTTTAACATCATCCGGTATAACATAGTCCCTCCCCTCACTTATTGCCGCATAAGCCCTAGAAGCATAGAGTAACATTACTTCAGCTCTAGGACTCCCACCTAAGAGAACTGAGGGATGTTCACGTGTAGCTCTTACAAGATCAACAATGTATTCTAAAATACTATCGTCGACTCTCACCTTCTCACTAATGGTTTTAGAAGCTTCTAGGACTTGTCTAGCATCTAGTATTTTCTCTACGTCTATGACCTCTCCTTTAACCCTCTTTAAGCGCAACATATCTATTTCTTCACTACGTGAAGGATAGGATACTATTAAACGAAACAAAAATCTATCGAGTTGCGCCTCGGGTAGAGGATATGTTCCCTCAGTCTCTATTGGGTTTTGAGTAGCTATTACCATGAAGGGTTCTGGAAGCCTCCTTGTTTCTCCATCTATTGTTACTTGGCGTTCCTGCATAGCTTCAAGTAATGCAGCCTGAGTTCTGGGCGGAGTCCTATTTATCTCATCAGCTAGTAGTATGTTAGTGAATACTGGGCCTGGGCGAAATTCAAACTCCATTGTCTTGTAATTGTAGACTTTTACTCCAAGGATATCGCTTGGCAAGAGATCTGGTGTTAATTGTACTCTCTTGAATTCTAGTCCAAGTGTGTAGGCGAAGGCGCGAGCGAGGTAAGTTTTAGCTACGCCTGGTACCCCCTCTAGTAAGATGTGCCCGTTTACTAGTAAGGCTATGAGAAGTCTTTCAACCAAGTGTTCTTTTCCCACTATTACGCGCGCTATTTCCTTCTTTATTTTCTCAGAATACATGTATATATCTTGGGGATTCATTTCTTAAGCGCCTCTAACCTTGCTATTAAACCATCTATTCGATCTAGTATTTCTTTAACCGTATCATGATACTCTTTTCTCTTCTTATCTATGCTTGATAGTTTTGAAGCCTTCCTATATAGTTTTTTCAAATACAATAATGCTATAGCGATCCTCAATGCTTTTATTAACCCTATCTCTTTGGATACCCATACAATGAACTTAAATCTAAGTATAATTGCCGTGGTTAACGCCTCGCTTCTAGATATTAATGGTACTGCCCCCAACCTTCTAGATATAAGTCCTTCTAAATACCTAATTCTCTCTCTAATAATATCTAAGGCTGTATCATCAATATACTCAATTCTTGAAGCAAGACTCTGAGACCAACGAGGAGGTTTAACCACATGCGAAACTAGCTCCCGATCGCCATACGTGTTTTCTAAGCAACAATAAGATGATAATTTTAGCCCATAGTAGATTAACATTATAGTTGAAATGACCCCGGCAGCAATCATTACCAGTATTATTGATTGCTCCATTGCAGTATTTTCCCTTCAATACTCCTTACGGCTTCTCTTAAATCTTTTAACGTAATCCATTTTGGTATTCTTTTACCATATTTTAGTTCTTCAAAAGCTGATACTATAAGCCAAGCCTCATTGGCTAAACCTAGTTTATCGAATTCTAATGCTACTTCTCTAGGAGTTCTTGCTTCACTTAACCCGAGTTTTTCTAGAGATAGAAAGTATAAGTATCTAAATGATGATATAATAGCCGTTCTCAAGTCCTTGAAGTCTAGGTTATAGTCTATTTTCTCCAATGACTCTACACTTATTCTCCCTCTCCCTAGTCTAGGGGCATGGTATCTTCTTAACTTGACATGACTATGCGTTAACAATAATATTATAATTGTAGCTACAGCTAAAGACAACACGACTACGATAATCATGTTAAGAGGATTTACGTATACCATACCTTCATTAACATTTACCTCATTTACCTGTGGTTGAGGTATTCTTATAATAGTTAAATCTAAGAGAAACTTTATGAATAATGATATAGCTGCTAAAGCTCCAAGTATTGCAGCTAGAATGCTTTGTAGCCAGTCTTCTCTTCTTAAATTATTATTTCTACTTTTCTCGAAGATTACTCGGTATGGAATGTTAGTATTCGTTATATTGGTATTTACTAGACGGCTAGGTGTATTGCCTGTTTTAACTATGATATTCTTGTTATGTCCGCTTACTGGTATTGTTATATTTAATTGCGTTAGAGGAGTGCTAGTTAGAACACTGTAGTGTAATAACACAAATAATAACACTACAGCTACGATGTAAATCAATGTTTTACTCAACTTGAAAATGCACCGCTAATGCAGTAGTATCATGGTTTCTTCTTATAATTTTTCCCATTGTTTGAATCATAGTTGACTTGCTTATTACCCCCATTATTTAATAGAATGTCCATGCAGTTTCTACAATACCTTATGAGAGCTTCAACAACCATATTTAGTCTCACTAGGGTTTCCTCACTTATGCTATGCTCTATTATGCACGCTTCTCTATGAGCATCTTCGGGAGGCAAGCCTAAGAATTCTTGGAGAAACCTAGCAATTATCTGATGTCTTCTCAATAAGTTTAAGGCTAGCTCGTATCCTTGTTGTGTTAGAATGATATTGCCGTATCTTTCCTTTTGAATAAGCCCCATTTTTGCAAGCCTCTTGATGGCCTCGCTTACACTAGGGAGTCTTACATCCATTAACTCTGCTATATCACTTGGCCTTACCTCTCTTTTCGACACGCTTAATATGTATATGGCTTTTAGATAGTCTTCTAGACTCGGCGTTAGCTTCAAGTCATCAATCCTCTCCTTTTAAAGGCTTCAAAAATAAAATATAGTATATTAAGCCTATAAGATTTACCACTAGACCCACTTCGTCTTCAATTCAAGTATTCTTCTATAACCCTCCCTACTAGTCTCATAGAGATAGGCGTTTCTCACAACAATAAATCTAGGCAATATTTTTTGGGCTCTCCTCAACATAACTACAACTTTATTTAACATTGAGTGGGATAGTGGTTTTCGTCTCCTAGCAATTGTTATATGAGGAACAAAGGAGTATCTATCTCTAATTACAACATTATTTTTCTCTAAATACTCCATAACTATTCGTCTAGCCTCACTAAGCCTCGGGTCCTCCTCTACTAATACAACCACATTGGTATTCTTTTCCGCTGGAAGAAGAGATAGATTTGTAGGCCTTAAGATGCTTGGAAGCGTAAGTGATATATTTTCTAGTAAAACAACTATCTTTTTCAAGAATACGCCCTTATAGTCGCCTATGAATAATATTGTTAAATGCTGGTTCTCTAAGTCTACAACCCTATAACCATACTCCTTAAATAGCTCACCTATTCTCTGAAGCCTCTCATCACCTATGTGGAGGGCGATGAATACCGGCATAATTGTTTTCCGAGTTATAAGAAAGTATATTTATGAAAAAATAATGTTGTGTTAGATATGGGGTAGAAAACTATGTTTGTACCGGGAAGCTGAATAGTAGCCAGCCGTTATAGTATACCTCTATTTCTGCCGTAACTGGGTTTGCAACCCACCAGGGCCTCTTTGCCTCAAAGTCGAAGGGTAGTGTTGTACCAGGTGTTATGATCATGGGCTTCGCTATCTTGACCACAGGTTTAGTTGTTGAGAGCTTGTAGGCTACGGTGTATAATCCGAGGACCCCGCTAGTAATTGTACCGTTTAACTTGTAGTCTCCGGCTGGTGTTGTCTGTGTAGCACTTATCCTCGTCTCCGCAAATAGTAATAGCCATAGTAGTGAGTTCTTTATTATCTGCTGCCTCTCTGTTATAGTTACATTGACTAGTGGGAAGGCTGCATATACTATTTTGCCCTCAGCTAATATGTTGTCCTTGTTATAGTAGTATATTATTGCTGACATTGAAGTACCGCTATAGTTGAATGCTGCTTGTGAGCCATTGTATGGTGCTATTGCGTCAGGCCATGGTACGTGTCCTATTGATATATTGCCCGATAGATTAGCTGTTAACAAGTGGCCTATTGCTACTGGTGTTATATTGTAGACTCCACTACTATCTGCTAGCCATACTGCGTGTAATACGTCCTCTAGGAACGTGTCGTTTAGTACTGCTTTGTGGAACCATCCTATATCCTCACCCTCAATTAATAGTTTACCAGCATAGTTTTGAGTAAACACTTGTAGTATGTAATCGTCTGGCGGTACTACCGCATACCATGAAGTACAGCTAGACCATACTACAAATGGGAAGTCATCACTCCATAGTATGGGGTCTACTGGTATGCCTTGTAATGACTCGTACCATTCCCTCATTATGAAGCCGTAGCTATTGTTGAAGCTTAGGAATATCGAGAGGTTTGGTGGATAATAGTATCCGTAGAAGTCGTCTGCCACAACTAGTACGTGCCTATCGGCGTAGCCCCATCTGGGGGTCATGTATAGCATGTATGGGTCTAGTTCAGCGAATGGTGGTAGGAATAACATGAATCTGCCATAGTATATGTAGTAGTTATCGTTTCGATCATAAGCATATAGGAATACTGGCTCGTCAACTGGCACCATTACTTCAAAGTACCCAGAGCTATTTGTTACATCCCATGAGTAAATACTATATGAGGTATTTATTACTAGTACTGTTATGTTCGGTAGAGCCGTGTCGTTCACAAAGTCTATGGCTCGTCCTACGAGCTTTATTGGTGATGCTATAAAGCCGAGTACTACGTGGAATACATAGCCACTAGCATTAAGCCATATTATACCATCATATAGTCCTCCAGTAGCATTACTAGGTACGCTTAATGTTACTGATACATTGTATAATGTTGAGTTCACTTGTACTATATTGTACGATAACCAGCCTGTGTATGGTGTAACGTTTGCTACATAGTAGTCTGAACCATACTTAGCATATTCTATATATCTTACTGTATCGTTTATTATAGATAGACTCGTTATGTTTGGATTCAATACTTTTACTAGGAAACTCAATGTCTTGTTGCTGCCTATCTTTACTACTTGGAAGCTTAGGCTAGCATTAATTGGTAATGCTTGAGCTTGTATTGCTGCTGTAACGTTTATGAATCCTCCGCCCTGCTCGTATACTGTTGCTGGTGTTGGCGGATACCAGCTACTGTATCTTCTATAGTCTAGCCATGTAGCAGTACTCATTAGCGCAGACTTTATCATCCAGGTATCCCAATCGGGGTGAGCGCTCTTGATTACCGCTACTGCACCGCTAACATGGGGTGTTGCCATAGAGGTACCGCTCATTATGGTATAGTATGGATCTAGATCCCAGTATGGACTGTAGCCCCAATACTGAGATAATGCTGCTATTATTGCGACACCTGGTGCGGCTACATCAGGTTTCACTATTAGGTTCGTTAGTGTGGGGCCTCTACTACTAAAGTACACTATATCTGGTGGTAGATCATCAACTGGTTTCTGTGCAGCCGCTACAGTTATTGCTGAAAAGGCTATGCCTGGCGACCCGACCGTATATGGGCCGTTGTAACCACTATTACCTGCTGCTATGACGAAGGTTACTCCATAGTATTTTGTCAATACGTCTACTAGTTGTGCTTCGGGGTCATAATAGCTAGCTGGTCCTCCAAGGCTCATGCTTATTACGTCTGCTTCATCACCAGATAACGGTACTCCATCGGCACCGTAGATAGCTGCCCATATCATTCCATTCATTATCCAACTTGTCCAACAACTGCTTGTATCACATACCCTACCTATCAATAGTTCTGCTCCAGGAGCAACACCAGTAAATCTTCCACGGACTACAAACCATCCGTTATCGTCGTAGACATGCCCTCCTACACCCGGTATATATGTTGGCTGCCCCGACTCTAGGTTGTCGGTAAAGTTTAGTTCTGGTACACTGATATCATCTATCCACCATCCTGTCTGCTCTATTGCTATGTATGCAATATATGCGAACATTATGAAGAGCTGGGTCTGCCCACTGGTATTGATCGTATACTCGTGGTACATCCATGAAGTGTTTATAGTGTCTCTTGTAGTTACATTGAATACATCTAGTACACTCCAATTACCACCATCATAACTGTATAGTATCATGGCCTCGTCATCATAGCCGTAAGCATAGTACCATAATGGGTTGATATGTAATGAGTCCCAGAAGCTTAGTGTAATGTTATCGTGGCCAGTAACGTTGAACCAGTATACTAGGATGTTCTCCCAGCCATTGGGGTTACCGAAAGCGTACCCGAAGGGCATCCATCTTGTCACGGAATGCCATGCATATTCACCACTATGCGCATATACTTCCGCTATACCTGTTCCCGCTATAGTGCTGGCTACATGTGTTCCGTGGCCAACATTGTCTAATACATCCATATCTGGTATATTATCGAAGTCGTAGTCTACGAAGCTTACATTGGCTAGAATCTTACTTGTCCCGTTGGGGAAGTAGAAGTCTGGGTGGAATGGATCTATACCAGTATCGAGGACTCCTACTATTACTCCACTTCCATTGTATCCTAGATTCCATGCTGTTTGTGCTCCTATTAGCTGAGTGCTTGTGTCTAGGGCTGGCTTCCGTGGGTAGTCTAGGGTTACTGCTTCTACTATTGTCTTCTTTATGAGGTCTGATGCTTCTTGTATGAATGCTTCTCTTTTATCCATTGGTATTATTACTAGTACTGTATTTATTATGGGGTACTCGTATGTTATTCTACCGCCTAGTTTCTCTACTATTTGCTTAAGAGTATCTAGCGACTCATTATCCTTATATTTTACGAATACTCTTAGCTTATCACCATAGGTTTTCTTAAGGAACTCTATATTGAATAGGTTTGGATCTAATTGTTGTATAAGCTTCAAGTCCTCCTGTTTAATTGTACTAGGTGTTTGTACTATGACTCCTTGTATATTGTTCTCCGTTTTCTTTACTGCTACAATGTCTTGATGTAGTAGTGGTTGCTTTACTACTGGTTGTAGTGGTTGTTTTTCTTGTTCCTGGATTACTGGTTTTCTAGTAGAGACTGTTGCTAGAGCTGTTATTGGTGTGAATACGTTCAATAATATTACTAGTGTGAATAATATTATTATGATCTTGTGGACGCGCATGTGTTCTCACCCTAGACTAGGATTTTGTTCTAAACGCGAAGAAGCCAGCTAATGCGAGACCAATAACTGCTACCACTATTGCTCCCCAAGCCCATCCAGGTGTTACTTGCTGGGTTATCGTAGCGGTCTCTGTGAGTGTTGTTGGTGATACTGTAGTATAAGTTGTTGATACCGTAGTCGTCTTAGCAAGTGTTGTCGTACTCGTTATAGTTGTTGGTATAGTTGTTGTATATGTTAGGGTTTGTGTCTCAACCTTTGTTACGGGTACCTGGATAGTTGATGTAATAGTCTTCTCAGTTGTAGTAGTATAAGTTGTTGTAAGTGTTAGTGTCTCAGTGACCGGTATCTCTGTTGTCACGGTGGTAGTGTTTGTGATTGTTAGGGTTGTTGTGGTTGGACTAGTTACGACTACAGTTGTTGTTACTGGGACTTCTGTTGTAGTGGTAGTTGTTGATACTTGTGTGGTTGTGTAGGTCTTGGTTAGAGTCTGGGTTTCAGTAACTACGGCTGTAGTGGTTACTGTTTGGGTTTCAGTAACTGTTTCTGTCTGTGTCGTGGTCTCGGTAGTTGTTGTTGTCTCTGTTGTAGTCTCAGTAACGGTACTTGTTACTGTCTGGGTTTGGGTAGTTGTTGATAATAGAGTTATCGTATAGTATTTTGGCCCTACTGCTACTAGGTAAAAGTTTATGTAGTCGGCATAGGTGTCGCCGGGACTCACAACCGCTATCGTAACATTAAGTATCTCGCCCTGTGGCACATAGGGTGGAACGTAGAAGGATGTTTCGGCTACTCCACTAGCATTAGCTATTTGCTGGTCAAGCCATATTATGCTCCCATTATATCTTATCTCTACTCCAACTATACTCCCTGGCGCTATATCGTAAATATACATCTTAATGTAACCTAGCTGTTCTATCTCAACCTTTACTTGAAGTGCCGATGATAAAGGAGCTAGTAATAGTGGTAATATTATTAATAACATGAAGACAGCCTTCCTCAACACTCCATCACCCCGTTACAATTATGATTTGTTTTGGAGGAGTCACTACAAGTGGTGCCCAAAGCGTTGTAGCCTTGCTTGGATAATCAGTCCACACGAAGACTTTTACAACATAGTTTCCGGCCAACACTAGTCTTATAGCAAAGCTTCCAAGAGTCTTCGTCTCATTGAACTCTATGGAATCATTTATAGTACCATACCAATACAACATGTTGGCGCCGCTCTGAACATAGTATACTGCTACAATGACCTTGAAGGACATGTTCTTAGGCACTGTGAAATTATACCACCAACCATTAGCTTGAGCAGTACTATTAGGATAAAACGTTCCATTATAATACCAGTACTCATTCACAGGATCATAGTAGGGGCCACTAATAGTATAACTCGAAGGCGTTATATTCAAGTACTCCCAAGGCAAAGGATATCTTGCAGTAATGGTTATATTTAGTACTTGACCAACACGTAGCGACGTAGCATTATACGTAGCATTAACCTCTAATGGAGCAAACCACCACTCCTCTCCCTGCCAATTACTAATATAAACCCAATACGCTATCAAAGTAACCGCTGAAGCAACTGGAGCCAATAACACTAACAGTATTAGCGGTTTAGTTAGACTACTCTTAGATAGCACTTCCATAGAACACCTCTAATAATTGTAGATAAGGGTAACAGTATTTAAATGTAGCTCAAAGGAGGAAAACAACCCTATGATATCTCATAGCCAGCTGGGAACACTATATAACTATTATATAGGACGGTTTCTCAGTCTACGTTACAGTAACAGTAGCTCTAAAGGGTGCTTCTTTGAAGGGCGTACTCTTACATGGAGGTTTTGGTACGAGGTTAAGACCGTTAACACATACTGGTCCGAAACAGTTGATTAGGATTGCTGGTAAACCCGTTAGCCAATGGGCATTAGAGGACTTACGTGATAGTGGTGTAAGGAGTGTGGCAATAATTTTAGGCGAATTAGCTCCCGAGCGAGTAGTAGAGTACTACGGTGATGGTAGTAGGCTAGGCATGCGGCTAACATATATTTACCAGGGTTACCCCTACGGTCTTGCCCATGCCGTATATATTACAAAAGACTACGTAGGAGACGAGCCCTTTGTAGTATATCTCGGAGACAACGTTCTAGTTGAAGGCATAAGTAACTATGTTAAAAAGTTCTTAGAGGAAACAGATGCTGCCGCTATGATATTGTTGACTAGAGTACCGGACCCCCAGAGATTCGGGGTTGCCGAATTCGACGGAGAAGGGAAGTTGCGAAGACTAGTTGAGAAACCGAAGCATCCTCCAAGTAACTATGCTTTAGTCGGAATATACTTCTTTAGACCACCATACATATTTAAGGTAATAGAGGAGCTGAAGCCCAGCTGGCGTGGCGAACTAGAAATAACTGATGCTATCCAAAAGCTATTGGATCGAGGATTAAGAGTAGAGTATGCTATCGTACGGGGATGGTGGAAGGATACTGGCACACCTGAAGACATATTGGAAGCAAATAGACTACTTTTAGACTACAAGTATAAGGAGAAAACAATAAAGGGGGAGATAGACGATAAGACTAGAATTGAAGGAAGAGTATACATAGGCAGGAATACTAAGATAATAGACTCAGTCATAAGGGGTCCAGCCTATATAGGAGAGAACAACGTAATAGGTCCAGGAGTATACATTGGACCATATACTAGTATAGGTGATAATTGCCGAATATCTAATGTTGAATTAGAAAACAGTGTCTTAATGGATAACGTTGTACTTGAAACCCTTGAACAAAGAATAGTGGATTCCTTAATAGGCTCTAATACAGTTATACAAAGAAAGGAAAAGAAGCCGAGAGGATATCGGCTAATAATAGGCGAAAACGCAGTCGTAGAAATATAATCGTAGGGAGATGAAATCATGCGTTTTCTTATAACTGGTGGAGCTGGCTTCATGGGATCTAATTTTGTAAGATACATAGTAGGAAAGCATAGCGATGCCGAAATACTGGTATATGATAAGTTAACATATGCTGGTAGAGTAGAGAATATAGAAGATATCCTGGATGGTAAGCGTGTACGCCTCGTTAAGGGCGATATATGTGATGAAGGACAATTCCAGGAGACGGTGAGGGATTTTAAACCAGATGTTGTAGTCAATTTTGCTGCAGAAACACATGTTGATAGAAGTATTAATGAGCCAGCACCCTTTCTCAAAACCAATGTATTTGGAGCATTTGTAGTATTAGAGACTGCGAGAAAGCAAGACATCCCCCTAATAATACATATCTCAACAGATGAAGTCTACGGAGACATGGAGGGAAAACCACCAGCAACAGAAGAATCCCCCTTCAAACCTAGTAGCCCCTACTCCGCGAGTAAGGCTTCAGGGGATCTACTAGCACAATCCTATCATAGGACATATGGTTTACCAGTAATAATATTGAGGCCTTCAAATAATTATGGTCCCTACCAGTTTCCAGAAAAACTAATACCTAAGACAATTATACGCGCACTCTATGGTTACAGTATCCCGATATACGGTAGAGGAGACCAGGTAAGAGACTGGTTATACGTGGAGGATTTCGCACGAGCCGTTGAAATAGTTATATTTAAAGGGAAGAAGGGAGAAGCCTATAATATACCGGGATTCAATGAGAAAACAAACCTAGAAGTAGTTAAAACAATACTAAAGGCTATGAACAAGCCCCTAAGCTTAATCAAACACGTAGAGGATAGACCAGGGCATGATAGGAGATACGCTATGAGAGGAGATAAAATACTAGCTCTCGGCTGGAAACCGAAAACACCATGGGAGGAGGGGATTAGGAAAACTATTGAATGGTATATAAGTAATGAGTGGTGGTGGAAACCTTTACTTTCAGATAAATATTTCTCGGTAGAAACTCCATGGAGGAGATAGAGTATGACGATAATGTTGACTGGTGCCAGCGGCTTACTAGGCCAGAAGATCCTAGAGAACCTGGAGAAACGAAAAGATAAAGTAATAGCAATATATAATAGAAACCCGATAACACCACGCTCACCCAATATTCTCACAATACGCTTAGACATTTCAAAGACTATAGAACTAGAAGACCTAATAATGAAGAATAGTCCTGATGTAATAATACATACTGCCGCATTGACGAATGTAGATGAATGTGAAGTAAATAAAGAGAAGGCGTGGAGAATAAATGTTGAGGCAACACGAAGCATTGTGAGAGCCGCAAAAGTAGTGAAATCCTATATAGTATATGTTTCAACAGACTATGTATTTGATGGGGAAAAGGGATTATATACGGAAAGAGATCTACCCAACCCCATAAACTATTATGGACTAACAAAGCTCATAGGAGAAGAACTGGTACGTTCAAGCGACTTACTATACACTATAGTTAGGCCAAGCGCTATATATGGTATAGGTGGAAGCAAAAAGAGCTTCGCGGAATACGTAATAGAGAAATTACTTAGAGGAGAAGAAGTATACGCTCTTACAGACCAATACGTATCACCAACGCTTAACACTCTTCTCGCAGAAGCTATCATAGAGATAATAGACATGAAGCCTATGGGGATCCTACATGTAGCAGGCGAGCGGATGAATAGATACGAGTTCGCAGTAAAAATAGCGGAAACCCTAAACCTACCCAAAGATAAGATACATAAAGCATCAATAAAAGATATGAAGCACTGGAAGGCGAAAAGACCTAGAGACTCCAGCCTCAATACGGACAAAGCTAAAAGACTGCTAAAAACCCCCTTTTACGATACATACATAGCCTTAGATCTATTGAAAAACGACCTAGCTAGAAAACAAGTAATCTAGATAATGTAGTCTCTGATAAGCATTATAACTTTTATAATTATCCCTAACGCTCTACAACCCGAGGAGGTGTCGAGTATCTCTTATAAGGATAAGGATGATCTCAGTGAAGTACCGATAAAAATAGTAAGAGAACTCAAAAAGGTTGTAGTAGGAAAAAATGATTTAATAGAAAGCCTTCTTGTAGCATTACTTAGTGAAGGACACGTATTAATAGAAGGTTACCCTGGTACAGCGAAAACACTATTAGCTAAATCATTGGCTAGAACCATTAGGGGCGAGTATAAGAGAATTCAGTTCACACCGGATGTTCTACCAACAGACGTTACGGGATACTATGTTTACACAATACATGGTGAATCAATATTTAGGCCTGGCCCGGTATTTGCAAATATAGTGGTCGCTGATGAACTTAACAGAGCGACACCGAGAACTCAAGCTGCACTACTCGAGGCTATGCAGGAACGCCAAGTAACAATAGACGGTATTGTACACAAGCTACCCTACCCGTTTATGATAATTGCAACTCAGATACCATTAACACTTGGAACCGGGATATACCCCTTAGCCGAGGTACAAGTTGATAGGTTCATGCTACGTATATGGAGTGATTATCCAGATCCACGTGAAGAAGTAGAGATCTTAAAGAAAATAGACTATATTGAAGAATTACCAATAGAAGCGGTTACTACAACTGATGAAATAGCTCATTTAATAAGGATTATAAAGCAGACAGTTTATGTTGATGATAACATCTTAAACTATATAATGAATATTATAAGCTACTTACGTAGCCACGAATACGTCCTATTAGGACCTAGTCCAAGAGCCTCTATAGCGTTATATAAGGCTGCTAGAGCCTATGCCTTTCTAAAGAATAGAGACTATGTAATACCCGATGATGTAAAACGCTTTGCAAAGGAAGTATTAATCCATAGAATAAAACTTAAACCTGAAGCCGAGCTAGAAGGAGCTAGAGTTGAGGATATCGTTGACGAGGCTTTGAAGAAAATAGAACCTCCTAAACCTTAACCTCTTTAATTAAACCATCACGTAGCTCAAGTACTCTATTAGCTATGGAGCACGCATACGGGTCATGAGATGCAATTAGTATTGTAGAACCATTTTCATCAACAAGTTTGCGTATGATCTCCAGTATAGTCTCTCTGTTCTCTTTATCTACAAAAGCTATTGGTTCATCAAGTAATATTATTTCGGGTTTATGTGAGATAGTTAAAATCATCTGCATCAGTCTACGTTGTCCTCCACTAAGTTTACCAATGTTTAACTGTAGTACTTTATTTAATCCCACTTTTTCTAAAAGGCTGTAAACGAATTCTAAGTCTACTATAATCCCCTCCCTTGTATTCTTTAATAACTCTAAATGTTCAGCAAATGTAAGAGAATCGAACAATATATCCTCTTGAGGCATATAGCCTATTAGTCTCCTTATACTCGCGTCTCGGGGACTCTTACCAAACACCAATACTTTTCCTCTATCAGCTTCTATGAAGCCAGCTATTATTTTGAGAAGAGTCGTCTTTCCCGCTCCATTCGGACCGATAATGCATGTTACGGTTTGATCCTCTACGTTGAAGGAAATACCTCTTAATACTTGTATTACTAGATTCCTTAAACGATATGTTTTCCACAAATCTTCAACTACAATAGTCTTAACCATTAAATCACCTATAAACAAGCAAATAGCGGGAATTATATATAAGATCGTGTCCGTGTGGTAAGTTTTTCACATTGTATAACAGGTACCATGATGTTGAGAGAAAGCCTCTCTTAATATCTCCTTCCATGAAAACAACAAGTCCACCAGACGGTTTAAAGTAGGGACTAAGTATAGAAGCATTAATTCCAAAATATTTAGACATTTCAACGAATCTCCAGGAACCGTATATCTCGGGTATAGTGTTAACCTCGTGCATCTTATAGGCGAAGTATTGTGTTGACAGTACTTCATTGTACGTATATATACTGGGTCCTCCCACAAGCGGGTACCCTAGGATGAAGAGAATTAATGTTAAAACCATAGATATTGATGCTGGTATTAGGAGTTTTCTAACAGGCTTAATTGATACTTGTAAAATCATTGCGGGAACTATTTTACGGATCGCCTTAACTGTTAAAGTTATTCCACCCGCGAATTGCACTGTAAAGAAGCTATACACCAGTAATGCTATTCCCGGTATTAGTGCACGCTCAGCTTGCGTGTTTTTTACTTGAAATACATTTAACATTAACAACAAGTACCCGGAAATTATTATTAATTCAGGTAATTGAAAGCTTAACCCATATTGCATTGGCAACAGGCTACCCGAACGCATTAAATAATACACTCCCAGTACCATAGCAAATATTATTACTTGAGATAGTGGTCTTACCGTAGTATTTCTTCTCTTATAGATACCGATGAAAACCACTATAAAGGCAGATAATAAAATCAGATAATCTTGGATAGAGAAAGAATATCCTAGGAACCGTTTAAGGTGCAGGGATCCAACAACATTCTCATACGCTATTAAGAAGATAAGACTGAGTATTATGGTTACTAGAACTCTCCTAGGTAATTCTAGAGTATACGTTTTCTCATTATTTACCAGATTCGACAATATATCATATAAGAATAATGTAATGAAAAATAATAATATATAGAGAGAATAGTAATGATGTCCCAATGCCATAGTGGTAATGAGGAGAGGTAGAAGTATAGAAGCTCTACGATTACCCGATAACGTTATGTACAGTATAGTATTTGCGATTAATAGTACTGAAGACTCTTTTTGAACACTAGCTATTAACGTAAACATTGATACCTCAAATACAAGAATAGCAGCCATCGACAAATAGGTTGTACTGGAGGTCTTTGCTGTACTCCAACGATAGACTAACATCATAACTGGTACTATTGATAAGGCATTTAAGAAAAACATTATAGGCACTATATCTAGCGGCTCTAAGCCAGTTACTATTGAAGCTAATACTATGACTATGTTAACTAAGGGCCAATCAGTATTATAAGACTTAAATAATGGGACACGGAGTCCCTTAAGTGATTCACGTGCAATACTTAAATGAATCCATGTATCCGGAAAAGGAGGAGCGCCATAGATTACAAGTGGAGCAAATACCGCTATTAACGCAAGTCCAAGAGAATATATGATGATCTTTACTCTCAAATAATCTCCACCCTACCTATGGACTCTCATATACGTTATAATTAAATATACTATACCAACACCAATGTTTACCATTGTTACTATAGTATCATTTATGTCTAACTCATAAACTAGTAGCAGAGCATTTAGTTTAGCTAATACTATTGACAATAAGGAGAGAACTGCAGAAACTATAATGGATGAAATCATTATTATAAAGACTGTTCTCGCTACTAACCTAGTAATTCTTTCTTCATCTGCTCCAAGATACTTTAATTTCATTATCTTATTAAATATCTCATTGAAAATATTGTCAACTATTATGTAAGGCAATGGTATTATTAGAATAGAATACGCCATGAGAACGGCTAGTATAAGAATCATGCTTGAACCAAGAATTCCTATAATACTTTCTATGATGGTTTTACTAGATAGATAGCTTAGCAATAAGTCTACGGGTACCCTAGCTAATAGTCTATGAGGGGGGATGATAATGGTCTTATTGGATGGTTTTTCAATAGCATATGTTATTTCTCCAGATACCGATAATAGTCTCAGCTTGTAATTAGAAATATAGCTACAAATCATTCCCTTATTAACATCGAGTATGTATGCTTTTTCTCTGTAATCTATTTCGATTAAACCAGTATAGGGTGTGCCATTCCAATATTTTATTTGAATACATGTTCTCGGAGTTAATGATCTAATAGCCTCTGCAGATATTATTGTATCTGCTCTTACAATAATATCTCTATATACACTATTATTCAATACTATTGTATTTTTACCTTGTTCTGCGTAGAATACTATGTAATTCAATTCTTTTTCTTCGCGAAGATTATGTATAACATTTGCTTGCGTCTCTCCATCTAGGAAAAATATTCGAGCCCACTTACTGGCATTAAGCAGGTATATATTTAAAGACGTATCTTTAAATAATGGAACTACATTACTTATAACTCTATCCTTACCATTGTTAAAGATAACTATGTAGTATCCTAGGGGTAGCCGTAGTTCTATTGATCCTCTAACCGTTCTATTGTAGAGTAGCTTGCCGTCTATTGAAAATATCTGTAGTATACCGCTTTGAGGAATAGATATATAAACCTTGTAGAACTTATTAATATAGTCTAGTATTTTATCATCAAGTATATAGAAAGCAGAAACTACACTAAACGGTCTCTGTTGAAGCTCTTGAGATAGACTAAGAGGAGCTATAAGTACTTCATTTAACCTATCCGGCATCTCTAGTATAGCATCTATTCTAACTATTACGTGGCTTTTAGCTAATATACCATTAAGTAACAATAGTCTATTCGGACTATTTACTCCTAGTCGTTTGGCGAGCTTATGACCTAGTATTATTTTGCCAGTATAATTAGATAATCCTAGAGCACCGTATCCTTTTTCATCTAATCCCAATACTATGAGGAGCTTATTGTGTGACGAAGCTATTGTTATTGAAGCGAAAAAACCCGCGTTACTCGATATATTGTAAAGGGGAGTGAGAGCTATTACGGGTATTCTACTCGTATATATACTTAAGGCATTTCTATTAACTATTCGAGGAAGCTTAATAGGTCCCTCCACTATATCTAGTACAGTCTTAATTATGCTATAACCAGTTGAAATATATAGTGATGATGAAAATATAGCTAAGGCTACTATTAGTACTACTGCAACTACATAGATGTTTCCAATAAGCTTTATTATTATTTTAGCTTGTCTTAGCACCTATTCTCAACCCTATGAGTATAGTTGCATAGGATACTGTTAGAGCTATTAGTATAGAGTAGATATCTGGCATAGGTCTAATATATGGAGTTGACGTGATGAAAGACAACAGTAGTAGTATAGAATACAATAGTATTGTTCCCAGGCTCATAGACACTACTACAATGTATAGCGAAAAGACAAGAGACATTATAATAATTGCTTTTAATGCAGAAAACCAGTAGTTAATCTTCACCCATTTCTCCCTAATGCTAGTAGCAAATCCATAGGAAACACCCCCTGTACCTAGTAGGAACATTACCAATATTACATAGTAGAGAACATTAAAAATACTATTATATGATTTTATAAAGTTCTCTATTAGAACACTTGTTATACCGTTATAAATTACCTTAGAACCATTGCTCCTATTGAAGACCTCAACCATAATGTCACGTTTATTACAGTCTACAGAGCATACCGTTATTGTAGATATATTATAACAGTTCGAACTATTAAAAAGAGAAATGTTTAACCTAACTGGAGTATAATTGACATTGTATAAATTTATGTCCCCACATACGAGGACAAGTCTACTACTGTTAATAATGGTTTCTAATACGATGTCTTTGCTACTGATGTTATCTTGGACTCGTTGTTCTAAGCCTATTAAGGCCGTATTAGTGAAGGATAGAATAAATAGAATAGACAATACTATGATAGATACAGCTAGCCTTCTAGGATGACCAAATTCCCCTCGAAGTAATAGTTTTAACATTAATGTTAAGGCTTGACTATTTCTACCCATTTATGAACCCATATACCATCGTATACGAAGTCGTGTCTGGTAGTATCATAGCGCCATAACTCAAATATTAACCTATACCTACTACTCTGATTGAACGTTATTGGTACTTTTATTATGGTTTGAGCACTGTTAGGAATTATTACATAGTATTCTCTCAATACCTTTACTGCTGCTGGACTACTAGCAGAGAGATTATTTTCACCTTTATCGATTTTTACTAGGATTTTATAGAATCCCGTATAGCCTAGATGATTAGATATCGCTATCGTGAAAGTAACATTATCGCCTACGGGAACTATGCTGGGATAATCGCTTAAAGTATTGTTCTTGCCAAGTAATAGTAACTCTGTAAAAGATGCTGAAGTTATATGAACATATTGTGCTACACCTATTACAGCCACTACGATCAACACTATTACTAGAAACACTATGTATTCTTGTAACGTATCAACCCTCTTTTTCGAACTAGGTTTAACTACTATATCATCTTTATGTAAAAACCACCAGACCCTAATTGCCAACGCTCTTCTATACTTATATAATAATACTATAGCTACCAATAATATCATTATAAATGAAACTATCTTAGCAAGCTCTATTAGATAGAGGCTATCATACTCGCTTGATAAGCTATTAAGCAAGCTTGAAACATTATTAGCTAATAGACTCAACCTAGATGTATTATTTACATGCAACATCTCATTTAATAATAAAGCTACTTTACTGGTGTTAATTTTAACGAGCAACTGTTGTCGTTCAAAGCTAACCAGTTCCTCGTACATATCATATACGAGTTGAGAAGGCCTTGCTTTCGCGCTCATAGCCGGGATTAAGGGGTTTATTATAGTAGCTACTAGCAGAACCATTACGACAAGCTTAATATTGGTTATTAACCTCCTTTTTAGCGACAATAGCTGGAACCCTGTAAGAGGTAATATTTATTGGAGGTTAAAAGGAATAACGTTTACACCAGTGCAGAAGAATCAGTTTCAATAAAGGAGTACGGTAGGTATAGGCTTAAAGATCTTGTTAGAAAACTTAAGAATGATTTAAAAATTAGTGAAAAGGAGGCTATAGAGAAAGTATATTCGATGTATACTAGGTCTGACATAGATACAATGCCGATGGCTAGAGACTTTGTAGATTATCTAAGGACAAGTATTGCAAAGAAATACATGATTATTATAACAATATCTATTATAGGTCTATTATTTATAAATCTAAATGTATTTTATGTGCTAAGAGCTATGTTTGGAATACTCTTATTGTTCTACTTGCCTGGTTATTCTCTTCTAGAAAGCCTACATATAAGTGTGAGTTCAGGGCTTGAGAAAATAATATTGTCTATATCACTTAGTATAACATTACTCCTATTTATTGGCTTACTATTGAATTATTCTCCATGGGGTTTAAACATATTACCGTTGACCGCAACTATAACTGCAATCATAATATTGCTAGTTATAGCGGCATTATTTAGGAACTATAAACGCTTAGGTAGTAATTCACTATATTAAGGTATCCGGCAAACACGGTGATAATGTTTGAGCGATGATGAGCAAGCGGAGGCTCTAGTAGGAAGAATTATTGGTAGGAGCGTATGGCTGTATGCTAGCAATATTACCAATCAACTATCGGGCCTAGTGTATTGGATGATTCTATCGAGTATAGCTGGAACAAAAATAGTTGGCACAACTAGTGTTAGTATAGGATTAGCACTACTGCTTGGAGCTACAGCTGGCCTCGGCACGATAACTGGTTTGCAGCGATACTTAGGTATAGCGTTCTCGCATAAGAGTAATAGAGAAGCATCTGAATATTTTTGGAGCACCTTTGTGGTTATAGGAGCCATATATAGTGGAGTAATAATTATACTGATAACATTAGCGTTAAACAATATAAGTATAGGCGCTATAACACCCCGAATACTATACATTTCCTCTATCATATTAGCAACATATTTATTATACTATACACAAATACTATTAATATCAAAATTAGAGACTGTAAAAGTATTAATATCGACAATTGCAGCCAACACCGTTAAATTCCTAGTAGGAATCATGTTAACATTATATCTTAAAACTTGGGTAGGAGCGGCCTTAGGGTTTATAGCATATTACATAGTACTCGGAGCATTGGGGATATACTTCATTTTTTCTATTGGTATATATCCCAGCCTAAGTATTCGTAAATCAATAGTTGTTATAAAAGCAGGCTTAGCCAACTGGGTTCCAACAATCATAGCTCTATCCGGTCAATGGCTAGGCGTAATAGCGTTATTTAACTTTACAAATCCATCATTAACGGGATCATATTATATAGCGTCAACAATTGTACTAGCAATACTATCGCTAACTAATAGCATATATAATCTAACATTACCAGTACTTAGCGGGTTAAGCGATCAGAGAAAGAGAGTAAGCTTTCTAGTCCTGAAAATGGCTCTAGCATTAACTGTTCCACTATTTATTTTACTATTTGCTTATCCCGATAAGCTACTTCTTCTACTAAATATTAGTGATCCCGAGACACCAATAATAATGAGACTTCTAGTGATAGGTTCTATAGTGACTATAATATCGTCAAATATATCTGTACTGATGTATGCTTATGGAAAATACAATGAAACACTAGTTATAGGTATGTCCCAAAACCTACCTAGAGTTATATTATACTATGTTCTAACACCAATTATGAAGGGTATTGGAGCAGCATTATCTTATGTAACTGGCTCTGTCTTTGGCTTATCCGTAAGCCTAGTTATATCTTATTTAGCAAAATATCACATTAAATTTTTAACAGTATTTAAGATAATAGTTATTCCATTAGCAATAGCGTTGCCGATATTATTCTTTAATGTGCCCCTCATATTAGGTTCTATAATCATTCTCGGCCTATCATACGTATTGTACATTAAAACAAGCATCTTAAATATAGATGAAATAGTATCTCTTATATCAGAACTACCATACAGTAACAAGGTTATAACAGTCATATACAAGATTAAAAACATTATCAGTAGGAATAAGGAGGATAAATATTGAGCAATAATAAGGCCATAGTCTTGTCAGGAGTCGATGGTTCGGGTAAAACCACTCAAACCCGATTATTAAGGTTCTACGTAGAAAAAGTTAAGGGAAGAAAAGCTAAGGTTACGTGGATTAAAGGTAATCATACAATAGCATATGTGTTATATAAGATCATACCATCAAAACACGTAGTATTATTTGATAATAATGTACACACACATGTACTTTTTAGATCGAAACTCTATAAAATATGGATCATTATTGAAGTTCTAGGCATTATACCAAAAATTCTATTCGATATAAAAATACCACTTCTTAGAAAAAAGACTGTTATAGCTGATAGATATCTACTAGATAGTATTGTTTACTTAATCACTTCTGTAGATGACTTTAATATCGTAAAGTTTCTTCCAATACAATTTCTTTTATCCTTAATGGCTAGAACTTCGAAGACCATAGTACTTGATATAGACTTAAAGGAGTTATTTGAGAGAAAGCCAAGCTTCAGAAAGTATAGACACTTGGTTTCATTTAAGATTGCTTTATATAGAGCTCTCGCTAAAGTTCTCGGACTGAACGTGGTTAGGGCAAATGATGAACCATTAATAGTCTTTAAAAGAATATTAGATATTATTAGGTTATAGACCGTGAATAAGACCAAGATACTAATAGACGTAGTACACGGTAGAAAAGATGTTCGCATAGTAGATGGCTCCATATTAGAGCATGCTGCTAAAAATAAGATACTATTACACATTTTGAGAGAACTAAATATAAACAATGAGTTGAGAGTTGATCAGGAAAAGAAGCTTAAAGTAATATATAGCACTTTGACAAGTATATGGAGAAAACTAATAGAATTTGAAGGAGTTTCTATGATAAAATTCTTTAAACCAATAGTATATGTACCTTCTGATTTAGACATACTAGTCCATGAAAAAGATCTTGTAAAAACAATAAACATTTTAAAAGATGTTGGCTTTCATATACAAGTAGTAGAACCCTACTGTGTAACGCTTATAAATAATAACGGTGTTATAGTTGACCTATATATTTATCCGTCTTTTTCAAATATAATATACTTGAATAGAGATATCCTATTAGAAAACACCACTTATGTAAGAGTAGATGATACACTTATACGAACGCTTAATAGAGAAGCAGAAGTTCTTATAACAATAGCACATGCTGTTTACAAAGAAAATATAATTACGTTAAACGACTACTTTACTATAACCGAATGGTTTAATAACCGTGTAGTTGATCTTGCGGAAGCAAGTAGGATCTTGCCCGCAGTAAGTATCGTATTAGAATATTTGAGCATAATTACTAAAGGCTTGGTTGAAGCACCAGTGAAAATAAATCTTCCCAGACTTATGCTCATATATATAGATAAGTTTTTGAAAGATAATTTAACTCGAACTTCACTCATAAAGGTCACTGAAAGATTGAGAGATAAGCGATTTGGCTCCCTAATACTCTCTAAGATAACACGTAAAACCTATTAGCGTGATGTAATTGACTATATCTATGCTATTGTTAATTATAGGAATAACTGCAATAACACTACATTTCGGAATACCTCTAGCATATTTCCTTATTATTAGAAAATATTTGTCTCTTCCATGGAATCTGAAAATAAAGGAAGACTATAACCCTCATGTAACAGTAATAATACCAACATATAATGAATCAAAGTATATTATAGAAAAATTAAACGACCTGGTTAAGCAGAAATACCCAAAAGATAAGTTGAAGATAATAGTAGTTGATTCTGCAAGTACTGATGGAACACCAGGACTAGTAAAGGAATGGATTAATAAAAATAAACACTTAGACGTAGCTCTACTCGTAGAGCTGGAGAGACGTGGCATGATTCATGCTCTAAACTATGCACTAGACCACGTAGATTTCAGTAAAACAGATCTGATAGTATTTACAGATGCAGATTCTTTTTGGGGAGAAAACACTCTCAAAGCAATCGCTAAGTATTTCTCTGATCCAAGAGTCGGAGCTGTTACTGCAAGCATTACAACCACTTATAATGAGAGCATAGAGGTAACTTATCGAAATTATTATAATACTATTAGAATAGGCGAGTCAAAAATACATAGCACACCAGTACATAATGGAGCGTTAGTAGCGTTTAGATCAAAGTTATTGGAGAGAATAGGTAGGCTGCCTAACTATACTGGAAACAATGATAGCACACCTGCATCACTAATAGCCTTCATGGGATACCGTGCAATACAAATACCTGAAGCATTAGTTCGAGAGCCAGTAAAAACTCGGGGAGAATTCTTTAGAAAGATTAGACGGGCCCAACACTTGATCTTACACTTCCTTTACACAAAGAAATATGCCTTAATAAAGGGTTTATATAAGGGGAGGTCAAGATTTGATACTATATGGAAGATAGAGTTCTACCTAAACGTCATAAACCCGTGGCTCCTACTACTCGGATCAATATTCTTTTTCTATGCCCTAGGTAATATAAGCATTATATTGCTGACTACAATATTGTTACTAACAGTTATAGCACTAGGAAACAAGACTCTTAGAACATGGGTTACCTATCAAATAATACTTTCGTATGCTCAGCTAAGGAATCTTAAAACTAAGGAGCTGGTGTGGCAGAAGACATGAGCAGGATAGCAGTAGTATACAATTACGGCGAATTTCTTGGAGGCGGAGACCTTGTAATGCTAAACATACTTAAAACTCTAAGCGATCACGGATATGATGTAACAGTTATAACGTCTCATCCGGAGGGATTGAATAAGTCACAATCTTTTTTCAATGTAGAAATAGATTACTCTAATGTAAGAATGCACGTAGTGAATGTTCCTAAAAGAATACCGCATCCATACAATATAGCGTTAATAGCAAGTAAAATAGCAAAAGATAATAAGAAATATGACTTATACATAGTTTCAGACGATGTACCGAAAACTCTACTATACTTTACCCGGAGAATAGGGTCTAAAATCCTTGTTTACTCGCATTACCCACACGCAGCACGTATACTCTTAAACGAGCTAGTTCCCTTCAAGTTTAAGCATAGCTTCAAGGGTAAGTTTATATGGCGAATTCATTCATTAATGTTTAAACACTATTACTTAATGAATTGGAGCTATGATAACCTCTATGTATTATCCAACTCTACCTTAACGTATACTCATATAAATAAGTCATTGAATCCCATGCATAATCAAATATTATATCCCCCAGTACAGGTTAGAAAACTAATAGATAAGCTACCACATATTGAGAAAGAGAATCATATAGTATATATTGGCAGGATTCAGCCAGAGAAGGGTATTGAGGACCTTCTTGAGGCGTTAAGAATACTTAAAGATGAGTTTAAGCAGGGAGTGAGAACAAGTATTATAGGGTTTAAGTTATCGGATAAATATCTTAAGTATATACAAGATATTATCAGAAAGTATTCTTTGGAAAAAATTGTAACGCTTCATGTAAATGCTCCTCGCCACCAAGTATTAGAGAAACTAGCTTCATCAAAAATTATAGTACATCCGGCAATACATGAAGCTTTTGGGATAGCTGTAGTGGAAGGACTAGCAGCCAGATGCACACCTATTGTTAGATGTAGCAAGTATGGTCCTTGGAAAGATATCTTAAATAACGGGCAATACGGTTACTGTTTTAGAGAAGCTCGTGATCTGGCACAAAAAATAATAATGGCGCTTAATAAGCCTCTTGACCCTAATAGTGCTTTAAGGAGAGCCCTAGAATATGATGAGAAAAGATTCAATAATGAGATAATTAGAGTAATCAAAGAAATAGTTTAGGGTTAAGAGCTTTGAGAATACTCATAGTTTCAACTTATTATCCATTCCCTCCATCAATAGGTGGGATAGAAACTATAGTGAGAAATGTTGCAAAAGAACTTGCAGGAAGGGGGCATAGTGTCGCTATTACGAGTAGTACTTATGATCCTGTTACTCAGAAGAGTGTTACTAATACTGGTATGGAGGTAATAGATGATGTTAAAGTCTATAAGCTTGAATCTCTTAATCTAAAAATAGGCTATGCAAGACTCTTAAAGAATTTGGAGACTGTTATTAGTAAGGAGAACCCAGAGATTATACATTTACATAATATTCACCCTCCTCTCTTCCAGGTTCTTAGATTAAAAAGCACACACAGATTTAGAATAGTATTAGAGCCCCATCACCCAGCAGTTGAGCTCGAATATCTTTCCTCAAAACTCTTTTTCCCATTAGTTGTAAGAGCTTTAAGAATCTTCGAGAAGAAAATAGATGTTATATTAACTCATACTGATTTAGAGTACCAGTGGTTCGCGGAGAAAGGGTTCAACGAGGAGAGATTGCGTAAAATATTGTTTCCAGGCATAGACAAGAGTCTACTCGAATACAACTATAAGTTTGAAGATAAAGATAATACAATAGTATACGTCGGTAGGATTATTCCTAGAAAGGGCATTCACTTACTAATTGATGCATTAAATATGATTAGAGATAGAGGACTATCTTTTAAGTTGATACTGATAGGATCGAGAGACGAGGAATATTTTAAAACCGTTAAGAAAAGAATACTAGATTACGGTCTTGATGCAAACATAGTGTACCGAGGCGTTGTCAGTGAAAAAGAAAAGATTGAAACAATAGCGCATGCAATACTACTCGTATTGCCTTCAATAAGTGATTATACGCCCAACGTATTACTTGAAGCACAGGCCCTTGGAACACCAGTCGTTGCATCCAATGTAGGTGCTGTAAGAGAGTTAGTTAAACCAGGTATAACGGGATTTCTCGTGGAACCAGGCAATGTTAAAGATCTCGCAGAAGCAGTTACCAGACTATTAGTTGATAGAGAATTAGCGAGAAAAATGTCTTATAGTGCGCGTGTATTTGCTAGAGAACATACTATTGATAAAAAAGTAGATCAGCTTGAGAAACTATATGAGGAATTAACATGATGTTGAGTTTTAGATTACAGCTAATACTTGTGGCTGCAGGATTGTCAATTATAAACATTATCCTACTTATAATAGCCTCTCGGAGTGGTTTTGCTATAGGGAAACGAGGTAGTAGGCTATTGGATCTACTGGTGCTTATACCGCCTCTATTGTTCTTTGCTGCAACTCTTTGGCAAACCCTATTCATACTCTTAGCATTGAGTGCTATACTATTAGTTTTTATAATTAGATGGGTTAATATCAACAATTCTAATCTTGTATTAGCTTCAGCTTTACTATACATATTAGTACCAGCTAGCATATATCTAAAAGTTGGCAAATCCTTACCAACAGTTGAAGAAGGAAGATATTTCGGTTTCGCTAATTATATAGCTTCGTGGGGACGTTGGGAGCCCTACAAACTTTTCGATAACGATTATTATCAACAATTCCACGTATCACCCTTCTTAGCCTACATAACAAGATATATAATAGGATTAGATTTATTCTCGTCAAGGATCTTTTGGGGTGTATTGATAACAATAGTATTCATGCTATTTATATTGGTTATAGCAAGACATCTAATAGGTGAGAAGATAGGGATAGTCCTACCTAAAAACACATTAATTCTTGTTCTTACCTCCATGTTGGCTATCATAACACCCGAACTCTACTATGTATACATAACGTTTTCCAATAGTGTTATCGGTGTGATATTATTTCTTACATCTCTATATATTCTATCGTTACTATTTGAAGGAAAAATTACACAAAACCGACTAGTATTTTTCCTATTTATTCTTGTATCAATAGTAGGCGTGTTTACTCATCCATTATACTTCGTCTTCTTGACATTGTTCTTAGCTGTACTTGTTTCTTTTAGAAGAAGTTTAAAAGACTACTTAATAGTTTTAGTGATATTAAACATTTTATACTGGATTTATACTGCGGTCCTAAAGAGTATGCTTATAAGAACTATACTGAACTACATATCTGTTATAACATCCCTATTATTTGGCGGCAATAGAGTAATATCACATTATATTTCATGGTACGAGGCTATAAAGGGTTCATGGTTTTTAATTATTGCATGGTCCCTTAGTGTGTCCATTGCAGTAGCTGTATTAGTAGTACACTTACTTAGAGACAAACTCAACATAAAGAAAGTGATATTAAGACATTATCTCATTGCTTCCGCTCTAATAATCACTGTGATAGGTATATCATACGCCGTAATAACTGGTAGTAATTTGACTGGTCTAGGTATAACACACCTCTATACGTTGTTTGCACTCTACGTACCCTACGCCTCAACCATATTATATGTATACGCACGTTCTAAAAAGACTATAGTGTTCCTCGTAGGGCTCATAATACTAGCTCTAGCATCCTACGGTATCCAAGAGGAACCTAGATACAATATCAGATTGGGAGTTCTCGGAATATCAAAAGAATACGAGTGGAATGTTGGTACAAGTCTAGAGGAATTTTTAAACAATAATACCTTCATAATCAGTGATTTGAGATTATCAAGCCCTGTGCTCTATGTATATGCTGAAATAAGACATAAATCCATACTGTATGAGACACAGTACAAACAACAAAAATATACTGATATAATAATATTAACAGGTAAAGATGAAGCGGGCACCATATCTCTAATGAAGACTCTAAATAGAATGAACCTTTATAACATAACTCGAATAGTAAACATCTACGAGCTAGTTAGGATCCGTGACCTAGTAGTAAATAGTGGCTTCTACTACGGAGTCCATATAAAGGTGGGTAAATAAGGAGAAAGGGGGGTCTAATATTTGCTAGTAATCACTGCAGGTACACGACCAGAACTCTTGAAGCTAGCATCACTATTTGAAATATTTGAGAAAAAAGGAGAAGAATACTTGTTCGTGTGGACTGGGCAACACTATGACTATGAAATGTCTAGAGTATTTATAGAAGAGTTGTCATTACCTGAACCCGATATAACTCTTGATATTCCACGTGATGAAGAAGAAGTTCAGCGTACCATGACTATGATAATACGATTATACAATGTATTAAAGAATAATCAAGGGGAAATGACGGCTTCTCTAGGTGATACAGACAGTGTTATTGCAAGCGCTTTAGCAAGTACGAGAGCACGAATACCATTTGTACACATAGAGAGTGGCTACCGTAGCTGGGATCTAACAATGCCCGAGGAAATTAATAGAATAATAGCTGATCATATAGCTGCTTTCTTATTCGCTCCAACAAAATTATCTTTTCTAAACCTAATACATGAGGGTATACCGAGAAACTATATTTCAATTGTTGGAAGCCCACTAATAGATATAGTCTACAAATATGATAAGACAATAAGCAGTATAGGCGATAAAACACTAAGTAATTTCAACCTAGAGAAAGAAAACTATTTACTGGCAACAATCCATAGACAAGAAAACGTTGACAACCTAGCTAATCTTAGGATGATTTTAAAGGCCTTACTCGAACTCTCCAATAAGATGAAGATCATTATACCTATTCATCCACGAACTAAGAAGAGGCTCCATGAAGCCGGGCTATACGGCTTGCTTGCAGAAAACAAGAATATAATTATAACAAAGCCCTTAGACTATTTTAGATTCATTGGTTTGCTAAGGAATAGTTATGCTACTATAACTGATAGTGGAGGAGTCCTAGAGGAGGCGACTGTATATAAAGTGCCCGTAATCATACCTAGAAAAACAATTGAAAAACCAGAGATCTTAGCACTAGGTCTAGGCGTACTAACAGGCCCATATACAAGCAATATTATAAGAGCCTTCAATGCTCTAACAAAGGTTAGAAGCAAAGTAATAGAAAATATTAGAGGAAAAGAAAACCCCTTTGGCAATGGTACATCAGGATATAAGATATACAATAGGATACTAGAGATAAGAGACAAACAAGAATATCGGACAATCTCACCAGACTATAGAGAGACTCCACTAGTTGTATACACCTTATTTAAAAAAACCCAGACCCCATACCCCATGTATAATGACTGCTTACGTGAAGACTTATATTATTACAATGATAAGGGAGTAGCATCTACAGAGATAGAAGAAGCCGAGACCATAGTTAGCCGCCTCAGATGTAAGGTAGATACTATATGGCTAAGAGAATACTTATCATAACTACCGAAATGCATGCAAGACACTGGTATAGACTGAAAAGCTTTCTTCCATACCTAGCTAGAAGACTCAAAATAACAATAATAGACTATACGAATATGGTTAATAGTAGAAGAGGTTATAATAAAATATTTGAAAGCATTACAACTCTTCTCAAGAATCCTGCAGACTATCTCTGGAGCATAGATAACGGCGTAAATACTACGACATCTTTCTTGCCAACCGACTATGGAAAACTCTTATGTACGATACCTATAGGTACTTTATTGAAGTTCAAGTTAAAAGAGAAATCCTATGACGCTATTCTAGCCTCTCCTCTATTCGCTGGTATACTCGCATTACATGTAGATAACAACATACCTATAGTATATGAGGACGTGGATAGATTCTATGAGTTTTATAAAAACCCCCTCATGAAGCTCATAGTAAGATCTACAGAATATAATGTAATATCAAGAAGTAACTACGTGATAGCTGTATCAGACATACTTTTCAAAGAAGACCTACATATTAGAAGGGATAAGAGAGTTTCACTTATACCTAATGGTGTTAACCTAGAACTAATAAACAAGATCATGCGTAAAATGAGACATAAACCAAATATCAACAATAGAACAATAGTTTACGCTGGAGCCATAGAGGAATGGGCTGGAATAGATAAATTAGTAGAAGCTTTCTCCATCGCGGCTAGAAAGGAACATAATCTAAGACTAGTTATAATAGGAGACCTAAACACAGCCTATGGCTCATACATAATTAAATTAATCAAGGAATTAGACATTAAGGAGAAAGTATACTTGACTGGCAGAAGACCCTACAATGAAGTCATCACGTTCCTTTCCAGGTCATCAATAGGCGCAGCCCTCTTTAAGCCCTCCAATCTAACCAACAAGATAATGGTGCCATTAAAAATATTAGAGTACGCAGCTGTAGGACTACCATTCATAGCATCAAGTGTTGGTAGCATAAAGAAAGTAGTAGACTACTATAATTCTGGCATTATAGTTGAATATGATAATGTTGAAGAAATTTCAGATAAGATACTATTACTTACAAATAACGAGAGACTTTGGACCTATCTATCTAGTAATGCTAAATTAATGGCAAGAGACTTTGATGTGAGAAGACTAGCTCAACGGGAACTAGAAATAATAAATCAGGTGACAGAAGAGAAATGAGCATCCATATTATTGGAAACGAGATATTATTTCCTCGTGATTCGGCGGGAGCCGCAATAGCTATGGACTATCTTGCTCTATTAAGGAAAATGTATATGGGAGAAATAAAAATAACATCTATAAAGAGAAACTATAGAAGAGAATTTCTCGACTCAAGTTATATAGGAGCTACAGAAGACATAAAAGCTAACAATATAATCCTAAATAAGAAAACTATAAGCCCTAGAGACGAGATCTTAGCATTAAGGAACATAGATAAAAACGATACCGTGTTGGATATAAACTTACGAAACATTTTGATCCCGTTCTTTAAACGAGGAAGATTTATCAAAATCCTTTATCATAAGGTCGATAACAGATATCTCCGCATGGTTTCCTTAATATACGATCATGTTATCACTACATATCAGTCAAATTATTCCAACAAAAAAGTTATCTATATACCGCCTCCACTAAACACTGACTTCTTTAAACCTATACGACCTAAAACTGATGAACCAACAATACTCTACGTAGGCCCTCTTTTTTATCCGAGATTCCCCATGACCTCAATAGTTAAAGCTCTGATTATTTTGAATAAGAAAATAGATTATAAAGCATTATTTATTGTTACACTAAGACATCACAGCGATGAAGTATGGATTAAATTATTTAAGATACTTATAGAGAAATATAACCTACATAATAATGTTAATGTAACAAGTAAGGTATTAAGTGAAGAAGAGAAGGTCAAAATCTACAATAAAGCTACCGTACTATTATATACAGTAAAGCCTATACAAATGGCTTATCCTCCTATAAGCGTTCTAGAGGCAATGTCCTGTGGGACTCCAGTCATAATGTCTACAGAAATAGGGTTCCAAGACCTAGCTAGTAAAAGAATGCTTATAGACATAAATTCACCGAGAGAACTTGCTTATAGTATAATATATACTTTAGAAAATATCAGAGAGTTTTCGAAAAAATCTAGGAGAATTATTGAGAAAAAATATTCCTATAAAGCTGTTATGAAGTATTTATCATATATAATTAAAAACGATTAGACAGTAACAGGATGATCAATATGGAGAGACCCGGTGTATCTGTTATAATAGTGACTTATAATTCAGCTAGATATATAGGAAAATGTCTCAACTCGCTAAGAAATAGTCTCGGCCCAAGAGACGAGATTATAATAGTAGACAATAATAGCAGTGATAATACAATAGAAACAGTATTGAGGATGAGGATTCCACATCCGGTACGAGTATTGAAGCTTAGAAAGAACGTTGGATTTCCGTTAGCATGTAATATAGGGGCGTTAGAGGCCCGGAACAATATCTTGTTATTCATAAATCCTGATATAATACTTGGTGAAGACTGTATTAATAAACTAGTAGAAACACTTATAGAATATAATGATGTTGGTGAGGTACAACCGAAAATATACAATGCATACACGGGGCTACTTGATGGCGTAGGAGGTTTTATGGATATACTGGGGCACGGATTTCACCTAGGTGAGGGAGAACCAGATTTAGGACAGTACAATAAGAGAATGAATATCTTGTATGCCACATTTGCATGTGCGATGATTTATAGAAAACTATTTTTTAGGATAGGAGGAATGGATAGCCTATATTTCTTATATAATGAGGACTTAGACCTTGCCTTAAGACTATGGCTTCACGGATATAGAGCCATCTATGTACCAGAAGCCATAGCATATCACATAGGACAGCATTCAACTAGAAAGAAGCCCTATGTCTCATTATATTTTGGTAGGAGAAACCGGTTACTCACTATAGCCGCAACCTATCCCTGGCCCCTCGTGCTACTAGCAATACCTGTCCTTGGAGCCGTATACATTGCTGGCTCCATATTCAGCCGTATACATGGAAAAGACAAAGCTGACTCTTTCACATTCATAAAAGCATTAATAAGTTTGTGGAAGAAACGTAGCCATATTCTGAATAAGAGGCTCCTGGTTAAATCAATTTCAAGGAAAAATAGTTTATACGATTTACTCAAAATGAAGCTAATCACAACTAAGCTTGTAGGCTTAATACTTTATATAAGAGGAGTTTATAGGATGAAATTGTTTAAAGGGAGATAAAAGTGCCCATAAAAGGACGTGTACTCGAACTTCCATTGAAGGGCATGAGGATAGCTGAACTAGAAAGATTTATTGACGAGCGCGGGATGTTTCACGAGATCTTTAGGAGCGATTGGAAAGAGCTATTAGAGGAAGACATTATAGTTCAATCTAATTGGTCGGTAACTTATCCAGGCATAGTACGGGCTTGGCATAGACACTTGAGGGGACAGGTCGACTATTTTATAGTTGTAAAGGGCTCAATAAAAGTATGCGCCTACGATGAGGAATCACAGCATCTTGTGGAAGTAGTATTATCTGATAGCAAGCCTCAAATCCTAAGGGTTCCAGGACATTATTGGCACGGCTTTAAAGTTGTAGGCAACGAGCCGGCTATACTAGTATACTTTACGACAAGACTATATGATTATAAGAATCCCGATGAGGAGAGGAGACCGTGGAATGATAAAAGTATTATTCCATTAAAGATAAACGGTAAAACTAGTGATCCAAGATGCGGGAAACCATGGGATTGGTTTTATCCACCACATAAATAGCAACTTAGTGGGCAAGTAATCCTATTGGTTCGGTTACTGCTTTTTCATATAAGGATCTAGGACTTATCTCAACTGGTTCTTCTAGTATATACCCCTTCTTTCGCAACAATAACTTAACATAATAATATAGATCACTAATACTGCTTTGACCATGTATTATCTGGATATTTCGTCCTTCAAAACCTCTCAGTACTTCAGCAATTATTTTCCACACATATTTCTCTCTAATACTATCTACTAAAACCTCGTACAACGCCTTTAGTTTTTCATTATTTGATGATAATATGGGCAAAATCATTGGCTTATCTAAGACCTTCTTGTATACTCTATGAGTTCCTATTCCTCCCTCTTCAACTATTTTTGTTAAACTATTTAGAGCTTTGGCTGCAGAATAGTTTCTAACAACAAGGTATATGTTTTCCATATCATATAGCGCTAATGTTACTACACGTAAAGGGTCTTTGAGTGATATTAGAATTAGAGATGTTAGCGTCTTGTAAAGTATTTCTGTAAAGTCTCTATTACTAGAGCTTGTTAGATCAACAAGTATAGCTATGGAATAAGAATGAGTTTTCTTCATCTCTTTAGATATTAGTATACCCTTAGACAATGATTTTTTCCAGTGTATCTGGCTTAGATCATCACCTGGAACATATTGACGTGCACCATAGTATTCTCCTCTTCTCGAAGATAAAATCTTGGGCACTAATTCTACTTCCCCTATGCTCTTTGTATCAGCATGCTCCAATATCTCGCTAGGTATGCGGGCAAGGAGCTTGTGTGCTGCCAGAAGGGCCGTTTTTATCTTGGGCATTATTTTTATGGTCGCTTTTACACTTTTATAAAGCCTTGTTAGATGAAATATATCCTCGATAAAGAAGTCTAGATATATATCATAAATACCGGTTTCCGAGGCATCTATTATAACTGGTATTCTAACAGTTTCTCCAGGTTCTACTCTTATTCTTGGTATCTTTATGCTTACACCATTACCATTCCTAACATTTGTTATAATGTGGATAGGTATTATTAATTTATTTGAAAACAATATATCTTTTTCAACTCTTTCTCCTTCAAGCATACTTACTTGAAAAGATTTTATTACTTGTATCCCTCTATTCAATCCTAAATATATTATACTACCTACTACCAAAATCGCTGACAACAATAATATTGATGTAATAGTAACCCGAATATTAATGAACGCCAGTATAAATCCAAGAAAACTAGTTATCAATATTATTAGGGAGGATGTAGGCCATTTATTTATATCTATTGTCAATGTATTCGAAAACGCAAAAACATAGAGAATGAATGATATAGACATAAACAACGATAATAGTAGATAGGGCATTAGGTATCCTATAGGAATTAATCCCACAGAAAACAACATTATTGCATGGAGTATTAAACCAGCATATGAGGGATGATTTATTTTTAAGTAAAATATTAGTAATATTACTATTGATATAATAGATAGGTTTTCTAGAATATTCTTAGTTACCGATATGTATACTACTAATGATAATATAATTAATATTATAGAAGATACTGCTATTCTACTAAGTGATTTCGGGTCAAGTATCATCGCTGTTTTACACCTAAAAATAGCCTATAGATAATTAGAGTAAACACTGCTATTATTAATGGGGCTATACCATAAGAGTTTAGCAGCGATATAAGATATATTATTCTTTCTCTCAATTGTTCTTGTGTACTCTTAGGTATATGTACCTGATCTAGATATATTGTTTTTCCGTCTAGTAACGTTTTAGCAAAAACATAATTATCTCCAATATTAAGCATTGCATTTAACCAAATGCTTGGGTCACTTATTATAATTATTTTTCCAGCACCCAATTTCTTAACAACACCTACTATGAAAGGACCTGTGGGTTCCTCCGGACTCCACGAACTACTATTATCCACATCGAAATAAGAAAATCTCGAAGAGCGTATGAGTATTTCGTTTCTACTTATATCTCCTTCAATTATAGACGCATAATTGAGAATTATAGTGTATGTTGTATTATTTTCTTTTGCTTCTACTTTTGGTAAGTGAGGATCCTTATAATAGTATAAAGGATCTATTAGGATACCAGAGATGTTGAAATATACTCCTATGTCTAATTTATTTAATAACTGATTTCCTGCTGATGAGAAATCGTTTAATACTATTAATGTACCACCATTAATTATAAATTTATTTAGGAGTTTTACTTCTTGATCTGTATAGTTCTCATAGGATATCGTAACTAATACTTTGCTTTTAGATGATAGATTGCTCAAAGATATATGGTTAAGTATTCTTACAAAGTCAAACCTTGTTAGGATAGGTGTTGCATTAAATAAGTTGACAAAATCTTTATAACCATTCCAGAACGGATTCTCCACATAGAAATTCATTGTTGATGGATAATAGATTAAGAGATATGATGCCAGAGATAATAGTACGATTGATAACAAGAGAACCCATTTATATTCTACGTACATAGTCTATAACCTCCTCTATCAGCGTCATTAATTTTCTTTTTTCATCTAGAGCAAGTTCTGTCTTAGAGTATAGTTCTTTTTCAACAAGGGTTATTATGAGGCTTACTTTTTCAGCGATTTGTCTTGGCATATCTCTACTTATCCTTAATACATATTCTCTCAACGTCTCCGAAGATAAAGGCTTTGAGTATTTTGTACCTAGTACTAAGAGCATTTCTAGTAGTTTATCTACAATGATATTTCTCTTTAACCTATATTCTAGTTTAATCATTTTTAGAGCTGTCTCACTAATTGATATGCTTGCCTTTCTTTTAGCTAGCATTCTTTCCAGAATATTACCCGGTATTTTTTCTTCCTCGCCTATGGTTGCTAGTTTAGGGCCTCTTAGCATTTTGCTTATCTTTATTGCTTTTTTCTCTACCCTTGACCTCTTGTAAATATTTATCTTTACGAGTGTCGGAGCAATAATTATAGCAATGGCTATATATGAAGTTATACCAACTATTGTGTATAGATTAATATAGTTAATCCTTAATGTCTTATTTACTACGGGATACCAGGGCTCTACTGGTTTTACTGTTAAATTTAACACTACTAGACCGCCAATAATATTGATGCTTGTAATAGAAATAGACATATTAAAAGAACCGTTAATGTTAGTAAATGCTCTCTCATCACCCACGATAATAGTAGCATTTACAACAGGCTCACCATAATAGTCCGTGATACTACCATTGATTCGTAGCCTCTGTATAGGGTAGACTATTGTTTGAGGATAACTTACACTAACATATATCGGTATATGTTGAACTATTATTGGAAGTCTTATAGAATCGAGTGAAAACTGTTTATAACCGAGTAATGTTATATTTATGAAGTGTTGGCCTATTGATATATTTGACGGTAACTTTATCTTTATTGTACGATAACTACTAGCTAATGGTAGTGATATATTAGCTATGTTTTTACTATCTAGGAAAATCCTCAATGTCCTATTAATTGCTACATTAGGAGGCAGTATCTTAATTTTATATGTTAGATTTGAGCCTACATAGGCTGTGGTCTTACCTATAACCTTTAACTTGCTCCTATAGTAGTAATACGTGGTGTTTAATATTACATGAGATCCAGAGTAATTATCTTGAGTTAGAGGTGTGTACACTACGTAGATAGACGAATTAAATTTAACGAGACCTGGCTTCATAGCCCTCCATAAATAATAAGTCTGTGGCATTGTTATGTTAGCATAGAATATTCCTTGGCTATTAGTGAAGACTTCTTTTTCTATTAATCTTTTATTTTGTACATATACATATATTCTCAGCCTTTTATTTGCTAAGGGTATGCCTTCCTCACTTATGAGAGAACCGTTTAATACTAATATTCCACCCGGGTGTATACTCTGATTATAATAATATATAGTTATAGAAGTGTTAATTTTGTTCGGAGACACTATCGTAGACACTACAATTTTTGTCTCTAGATCTTGTTTTAATTCATATAGCTTATTAAGTAGCCTATCTAATCTCTTAAATAATAGTTCTAGTTGAACAGTATATTCTAAGAACCTAGGTCTGTATTCATGTACAACATACATTGATAGATGTCTTTTAAACTCGTACCACGCCGAAAGAAGTTCGTTAAGTGTAGCATTAGCCTTAAATAGATAGAGTGCTGCCTTACTTATTGATTTATTTGCTTCTACTATATTATTTTCTTCTAAATATTCTTCTGTTTTATTAAGTTCGTATACTGTATTATTTATTAACAACGCAAGTTCGCTAATGAGTTCGTTTAATTTATTCATTACTAATCGTATATCGTATGGTACTGAAGCATTTTTTAGAATATCTACATGGATTAGCGATTCGTTTAAATTTAGGTCGCTTAAACCTCTTAGTACATTAATGTATATTATTACAAGGCTTATCGGATCAAGTCTTTCCTCTATCTTATCTGGATCCACATGAGGGTTTTCTATTAGTGTTGCCATACTAATTGGAGCATCGGAAATAGCCACTATTAGTACTACAATCATTATTATAACAACACTTCTAGATACCAAGTATTCCCACCACAGTAAGTACTCTGAACATAATTATTACTATTAAAACAATTAATAGTATGGTACTTATCTTACCGAGATATTTTTCTACCGTCGGGTGAAACGGGGCCATAGTAAAACGTAACATTATGAATGCTAGTATTTGTAGTGCAACATATATATCTACTCGCCATTCACCAAATAAAGATAACCCTATATTTATCATAGCAGCTATTATTGAATAATATATCAGTAGTTTATACTCTTTCAGAGAAGTTTCTAAGACCTTCATATCTCGATCAACTCCATACTTAACGTACCATGCTCATATACGTAATTATCCAGTAGAATTGGTTTTCTTAATGCTTCAGCTACTATAGATCCGATGAGACCTGCTAAAATGATCCAAGACTCAAACTCTCCTACTTTACTATCTACTTTATTAACGGATATACTATATCTATTACCTTGCTTCGCTATAGATATTTCAACTGTTGATCCCAATAATACTGTTGATAAATCTTTGACTAGACTGTTTAATGTATTTAAATCAATTGTTTCTCTTACTTCCTCTAATAGTTTTCTTAACATTCTCTGCCCTGGAGTTTCAAGCATTATCATGAGTTTATCCTTATAAACGGTAATGAACCTATTTGCAGGTACCATGTATTTAACATTTACTTCACCTATTGGTAGTAGAATCGAGGTTGTTTTACACATTGCTGACGGACAAATATACATCCTCTTATCGTATATTAGGAATTCTTCTAGTATTCTTTTAATATTCTGCTTAAATGCTTCTGCTTCTATTTGCCGTATTCTGTTAATTTCGCTTTCAACACCTAAGCCTATTGGTAACATAACCATACCTACTAGGAGAAATGAAACACTAGCTATTCGTAGTTCTGTTGAATTAATTACAGTAATTGATAGAATTAACGATATAATACTTCCAAACAGTACATTTATCGCTAGCACCATTAGAGTTCTATTCATGTCTAAAGGACACCTAATAATGTTTTTGTTACTATTAGTGTTCTAGCAACATAGTCGATAACTAAACCCTTCTTAAAACCTAATATAATTTTAGATAAATTACCGATAATGCTGATAATCATGTATAATAGGTTAGGATAAAATATTAGTGTAATATATAAGGCATTAATAAATAATATTCTTGAACAGATACAATTATTCCCTTTCATAGCCTTACTATAGTAGTCGGAGCTTATAAGAAGTCCCTCAACTAACGGGCCAGCAATAACGTATATTAAATAATACACGTAATCTGTAATCATACTGGCTTCCGAAAGAAACGAGAACATATAGGCAATAAACAATAACATCCACATAAACGGTAATTCTGCATCTACTTTTCCTGTCTCAAATATCTTTTTCAACATATTATCAAGGCCAGCGGGCAATCCATTCAATAATATCATACCAGTGAAAAGTATAGCATAAATTACTCCGAGAGAGATGCTAAATCCTATAATCCCTACATAAACTAATAATAACGTTATAGTATAGGATATAATGGGGAGGACAATAAAGTTTCCTAGCCTAGGATGCAAAATCCTTATATTAATTAGAACTATTGCTAGTGTGCCATAAATGAAAAGCATTCTATTAAGTTCTATTTCAAAGTTAAAGGCTACTAAAATAAATAATAAAATATACACCGATAACATCAGTGTATATCTAATAAAGTATATTCTACGCAAAGACATCACTGACTACCCCTAACTCTTTTTAGAGAGAACTCCCCCGTTTTAGCCGCATAATATAATAATATTGTAAATAACACTATGTTAACTACAATGGATGATACTAGTGCAATAATTATTGGATTTACTTCTAGTAGATGATACTCTTTTTCGGGTTCAACAGTTATTATACTTGTCTTATTATCTAGAAACTCTATATATGTTTTCATCGCATCTAAAATTATCCCGTAGTAATCATATATTGCGTTATAGTTTCTTAGAGAAGATGATGATAATAACGTTATTTTATAGTACGCGGGACCTAGTATACCGCCGTAATCTGCCATTACCGCTATCTTAGTATATCCCATAATGTAGAGTATATTTCCTCTTCTATACGTTACAAATATTATTTCTATAGTTTTATTGTCTACTTTTATAATATCTATCCATGATTTATCAATGCTATACCCCTGGTAGGCTAAACATACTGGCCAGCTATGGAATAAGTGAGGACTCCCTGAAGCCTCTATATACATAAGCATGTTCTTTTTATGGAATTGAACTTGCATTACCAGTATCAGCGGTAATCCAAGCAGTCTTTCCCAATCCTTTCTCTCCACGTATCCCTTAAACTTTATACTAGTATTGTGTGCTATATAAAAGGATATATTCTGAAACAATGTGTTAACGTTAACTATGTTATTTTGTGATACATGTTGCTCTCCTGGACGAACTAGGTTTATTATATTGACGTTGTATAGTGATACGACTACTAGAACTGTTAGTATTAGCGATAATGCCATATTTTTATATGGATGCTTATCTTCTACTCTAATACTAGAATAATTATGTATGTTTTCAATTGGTTTGCTTTTGTATCTCGATAGTATTTTATTCAATATGAGAACTACAAGTATGCTTGCAACTATTGCAAATATTATGCTTGGTGTGGAGTGGAAGAATTCCATTGCCGCTTGGTGTCCCATATATTTTGCGGCCAATAGTATTCCTATGATCCTTAGTAAGTTTCCGAATAGCATTATTATTGTGAGTGATGTTACTGATACTATTAGTGCATATATTTTTCTTCTTAGTGTTGTATGGGTTGTTGCTAGTATGTCGGCTATTATTGGGAGTACGGCTATTATGCTTGTTAGGCTTACTATTCCGCTACAGCCTACGGCTATTTCGAAGTGTATTGGTTTGCCGTTTGGCCCCATCACGCTTAGTACTGTTAGTCCTGTTGCTGACTCGCTTATTTTTGCTCCTACTATGGGGGCGGCTATTCTGCCGAGTATTTTTGATAAGACTATTGCTGTTGAATCCATTATTGTTCTTGGTATTGGTATTAGTAGGAATAGTGAGAGTAGTGGTATTTTTAGTTTTGATGCATTGTCTAGTCCTAGTGCTAGTAGTGTTATTCCTATTATCCAGAAGGCTAGGGCTATTATTCTTATCCAGTACCATTCCGCTATTCCGAATGATATGCTGTAGAAGTATAGTGAGGATGTTAGGGCTAGTGATGCGAGAGATATACCATAGATTATAGAGTTTGTCCTTGGTGGTTCTATTGTATTTATTCGTTTGATAAAGGTAAATAATATGACTATTGCTAAGGCATAGATGTAACTATATTCTTCGGCTGATGCTAGCTCATATATTTCCAGTATTACTGATGGATACATCTTTACTATACTTACTATAAGCCATGAGGCTACTAGTGATACGTAGGCGTATATTATCCACTTGTCCTTCACTTTACTCCCCGGTTAAACAGCATGAGCATCAATCATTAACGGCGTTATCGTGGCCCTACTTATACCAGACAAAAGTTTCCGTAGGTTATAAACATGCTCCAGACAGACAAACAATAAGTTCTCTAATACACCTATTACTGAGTGAAGACGAGTTTCATACCCGAATACATTTTTACGTATTTCTCACCTAAGAGTTCTCCTAGTATTCTCTCAGCTCTAGGACCAGTACAGTGGCCTGCATATACTTTTTCTACTCCAAGATCTCGGAACACTCTTACAGTCTCCTTTATGTCTTCTAGACTATACTTGTTCATGTGGAATCCCCCTAGAACAGCATGTACTCTCTTATTGGTTATCCTAGCTGCCTGTAATGCTATATTCGCTATACCGCTATGACTGCAACCACCGATAACTATTGTTCCCAACCCCTCTACCTCCAAGGCTATACCCGTGTCATCGGGTATATTGTCTGGTACTAGTTCTCCGGTATCTAGTACTGTGTAGAAGCCCTGAGTATATTTTGATACATCTAGCTCCCTCCTTATTTCGCCTAAGTAGAAGGTTCTTGGCGCTACTTGCAGAGGTGTTCTAACTAATATAAATCTTGTATTATAGTTTTCTAGTAGTTGGCGAGCATAGGGTATGCCTATGTCGAGACTCTGCCTATTCTCACTAATATATAGGCTTGGCTTAAAGAGCCATGGATGAGAGACAACTATTAATCTACTATTTTTATCGTAGAACTTCTTTGCTATATACAATAAACCACCTGTATGATCATAGTGGCGATGGCTCAGTACAACTGTTTTTATCGATGCAAGATCCGTGCCCAAAACATCGCTATTATGTTTAATCGCCCTATCTGATTGTCCTGTATCAAATAATATGCTCTCGAAATGGTTCTCTGTGTAGAGTTCTATGTGAATTGATAAGCCGTGCTCTCCTAAAAGCCCAGAAGTACTTGTGTAATCATCTACGAGTATGGTTAGAACTGCTTTATGGGGTCTCGTGGTAGGTCACCTCTTCTTGAGTAATCTCGTCTAGTAGACCTAATTGTCTAGTACTGTACTTTATGATTATATGCTTATTCCTAATAGTACTAGAGCAGTTATTATCAATGGTATAGTCATTAATACTATTGATAAAACTAGTTTCCGTAGAAGGGAACCCGAAGCACCAGCCACCCTCATATATATTAGCTTGTTGAGTACCGCTGAAGAAGTCGCTAATATGGCTGAAGCCAAGGCTATCTGACTACTTATCCTACCAGTAATTTGAAGCGTACTAGCAGTGAAGATTGTTGCTTCCGCACTAACAAGACCACCAGCAATACTTGATATAAGGACTCCCGTTTCACCTGCAATATTTGATGCTATGGTTGTAGCCAATAGAACCACAATGAATACAAGTAAAGCCTTTAACGCTATTGAATAGCTTACCGGCTTCTCTATGGTTAGACCAGTTTGCAGTGTTTCTAGCTTCTCTCCCTTACTCATCTTGCGGAAGGATAGAATGAATACTCCAACCAGAATTGTTAAGAGGAACCCCGTTACAGTCAGTAATAGCTCCATTCCAAGAATTTCAGGCGGAGCTATTAGAACGGTTAAGCCCAGTATTAGGAAGAGATTTCTTAGAACCATAGCTGTTATAGCCGCTATAGAACCCTTAATTATATCATCTTCTCTCTTTATCTTTAAACCGAGCCTAGTTATACTAATAACTGTTGCTTCGCTATGAACTAAGCCTCCAAAGAAAGCAAAGTATGTAAGAGCTCTCGGTCCTAAGGCCTTTACAAGAATATAACCGATATACGATAGGATAAGAATTATCACAAAGAAGCCGTAGAGAACTCTTAGGTTAATCACATGTAGCCAGGGGTCGGTTATATCAACTGCTAGGAAGGGGCCTAGGAGAAATACTATTATCCCTATCTCTAGAGCCGATAACAGTTCCTCATACGTTAATATCCTTACGGCTTCCTCAATACGTAGTTTTACAGCGAGCATAAATGTTATCAGAACACTTGCCGCAATGCTTTCAAGAAATAACCCTAATCCTATACCAACACCTATAGCATAAGCTAATGCCAATGCAACAAGAGTTGTTATTCCAGGCTCACGTAGAATGATCAATCTATAATAACTATAGATCCCGACGACTAGTATGGATAAAATACTCATCCCAAGAGAAATCGATACCGCTATAGTCTGCCCAAAACCCTCAATAGTCTTTGAAGCAAAGACAGGGATAGTTATAGTTAAAGACCCAAGCAAGGCCATAAAACCAAAACTACGGACACCAGGAGGCGTACCATACTCAGATTCTTCCTTACTGATAGTACGCTTCGCCTTCTCTCTCTCCAACCCTATTAGAGCCCCCGCTAGGAAACTAACAACTATCTTCACAAGAATATCCCATTCCGCTTGAAGCCCCGGTATCGTTGTCATCAATATCCACCAGACCTATACTTAACGTAGAATTCAGCTATCCTTACACTAACTCGGAGAAAAAGAAAGTATTTTAATGCTATAAAAAACTTCTACTAGATTCACTGAGAACAGTATCACTAACATCTTTTTAATTACTGTCGACTCACCTGGCGATGACTTGGATGAGGTATTACAGGATATGGCAAATATTCTACACCAGGTCTATTTACTGGTGCTTGCGGGTATAGTTCCATTAACTCGTATATTTCGGGTGGAATCTCCGTCTTTACTGGCAACCCCATCTTAATGGCATCTTCAGCTGTTATTGGGTAGTCATGGGTCCACTTACCCTCTGTTAGAAGTCTTGCCAGTTCCTCTGCCTTCTCTTTAGGCATCTTGTCTTCGAGTAATCTTATAATGAATTCTTGTACTTCTTTTATAGCCTTCTCAGCTACATCAGCCATTACTAGTAAGTGGTCTGATGCTTTATCACCTTTTATTTTAGCCACCTTTAATATCGAGGGTGCTGGAGCCATTATCCCTTGACCCATGCTTAACTGGGGGTCAAGGGGCCCGAGTACTGCTTCAGGGCTCATCCATATTTCATCGGCTGCTAGAGAGATTAGCGTACCACCACTCATAGCATAGTGCGGGACTATTACTATTTTCTTTGCTGGATGCTTCTTTAAGGCCATGGCTATCTGTGCTGCTGCAAGAACAAGTCCTCCGGGTGTGTGGAGGACTAATGCTATGGGCCTATCAGGTGGTGTTGTTCTAATAGCTCTTATAACGGCCTCCGAGTCGTCTATATCGATGAATCTGTAGACTGGTATTCCGAAGAAACCTACTTTTTCTTGCCTATGTATTAGTGTTATTAGGCGGAACCCATACTTTCTCTCTATAGCACCTATTAGTCTAAGACGAGCCGACTTTAACGAATGGAATTGTAGAGATGGCGAAAACAATACTATGAATAATATTATCCAGAACAACAACCCTATTATTGATCCCGGATCTATTTGCATTCTCGCAATACTTGTTACATCCATGTCACTATACACCACAGTTAGCTTATCAACTCTATGATAAATTAATTTTTTCTCAATAACTATTAGAGGAGTTATACCTCGAAAATAAAATATATCCCTAGAGAAAACAATATTTAGTCTGATAATGGTTTACCGTCTTCGCCCAACGAGAGAATGTAGAGTGTCTCAGCATCTATTACTGTAAATATATGTGATTCTCCTTCCTTATAGTACACTATAGGCTTTCCTAGAAGTCTCGATATTCTTAAAAGCTCCCTAAAGTCTTTCACTAATACCTTTCTACTACTAGAGGTTACAGCTGAAGCCTTTACTATCACATTATCATATTTGCGTAAAAATTCATCTATAACACTGGTCAACTCCTTCTCGCGCGTTATTATGATAAGTACTGCTGATACCACACCAGCTAAAACCAGCGTATAGCTGATATATCTGAGGTTCTGAATCGTTAGAGAAAATAATCCTGGCAACGAGAAAGTTGACGATATTATCTGTTTTTCAGCATGCCTGTAAGTGTCTGTGAAATTCAAGTCATCATATAGTATCTTGTTTCTTTGAAAATCAAGTGAGAGTACTAGTTTTGGCTCAATTATTCTGTCTACAATCCTATCGCTAAGTTTTGTACTCACCTTTATAGTTGGGTCAACTTCAATATTGTACTCTAACGATGATAGTCCTATCTCCTTGCGAATACTCGCTATAATGTCTCTAAGCTCGGTTACATTTATGTAGAATCTCACCGTTGTATTGGGTGAATCTATGATATATGTTTCATTGTTCAACAATATGCTCCAGCCGTCGGGTTCCGTTAACTTTATCTTTAAGTCTATTATACCCTTGTTTCCGATAATTTTGTCTAATTTACTAATAATGTTGAAAGTCATATTGAATTCTAATGTTTTCGTTAGCGGTATGTAGAGGGTATCGTCCATTCCAACAATATCTCTGTTATTATATATTATTGACTTATTAACATGAGCTAGGTACTCATAATTAGTGTTATAGATTACTTGTACCAGATTCTTCTCCACAACATCGTATGGGCTAGTACTATGTGATATTATAGCTAGTGGAACACCCATGATAAGTGAAGCCACTAATACAGCAAACAATGTATTTCTATAGATTTTTTTCATATACCACATCTCCATGCCATGTATTTTCTAATATCTTTGCCCACTAGGGCTAGGATAACATAGAGTAGAAGCGAGCCTATTATTAAAGCTGGTAGAAGAAACGGGTAATTGACCATCACGTACTGGAACCCCAATACTATAAACCCTACCCGCGGTATAGTGAAAGCTATTTTCCCCAGAACAGCTCTCTCAGTTACAAGTCCTGGGTCAGCGTCAAGGTTTGCATCACCTTTAGTTTTAAGATATATCTTGCCATTATTGTTGAGGACTTCTACTACTCTATGCACTAGTATTCTATTGCTTACATGGTAGGCTACAATGTTGCCAACTTTTATTTCATTTATATCTGTAGGTTGTACCAATACTATGTCTCCAATATTTATATTGGGCTCCATACTCCCCGAAGCAATAACAAAGGGTTTGAAACCACCTATGAATATTAGTAGTAGGATTACTAGAATTGATAGATACGATGCAATACCCATTATCTTCTTGGTTAACGTGTTTTTCTTTAACTCTATTCTCGGTATCCCAACTTCGCCTAATACCAGTATTGTGAACATTATTAGGATCAAGTATATTGCTGTATACGCTATACCCTCAATATACCATGGAATATTTGGTAAAACAGGTGCAATAAATGTAAACACGTATGTTGTTAGCGAGAACGATACGGTATTCCAAACGCCTCCTCCAAGTAATAGATATGATAGAAACAAGTTCAACGAGAACACTGGTAGTAGTGACGATATAATTAGCTTTAACATTATTGTTTCATCACTAAAGGATAGAATAAATTTAGATAAAGACACCATTATAACTGTAAACAATACTGCAAATAAGACTATGCTACGGTCTAGTGATTTATAACTTCTTAAACGCTGGAATATAGCTGCTCTTAGAAATTCTAGCCCTAAAATATAGGGCGTTATGCGTAGTATATTTAAGACTATACCATATATGCTTGTGTCATAGGAGTTTAATCCCCAACCACTTACAATACCTATAACCATTAATGCTCCTATATTTATTGATGCAAGTAATAGTGATATATACAGAGTTGCACTCTTTTTGTCAACTATATCAAAAAGTATAAAGAAGGCTAGAAACCATAGAAAAGGCTGCACCACATAGGCGGAATACCCCTTAAGCAAACCAGCATATAGTAATAATTTACTAGCTAAGACCAATAATAATGCCGTTATTACCCGATACTTTGTATTATTTGTATTCACTTCTTTATTGCACCGCTTTTACTCTACGCTATATATGAGTAGTGTAGTTAGAGTATATGGGGGTGTGGGAGAATTTCTATAGAACAAAAATACAGTTTACGGCATAGTATATTAACGTTCAAGACTATACTCTATTACTATGATTGCAATACAATTATTAACAAAATTATGGGACTAGTATTTGAAAAAATATTTTGTAGACACGGAGCTAAAAATTGCTCGGCCTCCTACCATATTATTCTATTTTATCTATTTTGTTTTGATGACCTAGTTGTATTCTTACGGTGATGTTGGTAGTGCACTCTCATATTCGTTCCACGCTATTGCTTGGAACTGTATCAGCATGTGTAGTGTAGCGTTTTCTGGTGCTGGCTGCAATATTGTTATGTCTAAGCTTATATCAGCGCTCTCGCACGGATGTAATTGTACTCCAAAGTTATCGCCCCACCATATCATCGTATCATTTTCTCCATCTCCATCTAGGTCTAAGGGTACTCCTGTGTGTAGTACGTGTTCGTTAAGTTCATAGTATTCTTTTCCGTCTATTATTACACGCCATATCTTTAGGGGTATTGTTCCATCATTATGTACTTTGAATGCTATGTGTTCGTAATAGTATGGGTAGACGTTATGCATTGTTATATTCAATGCATCATAGTCTCCATCTCCATCAGTATCCACTAGTTGAACATCAGTACATCCTACATCCTTACCTTCACTATTATTTCCTGGCGGCACATTAGTGTCTGGTACATTGAAGTCACATGTATCTAGCTGTATTACCGTGTTCGGGACGAATTCCCAGTCAAGCTCACCTGTCTGTACGTTGCCATTGATTTTTAGCTCACCATACCACATTGCATACGATACTGTTACTAGCAATAGTAGTGCTACTATCGCTATTGGCGCCATTATCTTTTCCTGAAAGTTCATGTTAGTACACACCACGTCTTAGGTTATCGTTAGGGTACCTCGTTCCACTGCGCGAACACTAGTGTTATTTCGAATGTGTATGTTGCATTCTCTTGAGCTGCTTGTAGTACTTCTACATCCATACCGATTGTTAGGTCTTCTCCTGCGTGTATCTGGGTGTCGTCAGGTATTATCATGCTTACATTTAATGCTGTAGTATTTACGCCCTCTATTGTGTAGTTTAATAGTTTTACTGGTATGGTGCCAATATTGTCTACTAGGAATTTGAACTCTGGATTATATCCTGGATAGGCATTGGTTATTGTTACGTTTAGTTTTATTACATCGCCTTCATCGTCGTAGATCTCTGGTTCTACATAGCATGATGCTACGTCTTTACCCTCACTGTTATTGAAACCTGGAGCTTGCGGGTCTGGTCCTCTGTCACTGCATGCCCAATCACTCCACTCTACATCTACTTCACCCGTATTGATTGTTACGTTTATCCTTAGCGTCTCTGCCCACATTGCGTATGCTGTCGCTAGTGATGCTAATAGTATGGTTAATGCTAGTATTCCTACTATTTTTGAAGATGTGTAGTTCATGTAGTACACCTATTTGTGTTGAATACAACTACACCCCCGCTTATATTAAGAATATTGTAGGAAAAATCTGCAGGATTTGAAAGGCATTGAGCTATATAGTATTCTTGTGAAAAACTGTTCCACAAGAATACTACTTGTTCACTACCAGGCACAAAAGAGCATTTTTCAAACGGTAGTTAAATTTACTAGGTGAAAGGAACGGGAAAAATCACTCAGTAATCTGAGCTAAAAATGATTTAACCATAGTTTGATCTTTTCTTGGAAGTGTTAGCTTGTATACCTCTATTCTATCATACATACGCTTCTCAAGTCTTGCCGTTGAACCTATTTCTATAAACATACCCGTTTTAACTCCCGAATCTAATAGGCCTAGTATGAACCATAAATATTCAAGTGAAGATATGTTGTTTGAGGTTGTAGATATGTATACTGCTGCATACTCGTTGCCTTCTAATTTTATCATTAAGTCGAAGTAGTGTATTAGCCCTGATTCTCCCAGAGCAGTATATGATTCCATTATTCTAGACCGCGTGTTTTTCGTAAAATATTCTTTTATTGCTTCTAATAGCTCAATTCTATTATTGTGTTCACTTTTAACATCTAGAAGAGCCCTCAGCTTTAATAATATCATTAACGTTAGTATTCCCTTAGGAGTTATCCTATACACTACTCTGCTACTTGTTTGTTCTTCTATTATTAGACCATACTTTACTAACTTCTCTAAATATTCTGACAGCATTTTTGTGTTTAGATTTGCTGCATACATTATCCGCGTTTTACCTATAGCTCCACTAGCACTTTTATTAAAAGACAACAGTATATCCGATATAATATTCATTTCTGAACGGTATTTACGATCCTTTCTATAACTTGAAACTCTACCGGGCTGAAATTCCATTATTGTTACAACTCTGCTCTTTTTACATACTGTGAAACGTATAGTTTCTAGTACTTATAAAGGTAATGTAATGTAAGAGAATATGCACATTTTTCAGTTCTGTATCTAAGTACTGGTGATAATTTACGTAGCTTTTATACACTAAATGAGAACCATATATCAATTACTATCATATGCAGCTGAAACGTATATGTGAATAAATCTAATACACATGTAAAATATTCGTAATAGACACGGGGCCCCGCTAACAATACTTTGACGCTATTTCTCTGACTTTATCTTCTCTTAGTAATCGGGTTCTCTTACACCAATCAATCATTATTTTCAAGCATTCATCTCTATTTTTCATCTCAATGTTTCTAAAATATAGTACTAGTTGCTTGGCTATTTCCTCTGGTTCTTCTCCATAAGTCCTACCCTCTTCTAATATTTCTTGCAGAATCTTCTTGTCCTCAAATATTTTCAGCCAAGTAATCCTGTGTTGCCTAATTTTACGTCTTGTGCGTTTAGGTTTAAGCTCTTCCAATATTAGTGCCTGGCTCAATGCCTCGGAAATATGTTTTTGCCTTAGCGTCTTTGAAATATATTCGGCTAAGCTAAAAGACTCCAATGAAATTGGCTTAAAATCATGGTCTAATGGTATGGCTTTTCTCCTTGTCTTATTGTGTAGCGTGTATGGTATTCTAGATAATCTTGAAACATCCCCTAATACTCGTTCATCAAGTGTAGGTAGATTCATTCCATGGATCCCTAGTACGTCATACAATGCTTCTAGTACGTTTTTAAGATATTCTCTTGAACCTTCAACTGGTTTTTCAAGGTAACAGTATATGTGATAACCCTTTCCCCCGCTAAACACTATTAGTGGTTTACAATAAGATGATAAGTGGTCTACGAGTTTTCTAGCGTCTCTTCGAGCTTTTTCGATATTTTCCGGTGAGTCTAGGTCAAAGAATATTTTCTCTAATGCTACTGGTTCTCCCGGTTTACCTGGTTCTCCAGTATAATAGTTTACTGAGAGAAAGCAAGGCCTACCATATTTTTGATCCCGTATTATTATTGCTTCAAGCTTACCCAGTAGTTCCGTAGAATAGAAACTTCTCTGAGGGTGCCCGTAGTCTCTACCCCAAAGTTTTTCTAATAACGTTACTCTATCGTATATGCCCGTAAACCATTCTATGAGAAATTTCTTGAACTCCAAACCAGATAGCCCTTATTACAGCATTCTCGTTGCTTATTGGTGTTTTATAACGTTTTCCACAAATATACTTGCTAGTAGGAGGATTTCATAATGTTTCGTGTTCTTGTAACTGGCTTTGAGAGATTCGGTAAAGAACCGTTGAACCCTACTGAAGAACTTGCAACTAGACTTGATGGAGAAGTTGTTGGGAAAGCAATAGTTTATGGTGCTGTTTTACCCGTATCTTATAATAGGTCGAAGAGGCTTATCCGGTTTCTTTTAGAAAACATTAAACCCGATATAGTATTGTCTTTTGGGTTATCGTCTCAGAGGACTGTTGTAAGTATCGAGAAGATAGCATTAAACTATGCCCATTCTAGAATCCCCGATAATGATAATATAGTCTTAAAACATACTAGGATAATAGAAAATGGGCCACTTGCTTTAGAGTCCACGTTGAATGCAGAGGAGGCTGTAAAAGTACTACTTGACAACAATGTACCCGCTACTGTTTCCTATCATGCTGGTACTTTTCTATGTAATTATGTATTCTACTTAATGCTTTACTATTCATTGCATACTAGTAGAGTTGTAGGGTTTATTCATATACCATATACTCATAGAGACGTAGTTGAGATTCTCAGGAGAAACGAGTCTAGGATTCCTCCGTCAATAGACTACGAGAAATTATACTACGCTATAAGAGAACTGATATTATTCCTAGTGGGAGGATTTTAACGTGTATCCCCTAGTCTTGAATAATAATAGAGTGAAAGCTGTTGGAGACATCATAGGGAAGATAGGATTAGAGGCTATCAAGAGAGTAGAAAACTTTGATCCCCAGTTTACTGCAGTGAGGAGAATATATGAGAAGACTAGGAGTCTTGAGAAAACATGTCTTGCTGTTGTATCTAACGCTCTTGTAAGTTATAGGTTGACGGGGCCCGGAGAGGATTACTGGTTAGAATTCTCTGACTATTTTACCAGTAAAAGACTCCCTATTGACGTGGGACCTGATCTCATAGTTGATACAGTTATAGATTTTCTGTCTAAATCAAGGTATAATAGATTCTTGTTTAAACAGAAAGCCAATAGGCTGACACGCTTTAAAAAATCCGGAGCCCATATCCTCTTGTTTACTAGGTGCCGAGAACTCTTAGAGGATATCCATAAACTATTAGTCGTTATAGCTAACGGTATAGGCTCTAGACTAGACGCCAAAACCGTGGTTTTTGCAGTTAAAATGGCCTACTACGCGGCTAGAGCTGGAGGTATAGACTTAGTTCTCCCCCTAGATATCATGATCCCCGTTGACCGTAGGATAAGCTTGCTATCATATACTTCAGGAATAGTTGATGTAAGGGTAACTGTAGGGAGTATAAGAGAATTAGAAGAACTACTATTGCGTTATAGTGATGTTCCACGAGAGGCGTGGAGAAGAGTTGCATTAATAGCAGGGATACCTCCATTAAATATTGATAGTCTTATATGGTTTATATCCAAAGGTTTAGGGAGAACAGATCTTTCAATTATCCGTAGAAACGCCGTAAACACTCTTCTAGGAATACTTGGAGAAAAATATAGGAGAAGAATATTGAGGCTTATTAGGGAAATATACTTCAGAGATCTTAAATGAACACTAAGTTTAAGACCCTAACATTATATCTAGAGTAAAAGGGGATATTGATGAGCGAAGAAGATTTACCACCAACATTGAAAATGAAGCTCTACAGCAGGATCCTCCGAAAGATAAGTGAAGCTAAACGAGAAGAAGAGCTCAGAAAGAAGGAGCAGGAGAGCCCTAGGAAAATAGTTGAACAAGTCCTAGCAGATAGTAAGGCTAGAGAGTTTCTTGACCGCGCGTTTAGAGAATACCCGGAGGCTACTGAATATGCTGTAAGCGTTATAGCTCAACTAGTAAAGAGAGGTATTATAAAGGAAATCGACGGCGTATTAATGTTAGAACTCCTTAATCGTCTCGGAGTACCTATTAGACCAGAAATGAAGATACGTTTTGTTAAACGTGGTGGTAAGGAGGTAGACCTTAAGGAATACCTTGAGTAACCTTTCTTATTAGACACATTGCTTATTATCGACAGTATTATCAGATTATTCTCATTGATATGTAATAGTTTTATACCCTAGGTATAGCGTTTCTTAGAGTGTAATGTATAGGGTGATCTAAGTGATAAGCAAACTTCAACTAAGACCTCATTTCAATGCCAGTCAGCAACTTGTTAGACTAGGTAAAGACATAGTAGTGGGTGGTGTTCCCGGCGATAACCCAGTGCTCTTAGTAGGCTCATTATTCTATCACGGTGATAAACTATTAATTGATGAGGACAAGGGCATAGTAGACAAAGAGGCTGCAAGAAAACAGTTAATGAGTGCAAAAGATTTAGCCGAGAACTATGGTGTGCGCTTTGCTGTCGACTTAATACTTCCTAGCCTAGAAAGCGTTGACAATATAATGATGTTTGCAGTCAGTATTGAGGACCTGGTATTATTTATTGATTCACCGGATCCAGACGCACGTATTAAAGCATATGGTCTAGCGAAAGAACTCGGAATAGCTGAGAGAACTGTTGCTAACGGCTTATACACGAATACTGAGCCTAGAGAGTTAGAGGCTATTAAAGATTCAGGAATTAAAACTGCAGTATTGTTGGCTTTTGATCCAGCAAATCCTCACCAATCCATGATGCCCGATGACAGGCTACGTGTTTTAGAGGAAAAACTAATACCTCTAGCAAGAAAGGCTGGTATAGAGAATATTCTCGTTGATGCAGTTGTATTGGATCCTGCCAGCATAGGTATTAGTGCCGCTACAATAAGATTGGTTAAAGACAAATACGGATTCCCATCCGGGTGCGCACCAGCTAACGCTTTAGGCCCTGTCTCAAAAACCAAGTTCAAGATCGAGGAAGTCGCGGGAATCCACGGAGGTACAGCTGTCTTCCTACGCCTCATGGGAGCAGACTTCATAATGTATGGACCAGTTAAAAGGATAAAATACGTTGCACCAGCAGTTGCTTTCGCCGACGGATTACTTGGTTATTTAGCTAGATACGAGGGAGTACGAGTAAACAGGAATCATCCATTAAGAAAAATTTTGAAAAATGTTCAAAAAATGTTTACATCTAGTAGCTAAAACGAGTTGAAATGACAATGAAAATCATAGTGTCTAAAGAGATACCATTGAAGGGCTGTCCGAAACTGATGTACAATGGCCCCTGCGGGGGTGGAAGTGGGAATATATGTGAGGTTACTAGAGGTAAGTGTGTATGGGTTGAAGAATATCTAAGGAACCCCGAGAACCCCTTATTCCATAACATCATATTGGATAAGGGGTTCAAGATAACAGACTATATTCCCGAAGAGAGAGGACCCGCAAGTAGTTTTATGAAGAAACTAAAGAATGGAGCAAAAACGTTATCTTACGAATATGTAGCTGAACGCAATGTTTCACTGGAAAAAATACGAGATGAATTATTAAGACTTAAACAAGTATACGATGCTGTAAACTTCATCGACAGTCCTTTAGGCGCAGCACACGTAGACCCCGTAGCTCTAGCAATTCTATCTAAAAACTTAGGTGTCGAACCAGTAGTACAAATATCGTGTAAGGATAAGAGTAGGATACAATTGGAGGCAATAATTCTATCTTTAATGTTACATGATATACGGAACATGCTTGCAATAACCGGTGATTGGCCTCACCTAATAGGAGATAAGAGCAATCGCCCTGTCTTCGACCTTGATGCAGTTAGACTAGTCTATCTTGTAAGACTCATGGGCGACCTTGGCTTAGACTATAGAAGGAGAAGAATAGAGAATGCTAAGATAATACATGTCGGAGTAGCTTCAAACCCCTACTTTAACCCATTAGAACTAGAGGTTCTCCGTCTTCAGAAAAAAGTACGTGCTGGAGCAGAGTTTATTGAAACACAGCCAGTTTTCGATAAAGAAGTAGTATTAGACTATGTTAAGCGATTAGAGGAGAGAAACATACATGTACCATTAATATTCTCTCTTATAGCCCTACCTAGCTACAAGTATGCTAAAGCATTAGAAGAGTTTGCCAGAGTAAAGGTACCCAACAAATACCTGGACATGTTAAAAAACAAGGGAAATGATGCAAACCTAGAATTCCTACCAAAACTCGCCGAGGAATTACTCAGCCTCGATAGGGTATCGGGTATTCATATACTAACACTCGGAGATAATAACATGGGTTTAGAGTTGGGGAAGAGAATAAGATCTCTTCTCTAACCATGCATACTGAATTCAAGGTTCTTAATCCATGTACTGGTAAAGTCTTCTAGTTCGGCTAAGTCTATACTCTTAGTTCTCTCTAAGTAGCCACGCATGCGTTCCTCGTGTCTTCTATCCAGTACAAGTGTTTTAAGACCCGACAAGACCATATTGCCAGCTACTAATACTTTCTCCTCGGGAACCCTCGGTATAAGGCCTAAAAGCACAGCGTCCTTAATGCTAATAGATGAACCAAAAGTACCCGTTAATACTACCCATTTAAGGTCTTCTACCCTTATATTTGATTCCCGGAGAAGTAGTTGCCAGCTTGTCTTAACGGCCGCTAATGCTTTTTGAAGCTCTCTTACATCTAGTTGAGTAAATACTATTGGCTTATTAGTAATTGTTTCATCGGCATTAGCTATAACTATGGTTTTAATACCATTTACTCTACGATAACCTCTAAGTATTCGTCCCCTATTGTCTATGACTTTATTTCTAAGTAGCTCTGCTGCTAAACTTATAATACCTGAGCCTAGAAGACCGGCTGGCTTGGACTCAGAATCAACCATGTATTCAAAGACTATTTTATCTGCTTCAACCCTCTTTATTTTAACACTATAGATTCCAGGTAAACCTACTCCAGCACCAGATTCCACGTGGCCCTCAAAAGCTGGTCCAGCTGGCGTGCTTGTAGCATATATAGGGTCTTCCAGTCTTCCTGTCCCGACTATTACTTCTGTATTCGTTCCTATATCTATTATTATGTATGGCTTATCTAAACCCATATATTCAACTGCCGCCATATTGGAGAAGGCATCTGCTCCAACAAATCCCCCTATGAAGGGAGCAGCATAGAAGGGTTTACATTTACCTATGACTCCTATGAAGGGTCCTTTAAGGTATGGTTGATAGGGTTTTACTGCCAATTTATCTACTGGTAGCCCTAATAGTATGCTTTGATTTACACTATTACCAGCAAAAGCCGTTAAGACTATGCCACTGTTTTCATCGTGTATTTTCTCTATTATATCTAGTAGTAGTGCTCTCATCTCACGCTCTTTCTCTGGTTGTTCTATTATTTTTGATAGTCTTGTTATTATATCTGCACCATATCTTGTCAAAGGGTTCACTATTGTTTTCTCGATATGAACGTCTCCCTTCAAGTCTATTACTTGATAGGCTATTTTCGTCGTACCTAAATCCATGAGCAGTATTCTTACATTATCATTGTCTACTATAGTAGTAGATATCGGATGACCACGTATTAATAGAACCTTACCTTTACTGTCAAAACATTTCTCTTGGGGTATGATTACTTCTTCTTGAGAATGTAGTGGGAGCTTTTCTGTTGTTATATCTTGTAGACGGAATATAGGATCTATTCTATTTAATATGATGTTGTACGAGTAATGTGAGACTCTGAGCCTGGGCTTATAGAATAGTTCTACTTCAACATTACCAAGTACTCGTGTTTGACAAGCTAGTCTTAAACCGTCTTTTAGCCCACGGCTAAGCTCATTACCAGTAGGCTTTGACACTTCTCCTCTGACTCTAACAATACATTGACCACATAATCCTCTTCCACCACATGGTAGGGGTAGTAGGCCATTTCTTGCTAGTAGCTCACCTAGATTTTCCCCGTACTCAGCGACTATCTTCTTACCAATACCCTTTACATTTACTATGGCTTTCTTATTCGTATATTTTCACCTCTTCTCTTCCGCATACTTGTTTACTATCCTAACAGCTTCTATAGCATTCTTAGCCCAAGCATCAGCACCTATTTTCTCTGCAAACTCTTTTGATGTGGGGGCCCCGCCTATTATGATAAAGATCTTTTCTCTCAGCCCCTCCTCTCGTAATTTCTTAATTACCTCTTCCATATACCTCATGGTTGTTGTCAATAGAGCACTCATACCCAAGACATCTGGATTATGCTTTCTTATCGCCTCAATGAATTTTTCAGCTGAAACATCTACTCCTAGATCTATTACCTCGTGTCCCGCCGCCTGCAACATTACCTTAACCAGAGTCTTCCCTATATCATGTACGTCTCCCTTAACGGTACCCAACACTATCTTCAAGCGCCTCTTTGTCGAAGCAGCCTTTTTTGCTTCTTCTTTTAACAGCTTATCCAATCTCCTCATAACATCCTTGAATATCTCGGCAGCCTCTATTAACTCGGCAATAAAATATTCTCCTTCCTCGTAGAGCCTCCCTATCTCGTTCATAGCTTCACTCATAGGCCCTAAGACTATATCAGTAGCACTAATACCGAGTTTTAATGCTTCTTCAACACCCTCTAATACACAGTCTCCATCTAATTCTACTAGACATTCCCTAATTTTTTCAACAACCTCATCCCTATCCATGGATATCGCACTCTCTTTACCATCTATTTAACACTGCTAATCATGTTTTAAAGGGATCTTATAACACTATATGTTAAAGCGTGAGGTGGTTAAAGTAATGCTTGTAAGTCATGTAGGGAGCTTCCCCTTAGATCCGAGCCCTGGTATTGAGGAGAAAATACTCGAAGACCTATATAGAATAGGTGTTGATGTACCACCTTATCCTCAGCTCAGGAGCTTTATAGACATATACTTGGAGCCACTTGCTAATATAGGATTACTGGAGAAGAAAGGTGACTTCTACTACTCAAATATAGATAAATTACTGGAGACCGAGCCACCCAGATTAAAGGTTCCGGAGGCGGAGCTTAGTATAAGAATAGTACGTGAGAAAAAGCTTGGCTTTAAGGGGTTGAGGGCACCAGTAACTGGTCCCTATACTTTAGCGTCTAGAGTATATTTTGATGACCCGGAGAAGGGTTTACGTGCTACTATGGTTTCAAAGCCTATTGTTGTGAAAACATTCTTTGTAGAATATGTTAAGGGGTTTGTAGAGTATATGAGGGATCTAGGCTATAACACCATATTTATTGATGAACCGATACTGGGTGTTATAGTTGGCAAGCGGAGAATACTCTATAGGCATACAGTTGATAGTATCATAGAGAATTTGGAAACACTGTATTCTATGAAAGGTGAGACTAATATAGGTGGAATACATGTTTGTGGACGCATATCCGATAAGCTCTTCGAAATATTATCTCAAGTAAAAGGATTACACTTACTGAACTTCGAGTTTAAGGACTCACCCGAAAACATCAATGTAGTAAGCTACGAGTTACTCGAGAAATACGATAAAATACTCGCCCCCGGTGTTGCAAGCGCTAAAAGACCAGTAGTTGAAAGTGTTGACGAGATTTCAGCGTTATTGGAAAAGATCTATGAACTAACTCGTGGAAGAATAGATTATGTTTCAGCAGACTGCGGATTTGGAGGCCTTAAGGGAGCGTTTGATAATCCTTATAGAGCTTATGAGGTTGGCTTAAGAAAACTTGAGAACATTGTAAGGACTGTTAGAAAAATAAGTAAGTAGCAAGTCAATCAGAATATATTTATTAGGTTTGTTCTTCTGGGATAAATGCTTCTCTCCACTTAGATATGTTGTAGTCGTTTATCTCCTTCACTATCTTTATTGGCAATGATTTGGCTATGAATTCTATTATGCTGCGTGCATAGCTCTTATTCGCTCCCCAGCCCAGGTTCAGTAATCCTTCTCCACCACCAGTAGCAATAACCTTTACCACTACTCTACCTTGAACCTCCTTTACAATAGTTACAGCCGAGGCCCAGGATCCAGTGCGAAAGAACATTTTCTCTCCAATGAATATAGCGGTGCGCGGAGAACTATTAATGTACTCAGCATGAACCGAGACCGCTTCGTGCATCCTTCTCAAAACATCTACAACACTATCAAAACCTGCTTGTGATACCGCTATCACCATATGAGATTTAGCCATATAGTCCCCCTCCCATCAACCCTTTACTATTATTCTAGCATATACTTTTCAAGAACTTGTTTTAAGAATTCTTGGACTGAACCCTTGAATCCCCTAGACATTGCCTTCAAATATGCTTTTTCAAATAATTCTCTTAGCTCCCCTTGTAACTTTAATATTATTTCCGAGTCCGGCTTAGCGTGTTCTACTAGGATACTAGCTATATCATTTATTTTCTCCTCGCTGAAGCCTACATCATCATATACTACCATGCCGTGATCGTATTCTAGTTCTCGTTTTATTTCTCTCGGTATTCTCGCCCTTGATACTAGGATCATTTTATCTGGCTTATAGAGTGATTTATAGAGGGTTACTATGTGGTATTCTCTAAGTCTAATACCCTTTCTCTCCTTTACAGTCTCGGTTACCTTTTCTCTATCTACTCCTAAGACGTCTGCGAGACCAGTCCATAATCCCTCTATCCATTTATTGCGCCATTCCTCAGCAGTCAATGGTTGTGCGAGTGGACCTTTAATGTCTCTTACCCTTAGATACCAGTCTTCTAGTTCCTTGCATTCTATTATTACGTTTGGCCTCTTTATGGGAGGATCTACTCCTAACTGTATTATATTTAATATCCTCCCACCATAAACAAGCATGTCTGGTCTTAGAGCAGTGTAGAGCTTCCAAGCCCTTCTTAAATCACTTGTATCCTCCCAACCTATTGGTCTTGGGGCTTCGAGGAAGAAGCTTAGATAACCCTTACCAGGCGTATAGGTTATAGTATTAGGTGGGATAACACCTGTTTTCTGTTTGCCCCATCTCTCTAGAGGTAAATACTTGTTCTCTGGGTAAACTATTGTACCATTGTCTTCTACGATTTTCTTCACTATTTTTATGAAAACCCAGTTTTGATAGATGCTCCTCAAGTTTGTCCGAAAGGATGTGCGTATAGCTGCTCCCGCTTTACGTTCATATTCCTCTAATTCAATTCTTCTACGTAATAAGTCATTTGTGTATATGAAGATTTTCTTTTTGAGATGAGATAATATGTCTTCGGTAAAGCTCTTTAATTCTCTAGAAAGCATTACTGCGTAGAGGTCTGCTACTTGTTTTAATTCTTCGATCGCATCTTTGAACAATTCAACCCATTTATGGCCTAATTCTATTAGGTCCTTATCGAGTATGTTGTATATGAACTGCTCTCTTAACTCGTTTTCAAGTTTATTGAAAGTCTCTCTGTAGCCTGATTTTACCTTAAGTCTACCTGCTCCATCAACACCAGTAATATTTAGTAATTCCTCGTAGATGTTAATCCATGTTATTGGGGGACCCGCTGTTGCGTCCAGCGAGGATGCTCTAGTTGTCTCTACCTCCTTCACCATGTACACCAGAGAGTAACCGTTTGGTATTACTCGGATGTCTTAGACCGCCTCCGCGACGCCGACCCCTCACATAATGGCTGTATTCAATCCTGTGGGGCAGTCTTCATCGGCGGTATTACTTACAGAAACTTATTGTGCGGAGACTATTATATTAGTATTACTTTATTATGTTTAATTGAAACAGTTACTGATAACTAGGAAGCCATTATAAGAGCTGAATATATAGATACTATTGAAGGTGTGAACGGTGGGCCTCTACGGTAACAATAGTATAGAGAGGCTTAGTACGGGTATAAGGGATTTTGATAGACTTATACAGGGAGGTATTCCTAGAGGATTCTTTGTAGCCGTAGTAGGAGAACCTGGTACTGGTAAGACTATTTTCTGTCAGCACTTTATTGCCGAGGGAATAAGAGTTGGTGATAAGAATATCTATGTAACAACTGAAGAATCTCGTGAAAGTATTATAAGACAAGCAGCTCAGTTTGGATGGGATTTCCGTAAAGCAATAGATGAAGGAAAACTCGTGATAATAGACGCACTAATGGGTGGAAGAGACGATCTCTGGAGCCTCCACAGCCTTGACATCGAGGAATTAATAAATAAGATTATTGAAGCGAAGAAGTATCTTGGTTACGGTAGGGCACGACTAGTCGTGGATAGCATGAGCGCGTTCTGGCTAGATAAGCCAGCAATGGCTAGAAAATACAGCTACTATGTTAAACGTGTTCTAACTAGATGGGATTTCACTGCACTACTCGTTTCACAATATGCTGTAACAACTAGTCTAGGATTTGGTTTTGGTATAGAGCATGTTGCAGATGGTATAGTAAGGTTTAGGCGGAGCATAGCTAGCGGTTATCTTAGAAGGTATGTTATAGTTGAGAAAATGCGTCAAACAGAACACGATCTTAGAATGTATGAAGTAGAAATAGTAAATGGCGTTGGAATACGATTAAAGAAGCCCACCCCAATGAGGAGAGAAGACTTAGCGTTACCTAGAAGGGTTTGGCTTAAAATGCTTGAATCTGAGATCTTAAGACAAGCAGAGGTACCAGAAGATGAAGAACAATGACCATGCTCATAGAGTAGTTGATAGAGTGGCTTTCGGATTAATAGTTACAAGTGATAAAGTCTTTCGTGGCGAGAAAGAGGATAAGATTACACCTATGGTTAGCGAGCTCATTGAGCAAAAAGGTTACCACCTAGTCTACAAGGCAATAACACCTAATGTTTTTGAAGAAATATTAGAGGAAACTCGGAAGGCTCTAGAGAACTCTGACGTAGTGCTTGTCACAGGAGGTACCGGGTTGAGTTCTAAGGATCTTGTAGTAAGAGTAGTTGATTATTTCAATGGCATAGAGATACCGGGGTTCGGAGAGCTTTTCCGAATGTTATCTTGGAATGAAGTTGGTGCTAGAGCATGGATTAGTAGAGCGAAAGCAAAAGCTGTTGACAATAAAGTATTATTTGCCTTACCAGGCTCGCCTAGTGCTGTTAAATTGGCATTAGAGAAGCTAATACTACCAGTCATAGCTCACATATTATGGGAGCTAAGACATTAAATCAATTCTTTTAAATCTACACCCGTTTTACTACTTTCGTCTTTTCCGTAGAAGTGTTTTAACATTATTCGTGCTATTTCCTTTACTTGCTCCATTACTTTTACTCTCCTAACTCTTAGCTCGTCGGCTACACGCTCCCAAGACTTTCCTTGGAGTATTTTCGCTACAAGTATATGTTCTTTCATTTTATCTAGATTAGGTCTCTTCTTCTTGCTCATTATCCAGTACGCCTTGGCGAGCTCATACATGAGGTCGCATGCTGCTTCATAGGTCATGGGACCGTATGAGTATATCCATAGTCTATCCTCTTGTATTCTTGTTAGATTAGGCTTGTAGTCAGGTATTATTGGATGTTCTTCTCCGAGAATCATTAATGCTACTTCTGTTTCGAGATCCCTATAGTTGTCTTGTAGGCTGTGGAGTATTTTCCATCGGAATTCTTTATTTGCTATCTCAACCATTTTTCTTACTTCACTTGATATTGGTTTTAATACTAGTATAGTGTACTCTCCACTTATCGGATGCCTATCAGGTGATAAATGTACTGGTTTAAACCCGTTACGCAACCAGAATCTAAGTAATTGTTCGTTTACGCCGAATCCACTTCCCACCCAGTCATAGCCTTTCTCTACTGCTTCTTTGTATATTTCTTCCAACATACGGCTCCCTATACCTCTACTCTGTACGTCGGGATGAGTGGCTATTCTAACAATACGCCACCCAATAGTTTTACCGAAATCTCTTATCCTCACATGCTTGAGAAATCTATCTGGTATAATGTTGCCTGGTATTCGTCCTCCTTTAAGTAGATCGTCTATCATATCCTCTGGTATGGGGCCCTCTTCGGCTAGTTGAACCGAACATACAACCTTACCCGAGGGCAGTACAAGTATACGTGCACTATGATGTGGGGCATCTGCTATCATTCCGAGATCGTCGGGTTCGTTGCGATAGTGAGCTAGCACGTATATTCCAAATAATTGTCTTAGGACTTCTTCTCCCTCTTTACTGAAGAGCCAGTAGGGGTCTGGTTTAACATACTTGAACTCTCCTCGTTTTATTGCTTCTATATCCGATTCATCTAGTTCAGCTGGTTCTGCGTCTAGTAGAAGGGTTTTGAACTGCCATATCTCTACGGGGTCGTCCTTTGAGTATCTTATTGGCTCCTCCATTTCATATTCGTAGAGTTTTGTATTGGGGTCCTCTCTCAATCTTTTAAGGAATCTTACAGAAAATCCTCTACCTGCTCCCTCGTATCCGTGTATTGTTGTTGCAAATATTGTTCGTTTATGGTTACGCCATATAGAGTGGAGTAGTGGTACATGTATTCCAGCTGCCTCATCTACAACTACGATGTCGG